>NZ_JAGIYX010000012.1:0-228522 GCF_017813315.1 Kitasatospora sp. RG8
CCCGGCCGGCCGCGGCCGCCGCTGCGCCCGCCCGGCCCGAGCCGCCGTCCGAACAGGTCGGCGGGAGCCGCGCGGCCAGGACCGGCGGCGCCGGCAAGGCGCCCAAGGACGACTACGCCACCGGCGAGTTCACCTTCGTCGACGAGGAGGCGGAGGAGTCCGAGGACGTCATCGACTGGCTGAAGTTCGCCGAGTCCCGCAGCGAGGTGCGCGCCGAGCGCCGCCGCAAGCTGCGCACCCGGCTGATCGGCGCCGGCGTGGTGCTGGCGCTCGCGGCGGCCGGTGCCGGCGGCTACCTGTGGTTCACCGGCGAGGACAAGCAGAGCGCGGCGAGCGCGGCCGGCCCGCGCCAGGTCAACGTGGTGCACCTGCGCGACCTCACGGGCAAGGTCTCCAGCGCGCTGCTGGTCAACGACTCCGCCGGGCACAAGGGCACCGTGCTGCTGCTGCCGGACACCCTGCGGCTGCCCGGCCCCGGCGACCCGCCGGTCACCACCGTCGGCCAGGCCATGGACAGCCTCGGCCCGTCCGCCACCCGCGACGGCCTCGCCACCGTGCTCGGCGCCCCGGTGGCCGGCACCTGGCGGCTGGACACCCCCTACCTGGAACTGCTGGTCGCCCAGCTCGGCGGCGTCCGGGTCGACACCAACGCCGAGACCCACGAGGGCGGCAAGGCCGACGGCAAGGTGCTCGCCGCCGCCGGGAAGAACACCCTGCTCAGCGGAAAGGCGGCGGTCGCCTACGCCACCCTCCAGGCGCCCGGCGAGAACCGGGACGCCCAGCTGGCCCGGTTCGGCCAGGTGATGGACGCGGTGGTGCGCACCATGCCGACCGAGTTCAAGGACGCCAAGGACGACGTGCACCGGATGAACGCGGTGCTCGACCCGTCGCTGCCCGAGGACGCCCTGGCCGGGGTGCTGGTCCAGCTCGCCCAGCAGGCGAAGGACGGCCACCTCGGCACCAGCGCGCTGACCGTCAAGCCGGACGGCTCCCTGGACGAGGCCACCGCCGGCAAGCAGGTCAAGGACGTCCTCGGCAGCACGGTGAAGTCCGCCACCACCGGCGACGCCCCGGCCCGCGTCTCCATCCAGGACGCCACCGGCAACGACCAGGCGGCCGCCGCCGCACAGGTCCAGGTCGTCAACGCGGGCCTCACCTTCGTCCCCGGCGGGGCGAAGGGCACGCCGCAGGCGGCCAGTGAGATCCGCTACACCGACGACGCCCGGCAGGCCGCGGCGAAGTCCCTGGCGATCAGCCTCAACCTGCCGGAGACGGCGGCCAAGAAGGTCACCGACGCGCAGAACGCCGACCTGGTGCTGGTCCTCGGCAAGGACTACCAGCCGCCGAAGGCCCAGTAGCGCGGCTCTGCCCGGCCCCGCCCTGCACGGGCGGGCCCGGGCGGCCCCGGAAAACGGTTCCGGGGCCGCCCGGGCGGCGTGAGATCCTGGAATGCGATGCCCGGCCGCGTGCCGGGCCCGCCCCCAAGCAGCCGAGCCGGAAGAACACCGTGACCGCCACCGAGCACAGCCAGAACCTGATCACCGTCGCCGCCCAGGCTGCGGCCGACAAGCTGGCGCACAACATCATCGCGTTCGACGTCAGCGAGGTGCTGTCGATCACCGACGCCTTCCTGATCGCCTCCGCGAACAACGACCGTCAGGTCAAGTCGATCGCCGAGGAGATCGAGGACCAGCTGCGCGAGCAGCTGGACATCAAGCCGGTGCGCCGCGAGGGCGAGCGCGAGGGCCGCTGGATCCTGCTCGACTACCTGGACATCGTGGTGCACGTCCAGCACGCCGAGGAGCGCTCCTTCTACTCCCTGGACCGCCTCTGGAAGGACTGCCCCGAGCTCCCGCTCCCGGCCGACGCGCTCGCCTCGCGCAACCGCCCCGACGCGCACACCGACGAGGCCGGCAACGCCGTCTCGCCGGCCGAGGCCGCCCCGGCGGACGACTTCGGCGCCGAGGACTACAGCTGAGCCGGGACGCGCGGGGTCCGCGCATCGTCTTCTGGCGGCACGGCCAGACCTCCTGGAACCTCGAATCGCGCTTCCAGGGCACCACGGACATCGAGCTGACCGGCCAGGGCGTCCTGCAGGCCCAGCGGGCGGCCCGGCTGCTCTCCGGCCTGCGTCCCGACCTGCTGATCTCCTCCGACCTCCAGCGCGCCCGGCGCACCGCCGACGAGCTGGCCACGGTCACCGGCCTGGACGTGCAGCACCACGAGGGGCTGCGCGAGACCTACGCCGGCTCCTGGCAGGGGCTCACCAACGCCGAGATCCGCGAACGCTTCCCCGAGGAGTACGCGGCCTGGGCGCAGGGTGAGCCGGTCCGCCGCGGCGGCGGCGAGCTCTCCACCGAGGTGGCCGACCGCTCGGTGCCGGTGGTGCTCGACGCGGTCGGGAAGCTGCCGGAGAACGGCACCCTGGTGGTGGTCAGCCACGGCGGGACCATCCGCACCATGCTCGGGCGGCTGCTCGGCCTGGAGCCCGAGCTCTGGGAGTGCTTCGGCGGCCTGTCGAACTGCTGCTGGTCCGTGCTGGGCCGGGGCGCGCGCGGCTGGCGCCTGCTGGAGCACAACGCGGGCACCCTGCCGCAGCCGGTCATCGGCGACGACACCTGAGGGACGCCGGAGGGGTGCCTGCGGGGGCGGATTTCGCAGTTCCGGGCCTGACCAGTTAGAGTCTTCCTCGTTCGCACGGAGGAAACGCAGACCGGAAAACGGGAAGCGGGAAATCCGGTGAGTGCGGGGCTGTAGCTCAGTTGGTAGAGCGCTTGCATGGCATGCAAGAGGTCCGGGGTTCAATTCCCCGTAGCTCCACTCCGCACCTGCGGTCCGCGAGGGCCGTGCGTGTCGCGGGGCTGTAGCTCAGTTGGTAGAGCGCTTGCATGGCATGCAAGAGGTCCGGGGTTCAATTCCCCGTAGCTCCACAGACAGCAGGAAGGCCGCCACCCACCGGGTGGCGGCCTTCGGCGTTCCCGGGGCACCCCCTCCGGGGGCGCGTCCCGGCGGGCACCTCCACCGGGGCGTCCGTGGACGCGCCCGCTGCCGCCGTCCGGGCACCCGTCACCGGGCTCACTCGTAGCCGGACTGGTGGCAGGGGCGCAGCCAGCCGCCGGGCGGCAGAGCGGAGAGCTGCTCGATCCGCTCGCGGTCCTGCGCCCCCTCCGGGACGTAGACCACCACGTACGTCTCCGGCACCCCGGGCATCGTCAGGTACGAGGCGTTGAGCCGCACCGCCCCGACCACCGGGTGGTTGAACACCCGCAGCCACGTCTCCGGCGGCGCCACCTCCTGGCGCTCCCACAGCTCCCGGAAGAGCGCGCTGCGCGCCGACAGCTTCTGGACGTGCTCCTCCCAGGCCGGCTCGCCGACGTGCTTGCCGTAGGCGGAGCGCAGCACCGCGACCATCCGGGGCAGCGCCTCGTCCCGGTTCAGGAAGGGGTTGCAGCACGGCGGCGCGAGGAGCGTGCACCAGATGCTGTTGAAGCGGCCGGTGTCCGTCCGGACCCGGTTGGTGCCGAACAGCGACTCGTACGGCCGGTTGTACAGCAGCACGTCGAACCGGGTGTTGGAGACCGCCGCCGGCAGCGGCGCCAGCGCGTCGAGGATGACCTGGGTCGACGGGTCCAGCACCAGGGGCTCGGGCCCCGACGGCAGCGTGGCGGCGGACACCCCGGCCAGCCGGAACAGGTGCTCCCGCTCGGTGCCGTCCAGCCGCAGCGCCCGGGCCACCGCCAGCAGCACCTGCTCGCTGGCGTTGATCGGCCGCCCCTGCTCCAGCCACGTGTACCAGGTGACCCCCACCCCGGCGAGCTGCGCCACCTCCTCGCGGCGCAGCCCCGGCGTCCGGCGGCGCAGGCCGGGCGGCAGGCCGACGTCCTCGGGCGTGACCCGGGCCCGGCAGGCCTTGAGGTACCGGGCCAGCTCCGTCCGGCGGCGGTCCTGCGGGCGGGGCCCGGCGGGGGTGACGGTGCGGTCGTCCACGGTGGTCATACCCGCCATCGTGCCGCAGGCCGCGCGGCGCAGACAGGTGCTGCCAGTACCAGGATCAGCAGGCTCTAACCACCAGTACCGGCCCGGCCGCACGCTTGGTCCATGACGGACCTTCAGATCCGGCCCGCAGTGGCCGGCAGCACCACCCCCGGCCCGGCCGCCCGGCCCGGGCTGCTCCTCGCACTCGTCCTCTGCGGCCAGTTCATGGCCGTCCTGGACGTCTCCATCGTCAATGTCGCGGTCCCGACCATCCGCACCGACCTGAACGCCTCCGGCGCCGCCCTCCAGCTGGTCATCGCCGGCTACACCATCGCCTACGCGGTGCTGCTCATCACGGGCGCCCGGCTCGGCGCCCGCCACGGCTACGGCCGGCTGTTCCAGCTCGGCCTGGCCGTCTTCACCGCCGCCTCGCTCGCCTGCGGCCTCGCCCCGGCGACCGGCTGGCTGATCGCCTTCCGGCTGCTCCAGGGCGCCGGCTCGGCCCTGATGGTGCCCCAGGTGATGAGCCTGCTCCAGCAGACCTTCACCGGCGCCGCCCGCACACGGGTGCTCGGCCTCTACTCGGCGGTGCTGGCGGGGGGCATGGCCATCGGCCAGGTGCTCGGCGGGGTGCTGGTCAGCGCCGACCTGTTCGGTACGGGCTGGCGCCCGGTGTTCCTGGTCAACGTGCCGATCGGGCTGGCCCTGCTGGCGGCCGGCGCCCGGCTGCTGCCGAAGCTGCCGGGCGACCGCGGCCGCGGCCTCGACATCCCCGGCCTGGTGGTGCTCGGTGCGGCGCTCGGGCTGCTGGTGGTGCCCCTGGTGCTCGGCCACGAGCTGGGCTGGCCGGTCTGGGGCTGGGCGATGCTCGCCGGCAGCGCCGTCCTGTTCGCCCTGTTCGCCGTGGTCGAGCGCGGGATCGCCCGGCGCGGCGGCCAGCCGCTGATCTCCGGCCGGGTGCTGCGGGCACCCGGGCTGCGCCCGGCAGCGGGCGGCCTGTTCATGATCATGGCGGCCTTCTCGGGCTTCCTGTTCTCCTTCGCCCTCCACCAGCAGGCCGGGCTCGGCCACAGCGCGCTGCGGGCCGGGCTCTGCTCGGCGCCGGTCGCGGTCGGCTTCGGGGTCTCCAGCCTGCGCTGGCAGCGGCTGCCCGCCCGGCTGCACGGCGTCCTGCCGGTGCTCGCCACCGTGCTGCTCGCCCCCGGCTACCTGCTGCTCGGCGTGCTGCTGGGCGGCGGTGCGGAGATCGGCCCGGTGGCGCTGGTGCTGATGACCGTGCTCGGGCTGGTCGCGGGCTGCGGGTACGCGCCGCTGTTCGCCCGGGCGCTGGGGGGCGTCGCCCCGGCGGACGCGGCGGACGCCAGCGGCGTGATGGTGACGGTCATCCAGCTCGGTCAGGTGGTCGGGGTGGCGGTGCTCGGCTCGGTCTTCCTCGGAGGGGTCGACCTGCCGGCTCCGGCCCGCGACTCCGGGCACGCGCTGCTGGTGACCACCGCCGTCATCGCGGGCGCCGTCGCGCTCGCCGTGGTCTTCGCCGCCCGCACCCGGCGGTCCGCGGGGTAGGGCCTGCGACAACGGATTAGTGGAGCACCCCTTCGACCGTGTAAAGTAGTCGATGTCGCCGAGGGAAACCGAAGGAAACAGAGGAAAACCTCCGGTGACAACGCAGGTCAAGGGGCTGTAGCTCAGTTGGTAGAGCGCTTGCATGGCATGCAAGAGGTCCGGGGTTCAATTCCCCGTAGCTCCACAGGAATCGAAGGCCGCCTCCCGTTTCGGGGGGCGGCCTTCGGCGTTCCCCGGACGATTCTCGTGGGGTGGTCCTCGGCGTTCCTTCGGCGTTCCCCCGGCAGTGGCCGGCGGTGCGGGGGCGGCCGGTTTTCGTGAACGGTTCGGCGGCCGGCCCCGGGGGACCGCTACCGTCGTGCCATGGCCGATCTGGAGCGCAGGCGCAACGAGGAGTTGGCCCGGATACTGCACCAGCTGGGCTGGAACCCGGAGCGGCTCGCCCGCGAGGTGAGCCTCGCCCTGCCGCCCGGCCTGGCGATCAGCTCCACCGCCCCGTACAAGTGGCGCGACCGCGGCATGGTGCCGCGCAGCCCGCACGACCAGGCCGTCTGCGAGGTGCTCGGCCGCGCCCTCGGCATCGCCGTCACCTACGAGCAGCTCTGGGGCCGGATGGGCGGCAACCGCGGCGCCAAGATCCTCTCGCCGAACCTGCTCACCGACCCGTGGACCGCCGACACCGCGCAGACCGCGCTGCGCGAGGCGGCGGCCGACGCCGGGCCGGTCCGCCTCACCGACCTCTTCCGCGGCGCCGACCTCGACCAGGCCGCCCGGCGCCTGGCCGTGCCGCCGCCACCGGTCGGCGGCGGCGAGGGCGCGCTGCGGATCGACCCCGGCCTGGTGGGCGACCTCGGACACTCCCACCGGAGCAAGCAGCGGCTGGAGCGGGCCTACGGCGGCGGCCTGGTGCTCGGCCCGGCCCGGGCCGAGCTGGCCCTCGTCGCCAAGCTCCTGGAGCTCGGCGGGTACGACGAGCAGCTCGGCCGCGCGCTGTACGGGACGGCCGCCCGGTTCGCCCGGCTGGCGGGCTGGGCCGCGTACGACCTCGGGCACGAGGCGGCCGCCCAGCGGGCGTTCGTCGCCGCACTGCGGGCCGCGCACCTCAGCGGGGAGCTGCGGCTGGGAGTGGGCGTGGTCGGCTGCCTGGTGGTGCTGGCCACCCAGAGCACGGGGGGACGGGGGCTGGACGTACGTGGGCTGGACGCCGTCGGTGCGCTCTCCGGGGCGCTGGAGGCGGCCGGGGACGCGCTGGGTCCGGCCGACCGGGCGGTGCAGCTCGGGCGGATCGCCCGGGCGCACGGGCGGCGGGGCGAGCCCGAGGAGACGCGGAGGGCGGCCGAGCGGGCGTTCGCGGAGCTGGACGGGTTGGCGGGGGATGCCGGCGAAGGCGTCGGCGGGGGTGCTGCCGGAGGTGTCGGCGGGGGTGCCTTGGACGGTGTTGCCGACGGTGTTGCCGACGGTGTTGCCGGGGGTGTTTTCGACGGTGCTGCCGGGGGTGTTCCCGGGCCCGTCGGCCGGGGCTCCGGGGCCGTCTCCGCGGCGGCGGGCGGGCACGGCACCGCGGTGGCCGGAGGGGTCGGGGAGCTGCGGGCGGACCTCGCGGGCATGGTGGGGGAGGGGTACCTCTTCCTCGGTGACCACCGCCGCGCCCAGTCCCTGCTCGCCGGGGCGGTGGACGGCCTCGGCCCCGGCCGGGCCCGGGCCAGGGCGCTGCTGATGGTCAGGCTGGCCGACTCCCAGCGGCGCACCGGCCGCCACCGGGAGGCCGCCGCCACCGCCGACCGGGCCCGCGCCCTGGCCGCCGGAATGCAGTCCGAGCGGGTCGCCCGGGCGCTGCGCGACTTCGACGCGGCCTCCCGGGCGGGATTGCCGGGAGAGGCCTGAGGCCCTTGCGGTACCCTGAGCCCATGCGAACCGTGCGCCTGCTCCTTAGCCGGCCGCGCTGACCAGGACCGGCCCCGCTCACGGGCGGCTGCCGGAGTCGGCGTGGCGTCCCCTCCTGCGAGGGGCTTTTTTGTTTTCCACCGCCTTTTCCGAAACCGCCTCACCGCCTTGGCCGTCCGCGGCCGGTCACCCGTCCGGTCACCGGCCCGGTTCGCCCACTGACATCGATGGAGCCTGAAGGACCATGAGCGAGACGACCCCTGCTTCCGGCGCGGCCGAGGCCGCAACCGAGCCGTTCCGGTACAGCGCCACCCTGGCGGCGGAGATCGAGTCCCGCTGGCAGGACATCTGGGAGAAGGAAGGGACGTTCCACGCCCCCAACCCGGCCGGCGACCTGGCCGACCCGGCCGCCGGTGACGTCGCCGCGAAGCCGCACAGCTTCATCATGGACATGTTCCCGTACCCCTCGGGCGCGGGCCTGCACGTCGGCCACCCGCTGGGCTACATCGCCACCGACGTCTACGCCCGCTACCAGCGGATGACCGGCCACAACGTGCTGCACACGCTGGGCTACGACGCCTTCGGCCTGCCCGCCGAGCAGTACGCGGTGCAGACCGGCACCCACCCGCGGGTCTCCACCGAGGCCAACATCGCCAACATGCGCCAGCAGCTGCGCCGGCTGGGCCTGGGCCACGACCCGCGCCGCTCGATCTCCACGATCGACCCGGAGTACTACCGCTGGACGCAGTGGATCTTCCTGCAGATCTTCAACTCCTGGTACGACGAGGAGGCCGGCAAGGCCCGCCCGATCGCCGAGCTGATCGCGCAGTTCGAGGCCGGCACCCGTGACGTCCCGGGCGGCGGCACCTGGGCGGAGCTGTCCGCCGCCGGCCGCGACGAGCTGCTGGGCGAGTACCGGCTGGCGTACTCCAAGGAGGTGCCGGTCAACTGGTGCCCCGGCCTGGGCACCGTGCTGGCCAACGAGGAGGTCACCGCGGACGGCCGCTCCGAGCGCGGCAACTTCCCGGTGTTCAAGTCCAACCTGCGCCAGTGGATGATGCGCATCACCGCGTACTCGGACCGCCTGATCTCCGACCTGGACCTGCTGGACTGGCCCGAGGCCATCAAGCTGCAGCAGCGCAACTGGATCGGCCGCTCCGAAGGCGCCCGGGTCGACTTCGCGGCCCCGGGCGACCAGAAGATCACCGTCTTCACCACCCGGCCCGACACCCTGTTCGGCGCCACCTACATGGTCCTGGCGCCCGAGCACGGCCTGGTCGACTCGATCGTCCCCGCCGCCTGGCCGGAGGGCGTTCCCGCCGAGTGGACCGGTGGCGCCGCCACCCCCGCCGAGGCCGTCGCCGCCTACCGCGCCGAGGCCGCCGCCAAGTCGGACGTCGAGCGCCAGGTCGAGGCCAAGGTCAAGACCGGCGTCTTCACCGGCGCCTACGCGGTGAACCCGGTCAGCGGCCGGCCCGTCCCGGTGTTCATCGCCGACTACGTGCTGATGGGCTACGGCACCGGCGCCATCATGGCCGTCCCCGCCCACGACCACCGCGACTTCGCGTTCGCCCGGGCCTTCGCCCTGCCGATGCGCTGCGTCGTCGAGCCCACGGACGGGCGCGGCGAGGACCCGTCGGCCTGGGACGACGCCTTCGACACCTACGACTCCGTCATCGTCAACTCCGAGCGCTCCGAAGGCGACCTGTCGCTGAACGGGCTGAGCGTCGTCGACGCCAAGGCCCACGTGACCGGGTGGCTGGCCGAGCGCGGCATCGGCGAGGGCACCGTCAACTACCGCCTGCGCGACTGGCTGTTCAGCCGTCAGCGGTACTGGGGCGAGCCCTTCCCGATCGTCTACGACGAGGACGGCGTCATGCACGCGCTGCCCGAGTCGATGCTGCCGGTCGAGGTCCCCGAGGTCGACGACTACTCGCCGCACACCTACGACCCGTACGACTCCACCTCCTCGCCGAAGACCCCGCTGTCGCGCAACGAGGCCTGGGTCAACGTCGAGCTGGACCTGGGCGACGGCCCGAAGACCTATCGCCGCGAGACCAACACCATGCCCAACTGGGCCGGTTCGTGCTGGTACGAGCTGCGCTACGTCGACCCGTCCAACGGCTCGCGCGTCGTCGACCCCGCCAACGAGCGGTACTGGCTGGGCCCGACCGAGCAGAAGCCGGCCGGCGGCGTCGACCTGTACGTCGGCGGCGCCGAGCACGCGGTGCTGCACCTGCTGTACGCACGCTTCTGGCACAAGGTGCTGCACGACCTGGGCCACGTCTCCTCGGTCGAGCCGTTCCACAAGCTGTTCAACCAGGGCATGATCACCGCCGACGTCTACCGCGACGAGCGCGGCTTCCCGGTGCCCGCCGCCGAGGTCGAGGAGCGCGACGGCAAGTACTTCTGGCAGGGCGAGCCCGTCAAGCGCGAGGCCGGCAAGATGGGCAAGTCCCTGAAGAACGCCGTCGCCCCCGACGAGATCGCCGACGAGTACGGTGCCGACACGCTGCGCCTGTACGAGATGTCGATGGGCCCGCTGGACGTCTCCCGCCCCTGGGACACCCGCGCGGTCGTCGGCTCGTACCGCTTCCTGCAGCGGCTGTGGCGCAACGTCGTCTCGGAGGCCACCGGCGAGCTGGTCGTCACCGACGAGGAGCCGGACGAGGCGACGCTGCGCGCGCTGCACAAGGCGATCGACGGCATCCGCGGCGACATGGCCGGGCTGCGCTTCAACACGGCCGTGGCCAAGGCGATCGAGCTGAACAACTTCCTGGTGAAGCGCGGCTCCACCCCGCGGTCGGTGGCCGACCAGCTGGTGCTGATGGTCGCGCCGCTGGCCCCGCACATCGCCGAGGAGCTGTGGCGCCGGCTGGGCCACGGCGAGTCGCTGGCGCACACCGACTACCCGGTCGCCGACCCGGCGTACGTGGTGGACGAGTCGGTGACCTGCGTCGTGCAGATCAAGGGCAAGGTCAAGGCCCGGCTGGAGGTCGCGCCGTCGATCTCCGACGCCGAGCTGGAGGCGCTGGCGATGGCCGACCCGGCCGTCGTGGCGGCGATCGGGGACGCGCCGGTGCGCAAGGTCATCGCGCGGGCGCCGAAGCTGGTGAACATCGTCACGGGCTGACGGTCGATGGCTGATGGCTGATGGCTGATGGCTGACGGCCGACGGCTGTGGTGTGCGGGCGGGCGTCCTTCGGGGCGCCCGCCCGTTCGTCTTGTCCGTGTGCCTGTTGTCCGTGTGCTTGCGCGTGCTTCCGGCCGCCGGGCTCTCCGGACCGCACGGCTCCCCGGGGCGGTGGGCTCCCCGGATCGGTGGGGGCCGGGGCCCGGGGGGCCTGGGGTGCTTCGTGTGGCTCGGCGGGGTGGTCAGGTGCTCCGGAGCCCGTCGAGGAAGCGGGAGACGTGCGCGGGTGCCTCGGCCGGGTCGAGCGGGGCGTGGCCGACCAGCAGGCGGTACCAGAACAGGCCGAAGAGCTGGTCGGTGGAGGAGTTCTTCGCCGAGCCGTTCGACTGGGCGCGGATCCGGGCCGCGGCGGACGGCTTCCGCGTCCTCCAGGCCCTGGACGACGTGGTCAACCAGCCGGACCCGGCCACGCACGCACGCGACCTGGTGGCCGGGCTGGGCGCCACGGCGGTGCTGACGGCGGCGGGCGCGCACTTCGGGGCCACACCGGACGACCACGTGGAGGTGCCGGAGGCCATGCGCCTGGTGCGGGAGCTGCTGGCGGCGCGGGCGTAGCGACCGCGGACGAAGGGGGCTCGGGCGTAGCGAGGGCGGATGTAGGGAGCTCGGGCGTAGGGGGGCCGGGCGTAGGGCGGGGCGGCGGGCGCTGTCGGTGCCCGTCCGCGGACTGGGGGCGCGGGCCGGTTCGTCCGGTCGGCGCCCCCGGTCGGCGCCTTCTGTCGTCGTCGCGGGCCGGGTGGTTTTCGGGCGGGCGCTCCCCGGACTGGTGCTCCCCGGGCAGGGGAGGGGCCTTCTCGGGCCGGGCTACCTTGAGTCGGGTGGTTCGCCCGGCGGGGCTTCGGGGCTGAGTGGGACTGGTTTCGGGGCCGCCCGGGACTCCTGGGGTTGAGCGGGACTCCCGGGGGCCGGCTCTGGGGGAGATCCCCGATCTGTCCCTGATCTCGGTTGTGGAGCCCTGTTTGCACTGCCCCCGGACCCCGCGCGGCGGCTACCGTGGAACCCTCGGTGGACCGGCCCGCGTTGGGCCCGGTGGGGGCCGGTTCGGCTGGCGGAAGGTGGTTCGTGATGGACATGCTCGGCGTGATGGTCGGCTTGGCCCTGCTCTTCGGACTGGCGATGGTGACGCTGGCCGTCGTGGGCACGGTGAAGGCCGCGAAGGCGGTCGCCAGGAAGGTCGAGCGGCACGAGGCCAACGCCCGGCGCGCGGTCGAGAACGTCACCCTCAAGGCGAAGACCTACACCAAGCCCGGCCCGCACGGCCAGATCTCGGCCGTCCGGCTCGGGCTGCGGACCTCGCTGGAGGGCACCCGCCAGGTCCTGGAGAGCGGTCTCGCCCAGGACGGCCAGCTCGGCGAGTCGCTCGCCCTGCTGCGACGGCTGGACGCCCACGCGGCGGAACTCGACGGCGAGCTGAGGATCCTGGAGCGCGAGCCGGACTCCGGGCGGATCGCGGCCAAGCTCCCCGAGTTGCGGGAACGGGCCGGGCGGATCACCCACTCCGCCGAGACGATGCGCTGGGCCGCCCAGGACCGAATGCACCGGTTCGCGGACGACGAGCTGCGCCGGCTCAGCCAGGAGTGCGAGAGCGAGGCGGGGGCGCTGCGGCACTGGGACACGTCGGGCGGCGCGGGCACCGGGGGCGGCGTGGCCGGGGACACGGCCGCTGGTGGTACCTCCGGGCCTGCCGGCGGGGCTTCCGGGGCCGGCCGGGAGCAGGCCCAGCGGGCCGGGCTGACCGACGGCCGGGATGGGCGGTCCGGGGCCGAGGAGCTGTTGGGGCTGGCCGACCCGCTGGCAAGGCTGGCGGAGCGGCTGCGGAAGCCGTCGGCGGGCCCGTCGGCCGGCTGAACCCGGGCTGAACCCGGCTGAACCGGTTGGATCGGTTGAGTCGGTTGGATCGTCCGAGCCGGTTGGATCGTCCGAGTCGGCCGAATCGGCGGTCCCGTGGTCCTGGGGGCCGGGTTGCGTGCGACCCGGGCCCGGCGCGACGCGGGCCGTGGACTTGAGCGGTTGCGGCCCGGTGGGCCCCGGGTTCCGGGGTGCTCCCGGGCTTGCGCGTGACCCGGTCCGGGCGCTGTCATCCGGGCCGGGCGCGGAGTAACCTCCGCCTCATGCCCGCCGACCTCGCGCTTGTCACCGATTCCACGGCCTATCTGCCGCAGGAGGCCGTCGACCGGTACGGAATCTCCGTGGTCCCGTTGAGTGTCGCGGTCGGCGACACGGTCCTCGCCGAGGGCGTGGAGATCTCGCCCAAGGACGTGGCCGAGGCGCTGCGGGGCAAGCAGCGGGTGACGACGTCCCGGCCGAGCCCCGAGACGTTCGCCGCCGCCTACCGGGCGGCGGTGGAGGCGGGCGCCCGGGGGATCGTCTCGGTGCACATCTCCGGCGAGCTGTCCGGGACGGTGGAGGCGGCGCGGCTGGCTGCCGCCGAGGCGGCCGTTCCGGTGCGGGTGGTGGACAGCCGGCTGGTCGGCATGGCCCTGGGGTACGGCGTGCTGGCCGCCGCCGAGGCGATCGCGGACGGGCGGGAGCTGGCCGAAGTGGCCGAGGCCGTCACCCGGCGTACGGCACTGACCAGTGGTTTCTTCTACGTGGACACCCTTGAGTACCTGCGTCGCGGCGGCCGGATCGGGGCGGCGCGGGCGCTGCTCGGATCGGCCCTGGCGGTGAAGCCGCTGCTGCACCTGGACGGCGGGCGGATCGAGCCGTTGGAGAAGGTGCGGACCGCCTCCCGGGCGATCGCCCGGCTGGAGGAGGTCGCGGTCGAGCAGGCGGGGGAGCGGGAGGTCGACATCGCCGTTCACCACCTGGCGGCCGAGGACCGGGCCGAGCCGCTCGCGGAACGGCTGCGCGGGAGGGTCCCGGGGTTGCGGGAGCTGTACGTGGGCGAGGTCGGCGCCGTGATCGGCGCGCACGCCGGGCCCGGGCTGCTGGCGGTCGTGGTCTCGCCGCGCTGAGGCGACTCGTGGTGGCGTGTGGTGGCAATGCGGTGGCGTGTGGCGTGTGGTGTGAGGTGCGCGTGGTGCGTGGTGCGTGGTGCGCGGGGTCAACTCTGAAGAGCCCTCATCCCTCGTGCGAGTGACCTGATTTATCCACAACCCCCGGGTTTTCCACAGGTCTTCGGCGATTCTCGTGCGGGGTCCGGACCTGCTCCTACCGTGCTCCGCATGACGAGCCTGACAAGCCTGACGAGCATGAGGACCGGCGCGAGGAAGCGCCAGGAGATCAGCGAGACCGCACGCCTGCGGATGGTGGCCCTGCTCCCGGCGGCCGGGGGGTCGGCCGGGGCGGGGGGAACGACGACCACCGGGCCCCCGCCTGAACCGTCGTCCGCTGTGCCGTTGTCCGCTGAGCCGCCGTGCGTTGTGCCACCGACCGCTGAACCGTCGTCCGCTGAGCCCAGCGAGCCGTTGTTCGGGGAGCCGCCTGTGGTGCGGTCCGGGTTGCCGGCCGGTGCGTCGTCGGAACCATCATCGGAGCCGTGGTTCGGTGAGCTGCCTGGGGCGTCGGCGGGTGCGGTGGCAGGTAGCACGGCCACCAAGGGGGCAGCGGCCGCCGGTGGTACGGCCGCGGGCGGTGCGGTGGCCGGTGCGGCGGATCGTGTGCCGTTCCGGTTCGGCCCGGCGGTGGTGCTCGACCGGCGGGCCCTGGCGGGCCTGGTCCTCCTGCTGCTGCTCTCCGCGGGCTACGGCGTACAGCACTTCTGGCTGGCCCGGCCGCAACCGGTCGACGTACCGGGGGTGGCTGCCTCGGCGGAACCGGCGGGGAGTGTTCCCGGGGCGTCCGAGGCAGCCCCCGGTCCGGCTCCGCCCGGTGCGGGTGGCCCGGAGGCAGGCGCCGTGGTGGTGGTCGACATCGGCGGCCGCGTGCACTCGCCCGGCGTGCACACCCTCCCCAGCGGCGCCCGGGTGGCCGACGCCCTGCGCGTGGCCGGTGGCCCGCTGCCCGACACGGAGACCAAGAACCTCAACCTGGCGCGAGTGCTGACGGACGGTGAGCAGATCCTCGTCGGCGACCAGGCCGCACCACCGGCCGGCGGGGCGGGCGCCGGGCCTCCCGCGGCCGCCGGGCCGAAACAGCCGGTCAGTCTGAACCACGCCACCCTCGAACAACTCGACACGCTCCCCGGGGTCGGGCCGACGCTCGCCCAACGCATCCTGACGTTCCGCGCGGCCCACGGCTCGTTCCGTTCGCTCGACCAGCTCCGGCAGGTGAGCGGCATCGGCGAGCGCACCTACGCGGAGATCAAACCGATGCTCACCCTCTGACCGGAGGCCTGGTCCGACCTGCCCCGATGTGCTGACCACCGGTCCATCCCCACCCACCCGCCCGTCGACCCATGAAGGGAGGTGCCGTCATCGCCGCCACCACGGCCGTCGACCTCCGTCCGACCGCCCGTCCTTCCCCAACCCCCTTTCCGGTCAGCGACCTTCGACTGCTCCTGCCTGCCGTCGCGGCGTGGGCCGTCACGGCGGCCGTCCTCGGCCCGGGCGCGGGCCACGGTCTCCTGCTGGTCCTTGCAGCGGGCGCGGCCGCGGTCGGCGCCGTCCTCCTGCTCGCCCGCCCGGGCGTGCGGCGGCGCCGAGGCGCCGGCGTGACGGCGGCCGCGGTCATGCTCACCGGTGCGGCGGCCACCGTCGTGACCCTGCTGCACACCGCCGACCTGCACCGGGGTCCGGTGCCGGCGCTGGCCCGGGTCGCGGGCCCCGCTCCCGCGGTGGACGTCGAGCTGACGATCACCGGCGACCCGAAGACCCACACGTCCCGGACCAGGGGGACGACCGCCGGGCAGGCCGTCCTCACCGTGGACGCCGTGGTGGACCGGGTCACCGTCCTGGCCGGCCCCGAACCGGGGCCGGGGCCGGGCGTCGGCGCGACCAGGACCCGGACCCCGGTGACGGTGCTGGCGCGCGGGCCGGACATCGGCCAGTGGCAGCGGCTGCTGCCGTCGGCCCGGGTGGCCGTCGAGGCCGATGTCCGCCCCGCGGGGGAGGGACACGACGACGAGTCGGCCGCGCTGCTGGTCGCGCACGGGCCGCTCCGGGAACTCGTACCGCCGTGCCTGCCGCAGCGGGTCGCCGGCCGGCTGCGGGCGGGTCTGCGGTCCGCGAGCGACGGGCTCCCGCCGGACGCGCGAGGACTGCTCCCAGGGCTGGTCGTCGGGGACACCTCCCGGCTGCCCGGCGACCTCCTGGACGCCTTCCGGGCCACCGACATGGCACACCTGGTCGCAGTGAGCGGGGCCAACCTCGCGATCGTCCTCGGCGTCCTGCTCGGTGCGCCGGGGCGGGCCGCTACCCCGGAACGGCGTGGCCTGGCAGCTCTACTCGGGCTCTCCCTGCGCACCACCGCGTTGCTCGGCACGGCCGTCACGCTGGCCTTCGTCACCATCTGCCGGCCTGAGCCCAGCGTGCTGCGGGCGGCCGGCACCGGCTTGATCGGCCTGCTCGCACTGGCCACCGGTCGTCCGCGCCAGGCGGTGCCCGCCCTGTCCGGCACCGTCCTGCTCCTGGTGCTGCTCGACCCCTACCTGGCGCGGTCGTTCGGTTTCCTGCTCTCGGTGCTCGCCACCACCGGCCTGCTGGTCCTCGGCCCGCACTGGGCCCGGGCCCTGCGGGCGCGCGGCTGGCCGCACCACCTGGCGGGTGCCGTAGGGGCGACGGCCGCGGCGCAGGCGCTCTGCGCGCCCGTGACGGTGGTGCTGTCCGGGCACATCAGCCTCGTCGCCGTCCCCTGCAACCTGCTGGCCGAGCTGGCGGTGGCGCCGGCGACTCTGCTCGGCTTCGTGGTGCTCGTGCTGGACCCGTTCCTCCCGGCGCCGGCCCGGCTGCTCGCGGAGGTGGCCGGGCTGCCGGCCGGCTGGCTGGCAGCGGTGGCCCGGCACGGCGCCGACCTGCCGGGAGGCCGGCTCTCCTGGCCGGGCGGACTCCTCGGTACGGTGACGCTCGCCCTGGCGACCGTGGCGCTGTGCTGGACGGTGCCGCTCCTGCTGCCCCGGCGTACGGCCGCGACCGGCCCGCGCGTTCGCCGCGGTTGGATCCGGCCGGTGGTCGCGGGCCTTCTCCTCCTCGTCCTGCTGGCCGTGCTGCTGCGCCCGCCCCTGCTCACCCGGCTCGCGACGGGCTGGCCGCCCCCGGGGTGGCGGCTGGTCATGTGTGACGTGGGGCAGGGCGACATGCTGGTGCTGCCGGTGACCTCGGACGGTGGCGCGGCCACGGACAGCGCGGTGGTGGTCGATGCCGGTCCGGACCCGCAGGCGGCGGACCGTTGTCTGCGCGACCTCGGGATCACCCGGGTTCCGCTGTTGCTGCTGACCCACTTCCACGCCGATCACGTGGAGGGCGTGCCAGGGGTGTTGCGGGGGCGCGCGGTCGGGGCGGTCGAGGGGACGAGTGTGAACGATCCGCCGGGCGAAGCGGCCCGGGTGACCGGGTGGGCGGCGGCCGCGGGAATTCCCGTGCTGAGGGCCCGGCGGGGTGAACGGCGGTCGGTCGGGCCTGGCTTGTCCTGGCAGGTGGTCTGGCCGGAGGCCGAGCTGCCGGGTGATGCGACCGGAGCCAACAACGCCAGCGTCGCGCTGCTGGTGACCGTCGCGGGCGGGCTGGAACTGGCTCTGCTGGGTGATCTCGAACCGCCGGCGCAGTCGGCGTTGTCGGGGAGATTGGGAAGCGGGGTCAAGGTGGACGTTCTGAAGGTGGCCCATCACGGCTCGGCGCATCAGGACTGGGGCCTGGCCTCGGCCCTGCGCCCTCGGCTGGCGTTGATCTCCTGTGGCGAGGGCAATCCGTACGGCCATCCGTCGGCGAGGACGGTCGACCACCTGCGTGCCCTCGGTGCGACGGTGCTGCGCACGGACCGTGCCGGTGACATCGCCGTGACGGGTGACACCCCGGCGCGCCTCGGCGCCGTGGTCCACCCGCAGGATGCCGAGGCCCTGCACGGTTCCCGCGCTTCCCGTCCGCTCCACCCGGTGGGCGGGCCGCGCGGCCCGCCCACCTGAGCGCCTCCTCCGGCTCACTCGCTCTCCCTCCCCACCGGGAGGAGGGGACAGGGCAGGCAGGGCGCGCGAGGGACGGGTGCATGAGGAGGGGGCACGTGCGAGGACGTGGCTCAGATGGCGCGCCGGCCCCGGGCAGTGCCCGGGACCGGCGCGGAAGCGGCGTGATGGCCGTGCAGAACGGTCCGGAACCGTCCGCCAAGGTCCAGAATTGTCCGGCCGTGAAGCCGAGAGGGAGCGCGAAGCCGAGAGGGAGGGAGCGGGCGGGGCGATGGCAGAGAGGCCAAGGCACCGCCAGGCCGCCGGGCGGTGAGGGTCAGCCCTCTTCGCGCCAGCCGTCGGCCTCGGCGGCGATGGCGTCGAGGGCACGCAGATGGCCGGGGGTCCAGCCGTCCTCAGGGGGTTCCACGACCACCAGCCACTGGGCGTCCTCGGCGTCGTCCTCGCCGGCCAGGGCGTCCCGGACGATTTCCAGCTCGCCGAGGTCGGGGTGGTTGGCACTGAGCTCCTCCGCGGCCTCCTCGGCGGCGTCGCGGTCGGGCAGGACGAGGAGCTGCCGGGCGTTCGGATCGAAGGCGTCCGGCTGGTCGATGGTGTGGTCGTCGGTCACCGGTCCATTCTCCAAGGCGCTCCCGCGGGCGCGGCGCCCACCCCCTGGACGCCCCTGTCGCCCAGTAACCAGCAACTAGAACCCAGCGCGCCGCACCCCACCCCGCACCCAGCGCGCCGCACCCCCGAGTCCGCACCCCCGAGTCCGCGGCCCCGCACCCAGCGCCCCCGCACCCCTGAGCCCGCACCCCTGAGCCCGCACCCCTGAGCCCGCGCCCTGCGCCCGCGCCCTGCGCCCGCGCCCTGCGCCCCGCTGGCCGGGCAGGCCTGTCCGTGCCGCGTGGGATGCTGGTACGCGATGGCCAGGAAGAGTGCACCCGATGACCTGCTCGCCCCGCTGACCCTCGCGGTCGGTCAGGAGGAGCTGCTGCTGGACCGCGCGGTCGCCCAGGTGGTGGCGGCGGCGAAGGCGGCGGACCCGGACACCGACGTACGTGATCTCGCGCCCGGGAGCCTCCAGCCCGGCAGCCTGGCCGAGCTGACCACGCCCTCGCTCTTCGCCGAGCGCAAGGTGATCGTGGTCCGCGCGGCCCAGGACCTCGGCGCCGACTCCGTGAAGGAGGTCAAGGCGTACATCGAGGCCCCGGCCGAAGAAGTGATCATGGTGCTGGTCCACGCGGGCGGCGCCAAGGGCAAGGGGTTGCTGGACGCGGGGCGCAAGGCCGGCGGCCGCGAGGTCGCCTGCGCGAAGCTGGCCAAGGCGTCGGAGCGGCTGGCCTTCGTGAAGGGCGAGTTCCGGACGCTCGGGCGGTCGGCGACCCCGGAGGCGTGCCAGGCGCTGCTGGACGCGCTCGGCAGCGACCTGCGCGAGCTGGCGGCGGCGTGCAGCCAGCTCACCTCGGACGTCGAGGGCACGATCGACGACACGGTGGTGGCCCGCTACTACAGCGGCCGGGCCGAGGCGACCGGCTTCGAGGTGGCGGACCTGGCGGTCACCGGCCGGGCCGCCGAGGCGCTGGAACGGTTGCGCTGGGCGCTGGCCGTGGGGCAGCCGCCGACCGGCATCACCTATGCGCTGGCGTCCGGGGTGCGCAGCATCGGCCGGCTGGCCACCACCGGGCGGAACATGCGCCCGGCCGACCTGGCGCGCGAGCTGGGCATGCCGCCGTGGAAGGTCGACCGGGTCCGCCAGCAGATGCGCGGCTGGACGGGCGACGGCGTGGCCACCGCCCTGACCGCGATCGCGCAGGCGGACGCCGCGGTCAAGGGGGGCTCCGACGACCCGGCCTACGCCCTGGAACGCGCCGTGGTCGCCGTCGCCCGGGCCGCCCGGGCCGGCTCCCGCCCGTACTGAGCGGCGAGGGAACGGCCAGGGCTGCGAGGGAACGGCCAGGGCTGAGAGGGCGCAAAAGCAACGGCGAGGACGGCGAGGGGGCGGCCGGCGCGGAGCAGACCGGTACGGGCGGGAGCGGCAGGTCCGGGGCGAGGTCCGGGGCGTGCCCCGAGCGGGCCGGGCAGAAGCCCCCGCCCCCGCCTACTTCCCGCCGATCGCCTTGAGGATGTCCCGGGTGTCGTCGAGCATGGCCCGCCGGACGGTGTCGCGCTCCAGCGTGGCGTCCTTGCCGAGCTGGTAGTTGTCGGTCCAGTAGAGCGAGAACGTCATGCCGCCGTCCCTGACCACGAGGTAGTAGTTGATGTCGTGGAAGGTCTTGTCGGAGCTGGTCGGCTCGTCGCCGTACGCGTAGTACGCCTCCTGGCCGAGGTTCGGCACGTCGGCGATCTCGAACTTCTGCTGCTCGAAGTAGTGCCGGGTGGCGGCGTACTCGGGCGAGGAGTCGACGGCCTTGTGCAGCTCGACGCGGATGTCGAGGGTGGCGTAGTCCGGCGTGTCGCTCCCGCTGACGGAGCGTTTCATCAGGGCGTAGCACCGCATGATGTCCATGGAGTCGCTGCGGCCGGTGTGCTCCAGCGGGTAGTTGTCCACCATCTTGTACTTCTGTCGGAACGCGGTGAGTTTGCCCGCCTCGCAGATCTTGTCGATGGCGTGGTACCCGTGGATGCTCTGCGCCGAGGAGTGGCCCTGCACCATCCGGGGCACGACGGCCACGGCGCCGGACCAGACGACCGAGGCGAGGATGGCGCCCACGAACGCCCAGACGGCGTTGCGCCGCAGGTTCCCGCCCTTGCGGCCCGTCCCGCCCGCGCCGCCTGACCCGCCGGGCCCGCCGGCCGGCCCGGACGGGGTCGGCGGCAGTCCGGGGGAGGTTGGCGGCAGTCCGGGCGAGGAGGGCAGCCCGGGCGGCGGGCCGAACCCGGGTGCGCCCGCCGGCCGCGGTTGCTGCTGCGGGAAGCCGGTGAACCCCGGCCCGCCCTGGGCCGGCGGTGGTGGCGGTGACGTCGCCATAGGTGGTCCCCCCTGGGCCTTCGAGGCCTTCAGTGCTTCCGTGCATTCGGTGGCGTCGTTGAGACCGACGAATCCAGCGGAACAGCGAATTCGAGCTGTGACGAGTCCGGCGACGCGCCTTCGCCGAAGTCGGGCGCTGCCGAGGCCATGCGTTGCCGAAGCGGCTGCCGAAGCAGTCCGCGTACTCGCCGTACGGCGCCTGCCGCCGAGGAGGCCGCCGCGACCGTGATCCCGGAACCGCCGTGACCGACCATAGCGGTCGGACCACAGAACGCGACAGGCGCCGCAGCAGCCTCTGGGGAGAGGTCCGCTGCGGCGCCTGCCGTACTGCCTTTGCACCGCACCCGCGTGGCGAACGCAGGCCGCGTACGGTGCGAGTCTCGATTCTCACCTCGGGGGTCCGGGTAGAGGGCCGGTTCGTCCCGAGGGGGTGGGGCCGGTGGCCCCGGGGCGTCAGGCCTGGACGGCGTTGACGCGCTTGGTGATGGCCGACTTCTTGTTGGCGGCCTGGTTGGCGTGGATGACGCCCTTGCTCACGGCCTTGTCGAGCGCCTTGGAGGCGGCACGGGCCAGCACGACGGCCTTCTCGGTCTCGCCGGCGGCAGCAGCCTCACGGGCCTTGCGCAGAGCGGTCTTCAGCGAGGACTTGGCGGCCTTGTTGCGCAGGCGCGCCTTCTCGTTGGTCTTGTTGCGCTTGATCTGGGACTTGATGTTCGCCACGAAAGTGCCTCAGTCTTGTGTGTAAACGGTTTGAACGGGCTGCACCGCGCGGCCGTCGGACCAGCTGAGAGGGCATGCCGAGGCCAGGTGCAGCGGCCAACGCTACCAGGGGCGCAGCCCCCGCCCCAAACCGGTCGGCCGCCGACCGGCCTGTCGGGCGGCCCCGTCGGCCGGCCTCCCGCCGTGAGCCGTCCGGGGCCGGCGGGGCGGAGCAGGGGTGGCAGCGGCCGGATCAGGCCCGGAGCACCGGCTCGCCGTAGTGCTCGACCTCGGGGAACGGCGCGTAGAAGCGGTGCAGCAGCTCCCGCCAGCGACCGTACTCGGCGGAGCGGCGGAACCCGTCCGTGTGGTCCTCCAGCCGCTCCCACTCCACCTGGAGCAGGAAGCGCGACGTGTGGCCCTCGTCCAGGCAGCGCCGCAGTTCCAGCGAGCGGAAGCCGGGCTGGACCGCGATCAGCGGCCGGGCCTGCGCGAAGGCGGCGAGGAAGGCCTCCTCCTGGCCGGGGACGACATCGAGAAGCGCGCTTTCCAGGATCATGCGACCGCATCCTGCCGCAACTCCGGGCACCCGGGAGGTGCCGTCCGGCTCTCGGGAGACGCTCTCCGGTCCCCAGGGCGCCCTACCCGTCCGACTCAGCGCCGTCCGACTCCCTGCGGCAGCACCTTCCGGCATCCCGGGGCCGGCACCTCCGACGCCCCGGGGAGGTGCCGTCAGCACCCCCAGGGAGGCACCGTCCGGCGTCCGGGGAAGAACCGAACGGCGGCGCACGTCGTGCTCGTGGGAGTATGGGAGGAACTATTTCGATCGGACGACTGTCCGGTCCCCGGGAAGCCGGTCAGCGATGACCCGGACGCACCCGGCCCCCGGACCAACGGAGAATCGGACCAAGGTGCCCGCGACCCCCAGCAATGTGCCAGAGCCCAGCCGTACCGACCCGGCGCTGATCCGCAACTTCTGCATCATCGCCCACATCGACCACGGCAAGTCGACGCTCGCAGACCGGATGCTCCAGATCACCGGTGTGGTCGACCCGCGGCAGATGCGTGCCCAGTACCTCGACCGCATGGACATCGAGCGCGAGCGCGGCATCACCATCAAGTCGCAGGCCGTCCGCCTCCCGTGGGCGCCGAAGACCGGGGCGAACGCCGGTACGACGCACATCCTCAACATGATCGACACCCCGGGTCACGTGGACTTCACGTACGAGGTGTCCCGCTCCCTCGCGGCCTGCGAGGGCACCATCCTCGTGGTGGACGCCGCCCAGGGCATCGAGGCGCAGACCCTCGCCAACCTGTACCTGGCGCTGGAGAACGACCTCACGATCGTCCCGGTGCTCAACAAGATCGACCTGCCGGCCGCCCAGCCGGAGAAGTACGCCGCGGAGATCGCGCACATCATCGGGTGCGACCCGTCCGACGTGCTCCAGGTCAGCGCCAAGACCGGCCTCGGCGTCGAGGACCTGCTCGACCACATCGTGAACACCATCCCGGCCCCGGTCGGCGTCAAGGACGCCCCGGCCCGCGCGATGATCTTCGACTCGGTGTACGACTCCTACCGCGGCGTGGTCACCTACGTGCGTGTCGTGGACGGTCAGCTCACCAAGCGCGAGCGGATCGCGATGATGTCGACCGGCGCCACCCACGAGCTGCTGGAGATCGGCGTCATCTCGCCCGAGCCGAAGGTCGCCGACGGTCTCGGCGTCGGCGAGGTGGGCTACATCATCACCGGTGTGAAGGACGTCCGGCAGTCCAAGGTCGGTGACACCATCACCTCGATGCACAAGGGTGCGACCGAGGCGCTGGGCGGCTACAAGGACCCGCGCCCGATGGTGTTCTCCGGCCTCTACCCGCTGGACGGCTCGGACTACCCGCTGCTCCGCGACGCCCTGGACAAGCTGCGGCTGAACGACGCCGCGCTGGTCTACGAGCCGGAGACGTCGGTGGCGCTGGGCTTCGGCTACCGCTGTGGCTTCCTCGGCCTGCTGCACCTGGAGATCATCCGGGAGCGGCTGGAGCGCGAGTTCAACCTCGACCTGATCTCCACCGCCCCGAACGTGGTCTACCGCGTGGTGATGGAGGACGGCTCCGAGCACACGGTCACCAACCCGAGCGAGTTCCCGACCGGCAAGATCGCCGAGGTGTTCGAGCCGGTCGTGCGCGGGACCATCCTGGCGCCGAACGAGTTCGTCGGCGCGATCATGGAGCTCTGCCAGTCCCGCCGCGGCAACCTCCAGGGCATGGACTACCTCTCCGAGGACCGGGTGGAGCTGCGCTACACCCTCCCCCTCGCGGAGATCGTCTTCGACTTCTTCGACCAGCTGAAGTCCAAGACCCGCGGCTACGCCTCGCTCGACTACGAGCCCATCGGCGAGCAGAGCGCCAGCCTGGTGAAGGTCGACATCCTGCTGCACGGCGACGCGGTGGACGCGTTCTCCGCGATCGTGCACAAGGACAAGGCCTACAACTACGGCGTGATGATGGCGGGCAAGCTGCAGAAGCTGATCCCGCGCCAGCAGTTCGAGGTGCCGATCCAGGCGGCCATCGGCTCCCGGGTCATCGCCCGTGAGACGGTCCGCGCGATCCGCAAGGACGTTCTCGCCAAGTGCTACGGCGGTGACATCTCGCGTAAGCGCAAGCTGCTGGAGAAGCAGAAGGAAGGCAAGAAGCGGATGAAGATGGTCGGCCGCGTGGAGGTGCCGCAGGAGGCCTTCATCGCCGCGCTGTCCACCGACGCCGAGGCGCCGAAGGAGAAGAAGTAACCGACGGCGCACGAGGGGCCCGGGGCGAACCGCCCCGGGCCTCCGGCATGTCCCGGGCCCTCGACACCCGCCCCGACCCCTCGGCACGCGCCCCGGCCCCTCGGCACGTCCCGGCCACTCAGCACGCGCCGACCACTCAGCACGCGCCGACCTCTCGGCACCCGCCCCGACCCCTCGGTACGTCCCGGCGCACCGGGGGGTGCGTGGTCAGCGGCCGGCGGTGCCGTGGCTCCGGCACCGCCGGCCCGTCGGGGTCACCGCAGGGACCACACCACGCCGTTGACGATGAGCGCCTTGATCAGCCGCCCGGTCAGGCCGGTGAGCACGGTGGGCCGCATCGAGTCGTCGCCGTGGATCAGCTGGACCATCCCGTCCCGGCGGCCGAGGCTCAGGCACTGCACCGCGTACCGGAACGCGAAGGGCTTGTCGGCGCCCCCGGCGAGCAGCCCGCCGAGGTAGCGGCCCATCGGCAGGGCGGTGGCGCAGCTCATCCGCAGGGTGCCGGTGCCGGGGACGGTGACCTCGGCGGCGTCGCCGATCACGTGGACGTCGGGGTGCGAGACCGAGCGCAGGTGGTCGTCGACCACGGCCTGGCCGGCCGCGTTGACGGTCAGACCGGCCTCGGCGGCCAGCGGGTGCGGCTCCAGGGCGGCGGCCCAGGCGACCAGGTCGGCGGGGATCCGGCCGGCGGTGGTGTCCAGGCCGGCCGGGTCGACGGCGGTGACGGTGCTCTGCTCGTGCACCTCGACGCCGAGCCGGGCCATGACGTCCAGGATGTGGCGGCGGCCGCGGGCCGAGAGCCAGCCGCCGACCTGGCCGGCGGCGACGATCCGGACCGTCCAGCGGGGGTGGGCCTCGGCGATCTCGGTGGCCAGTTCGATGCCGGTGGCGCCGCCGCCGACCACGGCGACGGTGCCCGGGCGGTCGGCGGCGCGCAGGCGTGCGCCTAGTTCGGCGGCCCGCTCGGCGGGGTAGGCGTGCTCGGCGGCGCCGGGGACGCCGTGCCAGGCGGTGCGGCTGCCGAGGGCGTAGACCAGGGTGTCGTAGGGGATGGTCTCGCCGGTGTCCAGCATGACCTTGCGGGCGTCGAGGTCGAGGGCGGTGGCGCGCGCCGGGATGTGCCGCACGCCGCGGCCGCGGACCACCTGGGCGACGGTCGGCCGCTGCGCGGGGTGGCCGGCGGCGGTCTCGTGCTGGCGGACGCGGTGCAGGAAACGGGTCTCGGGGGCGACCAGGGTCACCCGGTTGCGCCGCCCGCCCGCCCGGGCCGCCGCGGCCAGCCCCGCGTAGCCGGCGCCCAGTACGACGATCTGCTTCTCGGCCATGTCGTCCGCCTCCTCCGAAGCGCCCTCTCGAAGCGCCCGCTGCGTTCTGCGTTCGCTGCGGGCCTGCGCCCGCCGCGTTTTCGGGAAGGGGACGACGTGGCCGCCCGGACCGTGACAGTGACCTGCATCACGTTCTGGATGCGGGGTCGGGTCAGCCGGCAGCCGGTGCGATCCGGCTCAGCTTCTCGGGGTTGACCACCACGTAGGCCTCGGTGATCCGGCCGTCGGAGACGGTGAAGGCCAGCACGCCGCCGACCGCGCCGGACTCGTCGATCCAGAGCAGGCCCGGTTCGCCGTTGACCAGCGCGAGGTCGAGGCGCATGCGGGGGGTGAACCACTTGGCGATCAGGCCGCGGACCAGTCGGGAGACCTTGTCGGCGCCGAACACCGGGCGGGCGCCGGCGCTGACGATGCCGCCGCCGTCGGAGTGCCAGACGATGTCCGGGTCGAGCACGGAGAGCAGGCCCTCGATGTCGCCGCGGGTGGTCGCGGCGGCGAACGCCTCCACCGCCTGCCGGTGCTCGGAGGGGTCGGCGGTGGCGCGGCGTCCGCCGTCCTTCACCCGGCGCCGGGCCCGGGAGGCGAGCTGGCGGGTGGCCTCGGGGGAGCGGTCGAGCGAGGCGGCGATCTCGTCGAAGCCGACGGAGAAGACGTCGTGCAGCACGAACGCGGCGCGTTCGGCCGGGGTCAGCTGCTCCAGGACGGTGAGCAGCGCCAGGGAGACCGACTCGCCGAGCTCGGCCAGCTCGGCGGGGGAGGCGGGGGAGTCCTGGTAGGAGACGGCCGGCTCGGGCAGCCACTCGCCGAAGTAGGCCTCCCGGCGGGCCCGCGCGGAGCCGAGCTGGTCGTAGCAGAGCCGGGTGACGACGGTGGTGAGGAAGGCCCGCGGGTCGGCGACGGTGGAGTGGTCGACGGACCGCCAGCGCAGCCAGGCCTCCTGCAGGACGTCCTCGGCGTCGCTGAACGAGCCGAGCAGCCGGTAGGCGACCGAGCCCAGGTAGCGCCGGTTCGCCTCGAAGGCGTCCGGGCCGGTGGTCGGGCCGAGGTCCGGGTTCGTGCCTGGGCCGGTGGTCGGGTTCGTACCCGGGTTCGTGTCCGGGCCGGTGGTCGGGTTCGTGCCCGGGATCGCGTCCGGGCCGGACACGGCCGCAGCCGACGGGTCGTCACTCACGGGCCCCACGGTAGCGCCCGCCACCCGCAAGACGAAGAGCCGGAGGAGGACGTCGTGACGCCGACGTCCCCCTCCGGCTCCTCCGCCGGGCGTGACCGGTCAGTCGACCTCGGCCACCGCCTCGGCGAACTGCGCCTTGTACAGCCGCGCGTACGCGCCGTCGGCGGCGATCAGCTCGTCGTGCGTGCCCTGCTCGACGATCGAGCCGCTCTCCATCACCAGGATCACGTCGGCGTCCCGGATGGTCGAGAGGCGGTGGGCGATCACGAAGCTGGTGCGGCCGGTGCGCAGCCGGGCCATGGCGCGCTGGATCAGCACCTCGGTACGGGTGTCGACCGAGCTGGTGGCCTCGTCCAGGACGAGGATCGACGGCTGGGCGAGGAACGCCCGGGCGATGGTGATGAGCTGCTTCTCGCCGGCGCTGACGCCGGTGCCCTCGTCGTCGATCTTGGTGTCGTAGCCGTCCGGCAGGGTGCGGACGAAGCGGTCGACGTGCGCGGCCTTGGCCGCCTCGACGACCTGTTCGCGGGTGGCGCCGTCGGCACCGTAGGCGATGTTCTCGGCGATGGTGCCGCCGAACAGCCAGGTGTCCTGGAGCACCATGCCGATGCCGGAGCGCAGGTCCTCGCGGGACATCGCGGCGATGTCGACCCCGTCGAGGGTGATCCGGCCGCCGCTGACCTCGTAGAACCGCATCAGCAGGTTGACCATGGTGGTCTTGCCGGCGCCGGTGGGGCCGACGATGGCGACGGTCTGCCCGGGCTCGACCTTGAGCGAGAGGTCCTCGATGAGGGGCTTGTCGGGGTCGTAGCGGAAGGAGACGTCCTGGAAGGCGACCCGGCCGCGGACGGCGTCGGGGCGTTCCGGCATGGCCGGCTCGGGGGTCTGCTCGGGCGCGTCCAGCAGTTCGAAGACGCGTTCGGCGGAGGCGACGCCGGACTGCACCAGGTTGGCCATGCTGGCGACCTGGGTGAGCGGCTGGCTGAACTGCCGCGAGTACTGGATGAAGGCCTGGACGTCGCCGATCGACAGCGCGCCGCCGGCCACCCGGAGCCCGCCGACCACGGCGACCAGCACGTACTGCAGGTTGCCGATGAGCATCATCGCGGGCTGGATGATCCCGGAGATGAACTGGGCCCGGAAGCTGGACTCGAAGAGCGACTCGTTGTGCTCGCGGAAGGTCTCGGCGGACTCCTTCTGCCGGCCGAAGACCTTGACCAGGGCGTGCCCGGTGTACATCTCCTCGATGTGGGCGTTGAGCTGTCCGGTGGACTTCCACTGCTGGACGAACTGCGGTTGTGCCCGCTTGCCGACCTTGGTCGCCACGACCACCGAGAGCGGCACCGAGACCAGCGCGATCAGGGCGAGCAGCGGCGAGATCCAGAACATCATGGCCAGCACGCCGACGACGGTGAGCAGCGAGTTCACCACCTGGCCCATGGTCTGCTGCATGGACTGGCTGATGTTGTCGATGTCGTTGGTGACCCGGCTCAGCACCTCGCCGCGGGGCTGCTTGTCGAAGTAGCTGAGCGGCAGCCGGGCGAGCTTGGCCTCGACGTCCTGGCGCAGCCGGTAGCCGGCCCGCTGGATGGCGGTGGTGGCCAGCCGGCCCTGGACGATGCCGAAGAGGGCGGAGGCAACGTAGATCGCCAGCACCCAGAGCAGCACGGTGCCGATCGCCCCGAAGTCCATGCCCTGGCCGGGGGTGAAGTCGATCGAGGAGAGCAGGTCGGCGACGCTGCCGTCGCCGCCGGCGCGCAGGCCCGCGACGACCTGCTCCTTGGAGGTGCCGGCCGGGAACTTGGCGCCGACGACGCCGGCGAAGATCAGGTCGGTGGCGTTGCCGAGGATCTTGGGGCCGGTCACGGCGCAGCCGATGCTGAGCACGCCGAGGGCGAGGACGCCGGCGAGCAGGTTGCGTTCCGGGCGCAGCAGTTTGAGGACGCGCTTGCCGGAGCCCTTGAAGTCCATCGACTTCTCGGCGCCCTGGCCGCCCATGAACCGGCCGGGGCCGGCCGGGCCGCGGCGGGCGGCGGCGGACTGCGAGTCGCTGCGGGGTTCGGCGGGGGCCGCGCCGCCGGGGCCCGCCTTGCCGGTTCCGGCGGGCTGCGCCGGGCCCTTCGTCAGCGGCGTCAGCCCGTCCGGGGCGCCGTCCGGGGTCTTCTCCGGGGTCATCTCCGGGGTGGTCACGCCGCCTCCTGCTCGGTGAGCTGGGAGAGCACGATCTCCCGGTACGTCGGGTTGCCGGCCATCAGCTCGCCGTGGGTGCCGCTGCCGACCACGGCGCCCTCGTCGAGGACGATGATCCGGTCGGCGTCGCGGATGGTGGAGACGCGCTGGGCGACGATCAGCACGGTGGCGTCGGAGGTCTCGCGGGCGAGCGCCTTGCGGAGCCGGGCGTCGGTGGCGTAGTCGAGCGCGGAGAAGGAGTCGTCGAACAGGTAGACGCCGGGCTTGCGGACCAGTGCGCGGGCGATCGCGAGGCGCTGGCGCTGGCCGCCGGAGACGTTGCTGCCGCCCTGGGCGATGGGCGCGTCCAGGCCCTCGGGGAAGCGTTCGACGAACTCCCTGGCCTGGGCGACGTCGAGGGCGTGCCAGAGCTCCTCGTCGGTGGCGTCGGGCCGGCCGTAGCGCAGGTTGCTGGCGACGGTGCCGGTGAACAGGTAGGGCTTCTGCGGGACGAGGCCGACGGTCTCGGCGATGGTCTCGGGGGCGAGGTCGCGCACGTTGACGCCGTCGAGCAGGACCTGTCCGGAGGTGGCGTCGATGAGCCGGGGGACGAGGCCGAGCAGGGTGGACTTTCCGCTGCCGGTGGAGCCGATGACGGCGGTCGTCTGGCCGGGGCCGGCGGTGATGTCGATGCCGCGCAGCACCGAGGCCTCGGCGCCGGGGTAGCGGAACTCGACGTCGCGCAGCTCCAGGTTGCCGCGGGCGAGCACGTCGGTGACCGGCGCGGACGGCGGGACGACGCTGGAGCGGGTGTCCAGGACCTCCTGGATGCGTTCGGCGCAGACCTCGGCGCGGGGCACCATCATGAACATGAAGGTGGCCATCATGACGCTCATGAGGATCTGCATCAGGTAGGAGAGGAAGGCGGTCAGCGCGCCGATCTCCATGCCGCCGCTGTCGATCCGGTGCGCGCCGAACCAGAGCACGGCGACGCTGGAGACGTTCACCACCAGCATCACGGTCGGGAACATGAGGGACATCAGCCGGCCGACCTGGAGCGAGACGCCGGTGAGGTCGCCGTTGGCGCCGTCGAACCGGTTCTGCTCGTGGTCGTCCTTGACGAAGGCGCGGATGACCCGGATGCCGGTGATCTGCTCGCGCAGGATCCGGTTCACGGTGTCGATCTTCGTCTGCATGCTGCGGAACTTCGGGCGCAGTGCGCGGACCAGCAGGGCGACCACGATGCCGAGGACCGGGACGACGGCAAGCAGCAGTGCGGAGAGCTGGACGTCCTGGTTGAGCGCCATGATGATGCCGCCGACGCACATGATCGGTGCGGCGACCATCAGCGTGAAGGACATCAGGACCAGCATCTGGACCTGCTGGACGTCGTTGGTGGTGCGGGTGATCAGGGAGGGGGCGCCGAACTGGCCGAGTTCGCGGGCGGAGAAGCTCTGCACCCGGTCGAAGACGGCGGCCCGGACGTCCCGGCCGACGGCCATCGCGGTGCGCGCGCCGTAGTAGACCGCGCCGATGGAGCAGAGCGCCTGGAGCACGGTGACGGCGATCATCACGCCGCCGAGGCGCAGGATGGTGCCGGTGTCGCCCTTCACGACCCCGTCGTCGATGATGTCGGCGTTGAGCGTGGGCAGGTAGAGCAGGGCGAGCGTCGAGACCAGCTGGAGCAGCACCAGCAGGGTGATCGGTCGGGAGTAGGGGCGCAGGTACGCCCTGAGCAGTCTGATCAGCACTGGCACACTCTTGTCGTCGGCGGGGGGATTCGCATCCCGATTCTCGTGCTTTGGTGGACTCGTACAGGCTATTCCCGGTAGTCCGCCCGGATGTTTGTCCAGTCCTTTGCCCGAACGCGCGGCGGGCCGGGCCGCAGGGGGTGCCGCCGGGCTGCACCGGCCGCCCGGCGGGGTGCCAGCCGGGACCGCCCCCTTACGGAATGACCGGTTTCCCCCTAGGCTGCTGACTGCCCCCTTGTTACTCACCGGTACCGCTCCGGTTGCCCGGGGGCCCGGCGACCGCCCCCACGGGAGCCGCGACAGTCCCTCAGACGGCCACCCGCCCCCGGAGGTCCTCGTTGAGTTCCGCGCAGTCCCTGATCGACTCCGGCCGTGACGACATCGTCGCCGGGCGTCCCGCCTCCGTCGCCCACCTGTTCCTGGAGCGGGTCGCCGCCACCCCGGCCGGTGAGGCCTACCGCTACCCCGCTCCCGTGGACGAGCAGGCCGCGGACAGCGCCCCCGGGGCCGAGCAGTGGCGCTCGCTGACCTGGGCGCAGACCGCCGTCCGGGTCAAGGCGGTGGCCGCCGGCCTGATGTCGCTCGGCATCCAGCCCGAGGACCGGGTCGCGCTGGCCTCCTCCACCCGCCTGGAGTGGGTCGTCGCCGACCTCGGCAACATGTGCGCGGGCGCGGCCACGACCACCGTCTACCCGAGCACCAACGCCGACGAGACGGCCTTCATCCTTTCCAACTCCGGCTCCCGGGCCCTGTTCGCGGAGAACGCCGGCCAGCTGGCCAAGGTCGTGGAGCAGGCCGGGAAGCTGCCCGAGCTGCGGACCGTCATCCTCTTCGACGTGCCCGCCACCGCCCCGGAGTCCGGCGGGTTCAACGTGCTCGGCCTCGCCGAGCTGGAGCAGCTCGGCGCCGAGTACCTGGAGCAGCACCCGGACGCCGTGGAGAAGGCCGTCGCCGCGCTCGACAAGGAGCAGCTGGCGACCCTGATCTACACCTCCGGCACCACCGGCCGCCCCAAGGGCGTGCGCCTGGTGCACGACTGCTGGGCGTACGAGGGGCGTGCCCAGGAGGCGAGCGGGCTGCTGGCCGCCGACGACGTCCAGTACATGTGGCTGCCGCTGTCGCACGTGTTCGGCAAGACGCTGATCTCCGGCCAGATCGCCACCGGCCACGTGATGGCCCTGGACGGCCGGGTCGACCGGATCATCCACAACCTGCCGGTGATCCGGCCCACCGTCATGGCCTCGGCGCCGCGCATCTTCGAGAAGGTCTACAACGGCATCGCCGGCAAGGCCCGGGCCGAGGGCGGCGCCAAGTACAAGATCTTCCTCTGGGCCGCCAAGGTCGCCCGCGACCACGCCCGCACGGCCCAGGCCAACCGGATCGCCACCGGCCGCGACAGCGTGCCGTTCGCCCTCGGTGTCCAGCACGCGCTGGCCGACAGGCTGGTGTACTCCAAGATCCGCGCGGCGTTCGGCGGGCGGATGCGCGGTGCCGTCTCCGGCAGCGCGGCCCTGGCCCCCGAGATCGGCTACTTCTTCACCGGCGCGGGCGTCCCGATCCTGGAGGGCTACGGTCTCAGCGAGACCAGTGCCGGCTCGACGGTCAACCGTGCCGAGGACGTCCGGATCGGCACCGTCGGGCGCCCGCTGCCCGGGACCGAGGTCCGGATCGCCGAGGACGGGGAGATCCTGCTCCGCGGCCCCGGCATCATGCGCGGCTACCACGACCTGCCGGAGAAGACCGCCGAGGTGCTGGAGGCGGACGGCTGGTTCCACACCGAGGACATCGGCGAGCTCTCCCCGGACGGCTTCCTGCGGATCACCGACCGCAAGAAGGACATGTTCAAGACCTCCGGCGGCAAGTACGTCGCGCCCAGCGAGGTCGAGGGCAAGTTCAAGGCGGTCTGCCCGTTCGTCAGCAACGTCCTGGTGATCGGCAACGGCCGCAACTACTGCACCGCGCTGATCGGCCTGGACGAGCCGGTGATCATGCCCTGGGCCGCCGAGCACGGCCTGGCCGGCAAGTCCTACGCCGAGGTGGTCGCCGACCCGCAGGTGCACAAGCTGATCGAGGGCTTCGTGCAGCGGCTCAACGCCGACCTCCAGCGCTGGCAGACGATCAAGAAGTTCCACCTGCTGCCGCGCGACCTCGACGTCGAGCACGGCGAGCTCACCCCCAGCCTGAAGATCAAGCGCCCGGTCGTCGAGAAGACGTACGCGGACGCCGTCGCCGGGATGTACGCGGGCGCCAACGAGGCCTGATCCGCCGCCGTCCCGTACGGCCCGCGTGGTTGCGCGGGCCGTACGGGACAATGGGGTCATGCCCTCCGCACTCCCCGACGGCGAACCCGTGCCGTCCGACGGTTCCCTGCCCGCGCACGCCCTCGCCGGGCTCGGGTCGCGGCCGTTCGGCTTCTACCTGCACGTGCCGTACTGCGCGAGCCGCTGCGGCTACTGCGACTTCAACACCTACACCGCCACCGAGCTGCGCTCCTCGGGGGCGGTCGCCTCGCAGGAGACGTACGCGGACAACGTGGTCGCCGAGATCCGGCAGGCCCGGAAGGTGCTCGGCACCGCGGACCTCCCGGTGCGGACCGTCTTCCTCGGCGGCGGCACGCCCACCCTGCTGCCCGCCCGGGACCTGGTGAAGATGCTCGCCGCGATCCGCGACGAGTTCGGGCTCGCCGACGACGCCGAGGTCACCACCGAGGCCAACCCGGAGTCCGTCGACCCGGCCTACCTCGCCGAGCTCCGCGCCGGCGGCTACAACCGGATCTCCTTCGGCATGCAGAGCGCCCGCCCGCACGTGCTGCGACTGCTCGACCGCCACCACACCCCCGGCCGTCCCGAGGCCTGCGTCGCCGAGGCCCGTGCGGCCGGCTTCGAGCACGTCAACCTGGACCTCATCTACGGCACCCCCGGCGAGTCCGACGACGACTGGCGGGCCTCCCTGGACGCCGCGATCGGCGCCGGCCCGGACCACGTCTCGGCCTACTCGCTGATCGTCGAGGACGGCACCAAGCTGGCCGCCAGGGTCAAGCGCGGCGAGCTCCCGATGATCGACGACGACGTGCACGCCGACCGCTACCTGATCGCCGAGCAGGCGCTCGCCGCCGCCGGCTACTCCTGGTACGAGGTCTCCAACTGGGCCACCACCCCCGAGGGCCGCTGCCGCCACAACGAGCTGTACTGGACCGGCGCCGACTGGTGGGGCGCCGGCCCCGGCGCGCACAGCCACGTCGGCGGAGTCCGCTGGTGGAACGCCAAGCACCCCGCCGCCTACGCGCAGGCCCTCGCGGAGGGCCGCACCCCGGCCCAGGGCCGTGAGGTGCTCGCGGACGAGGACCGCCGGGTCGAGCGCATCCTGCTCGAACTGCGCCTCGCCGAGGGCATCCCGCTCACCCTCCTGACGGGGACCGGCCTGGAGGCCGCCGGCCGCCACCTCGCCGACGGCCTCCTCGCCGCGGAGCCGTTCGCCGCCGGTCGCGCCGTCCTAACCCTCCAGGGCCGCCTCCTGGCCGACGCCGTCGTGCGTGACCTGGTGGACTGAGGGCCGTTAACGTGGTGCCAGCCGTCGGAGGGAATGCGCGATGACCGCCATCGATGACCGGATGACTGGGATCTTCGAGAACCTGGAGGTTCCGGAGGGCTTCAAGGCCGAGCTCATCAGGGGGGAAATCGTGATGACGGCCGGGCCGGACACGGCCCACAACCTCATTGTCGAGTCGATCGTCGACCAGATCCCGCGCACTCGCTGGCACCGCCTTCAGACGCAGGACGTGGCGTTCCCCGCCGATGCGAGCGAGCCCCAGCCGGACCTGGTGGTGATCGAGCGGGGGGCTGTCGAGGGGCCCGGGCGACTGGTTCCTGCGCCCGCCGTGACACTGGTCGTCGAGGTGGTGTCGAAGACCAGCGTGCTGCGTGACTACCGGACCAAGCGGGAGCTGTACGCGGAGGGCGCCGTTCCGGCCTACCTGATCGTCGATCCGATCAAGGGGCTCTGCGTGCTGCTCACCGAGCCGAGCCGGGCGGCCGCTTCGGGGCTGCCGGACTACGTTGCCGAGCGGACCACCAAGTTCGGCGAGCCCGTGCCGATCGACCTGCTCGGTGTCGTCCTCGACACCGCGGAGTTCCGGACCTACGGCTGACCCGCTCTCACTCCGGCAGCGTCACGAAGTCGATCAGTTCCTCGACACGGCCCAGCAGGGCCGGCTCCAGGTCCTTGTAGGAGTCCACCGACGACAGGATGCGCTTCCAGGCGGCGGGGGTGTCCACGGGCCAGCCGAGGCGGCGGCAGACGCCCTCCTTCCAGACCTCGCCGCGCGGCACGTCCGGCCAGGCGGGGATGCCGACGGAGGCGGGCTTCACGGCCTGCCAGACGTCGACGTAGGGGTGGCCGACGACCAGCACCGCGTCCCCCGTGACCCGGGCGGCGATGCGGTGCTCCTTGGTGCCGGGGAGCAGGTGGTCGACCAGGACGCCGAGGCGCCGCCCCGGGCCCGGGGCGAAGTCGGCGACGATCGCGGGCAGGTCGTCGACGCCCTCCAGGTACTCGACCACCACGCCCTCGATCCGCAGGTCGTCGCCCCAGACCCGCTCGACCAGCTCGGCGTCGTGCCGGCCCTCGACGTAGATCCGGGACTCCCGGGCGACCCGGGCGCGCGCGCCGGGGACGGCCAGCGAGCCGGAGGCCGTGCGGCCGGGGCCCTTCGCGGGGGCCGGGCCGGCGGGCCGGACCAGCGTGACGACCCGGCCCTCCAACAGGAACCCGCGCGCCACCATGGGGAAGACCCGGTGCTTGCCGAACCGGTCCTCCAGCGTGACGGTGAAGCCCTCGGCGGTCTTCTCGCAGCGCACCACCGCGCCGCAGAAGCCGGTCGCCGCCTCCTCCACCACGAGGTCCCGTTCGGCGGGCACCTCCGGGGCGGGCTGCTGCCGCTTCCACGGCGGGGTGAGGTCTGGTCCGTACTCGCGGCTGCGCATTCCCCGGAGTCTACGAGGCGTCAGCCCGTGAACGGCGAGTTGACCACCAGGAGCTCGGCGATCCGCGCGCGCAGGGCGGCGGAGTGGTGCACCGTCAGCGGCTCGGCGCCGCGGGCCGGGCGGACGCCCCGGTCGGCGAGCACGTACACCGCCCGCAGGGTCCGCAGGGTGTTGGAGAGGGCCGCGGCGACGCCGGGGGCCGTCGCGGTGGGGCGGCGCGGGGGCTGGGCGGCGATCGGGTCGAGCCAGGCCAGCGCCTGCCGCTCGGTCAGCCCGGGCCGGGTGAGGACGAGGGCGACGGCGCGGCCGAGCCGGTCGTCCTCCATGGCGTCCCAGACGTGGTCGGTGGGGGCCAGCAGCCGGGCGGCGGCCAGCTCCAGCAACGGCTCGGGGTCGGTGACCAGCGGGCTGCGGCCGAGGGCGGCCAGCAGGTCGGCGCCGTGCGCGACCGCGTGCAGCCAGCCGAGCTCCCGGTCCCACCCGCGCAGGTCCGTCTCGGCGGGGTACCAGCGGGCGAAGGCCTCCAGCCAGGCGGGGCGGTAGGCGCCGGCGTCGACGAGCTCGGCGAGGATCAGCGGGGCGAAGGTCCGGGCCTGGATCTCGGGGTCGGCCAGCCGTTCGGCCATCTCGTCGCCGAGCGCGTACAGCTCCGGCGGCGCGAGGAGCGGGATCCAGCGGCACAGTTGCTCGTAGGCCAGGCTGTCGCGGGTCTGCGGGTCGGGGGAGCGCAGTGCCCCGCTCACCGCGGCCAGCAGCTCGGGGGAGGGCTGCGCGGTCTCGATCTCGGTCCAGTTGATCACGGCCGGACCCTAGGGCGCCCCCGGGTCCGCGGGCCAGCGAATTACGGCCGGCCGCCCGGCCGTCACGGGCCGGATCGTCACGGGGCCGGCTGTCACAGGCCCGGCGCGCCCCAGACCGGGAACCAGCGGGTGAGGTCCTTCTCCAGCCGCAGGTCGTTCCCGAGCATGGCGTTGACCTGCAGTTCCAGCGGGCTGTTGCGCTTCTCCCCGCCGCCCGGCACCGGCGCGAACGGGTAGAACGTGCCGCGCTTGTACAGGTAGACCAGGGCCAGTGGCCGCCCCTCGGGGTCGCGGAAGGCGACCAGCGAGCAGAGCAGCTGCGGCCCGAAGCCGTTCGCCTCCAGCTCGCTGTTGACCGCGTGCAGGTCGTTGACCAGGTCCGGCAGCTCCTCGGGGCTGTGCCGGGCGAGCAGCCAGGAGTAGCCGTACGCGTCCTTGGAGGCCTCCACCGGGACGCCGCCGCGCCCGGCGTCGGCGTCCAGCAGCGCCCGCACCTGCCGTTCGACCTCGCCGAAGGCGCCGCCCTCGACGGAGGCGAAGCAGACCGACCCGACGCCGGTGGGCCGGAACCCGGCCGCCGCCTCCAGGGTCAGCGCGGCCGACGGCACGCCGAACAGCTGGTCGAGGTCGGGCCTGACCGGCTTGGTGCGGCCGAACAGCGTGTCCAGGAATCCCACGGCGGTCCCCTCCGGAGGGTGGTGTCAGTGGCCGAGCCCGGCCGACATCTTCGCGAGCTGCTCCAGCCTCCGCTCCAGCGACGGGTGGGTGGAGAGCAGCTGCGTGGCGGCGTCCCGGGCGCTCAGCGCCGGGGCGAAGTAGAAGGCGTTGTACGGCTGCGCCTGGCGCAGGTCCTTGGTCGGGATGGCGGCGATCTGGCCGGTCACCTTGGTCAGGGCCGAGGCGAGCGCGCTGGGCCGGCCCGTCAGCTGGGCCGCCGCCCGGTCGGCCGCCAGCTCGCGGTAGCGGGAGAGCAGCCGGGTCAGCAGGAAGCTGATCGCGTAGACCACCACCGACACCAGCGGGATGATCAGCGCGATGATCGCCGCGTTGGAGTCGTTGTTGTTGCGGCCGCCGCCCATGAAGCCGCCGTACATCGCGATCCGGGTCATCGCCCCGGCCAGCACCCCGAGGAACCCGGCGATCGTCATCACCGCGACGTCCCGGTGGGCGACGTGCGACAGCTCGTGCGCGAGCACGCCCTCCAGCTCCTCCGGCTCCAGCCGCCGCAGCAGCCCGGTGGTCACGCAGACCACGGCGTTCTGCGGGTTGCGGCCGGTCGCGAAGGCGTTCGGCATGTCGTTGTCGGCGACCGCCACCCGGGGCTTGGGCATGTCGGCCAGTGCGCAGAGCCGGTCGACGGTGCCGTGCAACTGGGGGTACTGCTCCGGGGTGACCCGGTGCGCGCCCATCGCCCGTTCGGTGATCCGGTCACTGAACCAGAACTGGGCCACGAACAGACCGCCGGAGAGCAGCACGATCAGCGGCCAGGCCCCGCGCAGCAGCACGATCAGCAGGCCGGTGAATCCGACGTACAGCAGCCCGATCACGAACATCGTCCCGACCATCCGGCCGGTCAGGCCGCGGTCCGGTGCGAAGCGGGTGTGCTGGCCCGAGGTCGACATCTCTGCTCCTCTGTTCGCCGTCCGCTATCGATGCTCCCACCCGGACGGGCGCGGGGCATCACCCGCGCGCCGCGGAGTGCGGGCAGGATCACTCCCGCCGGGCCGTTCCTGCCGTCGGACCCGGGCCTTACACTGGCAGGTACGGTTCTGGCACTCGTGTGTTCAGAGTGCCAAAGCCGGGGCCCGCCATCGGGGCCCGCAGCAGGACGAACGGACACATGTCACATCGGACAACGTGCGAAGACGGAGGTGCGTGCCCCATGGCCGGTGAGGTGCGCCAGCTCGACGACCGCAAGCTCGCGGTGCTTCGCGCGATCGTCCAGGACTACGTGGGCACCGAGGAGCCGGTCGGGTCCAAGGCCCTGGTGGAGCGGCACAGCCTCGGCGTGTCCCCGGCCACCGTCCGCAACGACATGGCGGCGCTGGAGGAGGAGGGCTACATCCACCAGCCGCACACCAGCGCCGGGCGGATCCCCACCGACAAGGGGTACCGCCTGTTCGTCGACCGGCTGGCCGAGGTCAAGCCGATGAGCGCGCCCGAGCGGCGGGCGATCCGGCACTTCCTGGACGGCGCGGTCGACCTGGACGACGTCGTCGCCCGCACGGTCCGGCTGCTCGCCCAGCTCACCCGGCAGGTCGCGGTGGTCCAGTACCCCTCGCTCTCCCGGTCCACCGTGCGCCACATCGAACTGGTGGCGCTCGCCCCGGCCAAGGTGATGCTGGTCCTGATCACCAACACCGGCCGGGTCGAGCAGCGGCTCGTGGACTGTCCGGGCACGGTCGGCGAGACCGTCCTGGCCGACCTGCGGGCCAAGGTCAACACGAGGGCCGCCGGGCAGCGCCTGCCCGACGTCCCCGGACTGCTGGAGGAACTGCCGTCCCAGTTCGAGGCGGCCGACCGGCCGACCGTCACCACCGTCCTGGCGACGCTCTTCGAGGCGCTCGCCGAGCAGAACGAGGAGCGGATCATGCTGGCCGGCACGGCCAACCTGACCCGCTTCGGGCACGACTTCCCGCTCACCATCCAGCCGGTGCTGGAGGCGCTGGAGGAGCAGGTCGTCCTGCTCCGCCTCCTGGGTGAGACGGCCGACGCCGGGATGACGGTCCGGATCGGCCGGGAGAACGCGTACGAAGGGCTCAATTCCACCTCGATCGTCTCCGTGGGCTACGGTTCGGGCGACGAGAGCGTGGCCAAACTGGGTGTGATCGGTCCGACCCGGATGGACTACCCGGGCACAATGGGGGCGGTGCGAGCGGTGGCACGGTACGTGGGCCAGATCCTGGCCGAGTCGTAGGAAAAGGCCGCCGTCGGAATTCCGGCGGTGGTTCCAGTCGCAGCACTTCTACAGGCGGAACAAGCGGAGCATTTGGTGGCCACGGACTACTACGCGGTACTCGGCGTCCGACGGGATGCGGGGCAGGACGAGATCAAGAAGGCGTTCCGGCGCCTGGCACGCGAACTGCACCCGGACGTCAACCCGGACCCGAAGACGCAGGAGCGGTTCAAGGAGATCAACGCCGCCTACGAGGTGCTCTCCGACCCGCAGAAGCGCCAGGTCTACGACCTCGGCGGCGACCCCCTGTCGCCGGGCGGCGGCGGGGCGGGCGGCTTCGGCGCAGGCGCGGCGGGCTTCGGCTTCTCCGACATCATGGACGCCTTCTTCGGCGCCGCCTCCGGCCAGCGCGGCCCGCGCTCCCGGACCAGGCGCGGCCAGGACGCCATGATCCGACTGGAGATCACCCTGGAGGAGGCCGCCTTCGGCACCACCAAGGAACTCCAGGTCGACACGGCCGTCACCTGCACCACGTGCAGCGGCGAGGGCGCCGCCCCCGGCACCTCCGCGCAGACCTGTGACATGTGCCGCGGCAAGGGCGAGGTCTCCCAGGTCACCCGGTCCTTCCTGGGCCAGGTCATGACCTCCCGCCCCTGCCCGCAGTGCCAGGGCTTCGGCACCGTCGTGCCGACCCCGTGCCCGGAGTGCGCCGGCGACGGTCGCGTCCGCGCCCGCCGCACCCTGACCGTCAAGATCCCGGCCGGTGTCGACAACGGCACCCGGATCCAGCTGGCCGGCGAGGGCGAGGTCGGCCCCGGCGGCGGACCCGCCGGCGACCTCTACGTCGAGATCGCCGAGACCACCCACACGGTGTTCCAGCGCCGCGGCGACGACCTGCACTGCACCGTCACCATTCCGATGACGGCCGCCTCGCTCGGCACCCAGGTGCCGCTGCAGACCCTGGACGGGCTGGAGGAGGTCGACATCCGGCCCGGCACCCAGTCCGGCCAGTCGATCCCGCTGCACGGCCGCGGCATCACCCACCTGCGCGGCGGCGGCCGGGGCGACCTGATAGTGCATGTCGAGGTGCAGACGCCCACCAAGCTCGACGCCGAGCAGGAGGAGCTGCTGCGCCGCCTGGCGGTGCTGCGCGGCGAGGAACGGCCCTCCGGCCAGTTCGCGCCGGGCCAGCAGGGGCTGTTCTCCCGGCTGAAGGACGCCTTCAACGGCCGCTGACCGCACCGGCGCCCGGTGATCCCCGACAGGGTCGCCGGGCGCCGTCGTTCCCTCCGCGGGCCCGCCCGGCCCCGGACCCCGATCTCCAGGACATCGCCATGACCGCGCCCGTGTTCGTCGTCGAGACCGCGCAGCTCGCCACCGCCGCCCCCGGCGCGGTGGTCCGGCTGGACGGCCCGGAGGGGCGGCACGCCGCCGCCGTGAAGCGGCTGCAGCCTGGGGAGGCGGTGACCCTCGCGGACGGGCTGGGGCTCGGCGTGGACGGCACGGTGACGGCGGTGCACGGCAAGGACGCCGTCGACGTGACGGTGGCCGCCGTCCGGCGGGAGCCCGGCCCGGCGCCGCGGATCGTCGTCGTCCAGGCGCTGCCCAAGGGCGACCGCGGCGAGCTGGCCGTGGAGACCATGACCGAGGTCGGCGTGGACGTGGTGATCCCCTGGGCCGCCTCCCGCTGCATCACCCAGTGGAAGGGCGATCGCGGCGCCAAGGCGCTCGCCAAGTGGCGGGCCACCGCCCGCGAGGCGGGCAAGCAGTCCCGCCGGCTGCGCTTCCCCGAGGTCCGCGAGCTGATGACCACCCGGCAGCTGGCGCCGGTCCTGGCCGGTGCCGCGCTCGCCGCGGTGCTGCACGAGGAGGGCGCCGAGCCGCTGGCCGCCGCCGCCCTGCCGGAGGCCGGGGACATCGTGCTGGTGGTCGGCCCCGAGGGCGGGGTCTCCCCGGACGAGCTGGCCGCCTTCGCCGAGGCCGGCGCCCGGCCGTACCGGCTCGGCCCCTCGGTGCTGCGCACCTCCACGGCGGGCGTGGCCGCCGGCGCCCTGCTGCTGGGCCGCACCGGCCGCTGGGCCTGAGCGAGCACCGGGGCGCGTGCGGCCCGGGCGCGCGGGGGTCGTCCCCCGCGCGGGGGCCGCTGTTGCGGAAAAGCCGGTGCATCGTGTGCGGACGTGCCTAGGCTGGCCGCGTGAGTGAAACCGTGAGCACCCCTGCCGGCGCCTACCTGCGCCACCCGCACCTCCACGGTGACCTGGTCACCTTCGTGGCCGAGGACGACGTCTGGCTCGCCCCGCTCGACGGCGGCCGGGCCTGGCGGCTGACGGCCGATCACGTCCCGGTCCGCAGACCGCGGTTCTCCCCGGACGGGCGGCACATCGCCTTCACCTCCACCCGCGACGGCGCGCCCGAGGTGCACCTCGCGCCGGTGGACGGCGGCCCGTCCCGGCGGCTGACGTACTGGGGCAGCGACCAGACCCGGCTCCAGGGCTGGACGACCGACGGCCGCCCGATCGCCACCACCACCGCGGGCGAGGCCACCCTGCGCCGCACCTGGGCGTACGCCGTGCCGCTGGACGGCGGCGGACCGGACCGGCTGCCGTACGGGCCGGTCGGGGGCCTGGCGTTCGAGCCGGACGGCGACCGGGTGCTGCTCGTCTCGGCGAACAACCGGGACCCTGCCTGGTGGAAGCGGTACCGGGGCGGCCAGGCCGGCAAGCTCTGGATCGGCCGCGACGAGTTCGTCCGCGTCCACGAGGACCTCGACGGACAGCTCGACTCCCCGCTCTGGGTGGGCGGGGCCGGCGGTTCCCGCATCGCCTTCCTCTCGGACCACGAGGGCGTCGGCGAGCTGTACTCCAGCCTCCCGGACGGCAGCGGGCTGCGCCGTCACACCACCTCGCCGGAGGGCTTCTACGCCCGCAACGCCGCCACCGACGGCACCCGGGTGGTCTGGCACCGGGCCGGCGACCTCTGGCTGCTGGACGGCCTGGACGACCCGGACGACCCGGGGACCGCCGGGCCGCGCCGGCTGGACGTCCGGCTGGCCGGGCCGCGGGCCGGGCGACGCCCCCGCCCGGTGCCGGCCGCGCACTGGCTGGAGGGCGCCGCCCCCGACCGCACCGGCCGGGCCGGCGCCGTCGTGGTCCGCGGCACCGTGCACTGGCTGACCCACCGGGAGGGCCCGGCCCGGGTGCTGGACGAGACGCCCGGCGTGCGCGGCCGGCTGGCCCGGGTGGTGCCGGGCGACGACGGCGGCCAGGGCGTGCTCTGGGTGACCGACGCCGAGGGCGAGGACGCGCTGGAGTACGCCCCGGCCGTGCTGGGCGCCGAGCGCCGCCGGCTGGCCGGCGGGCGGCTCGGCCGGGTCCGCGGCCTGCTGGTCTCGCCGGACGGCAAGCAGGCGGCGGTCGGTTCACACGACGGCCGGGTGCTGCTGGTCACGCTCGCCGACGGGGCCGTGCACGAGCTGGCCCGCAGCACCGACGGCGAGGTCAGCGGGCTGGCGTTCAGCCCGGACTCGGCCTGGCTGGCCTGGTCGCAGCCGGCGGCGGGCCTGGGCGCCTTCTCGCTGCGGCAGATCGTGCTGGCCAACCTGGCCACCAGGACGGTCAGCGAGGTCACCCCGCAGCGGTTCTTCGACAGCTCGCCGGCGTTCACCGCGGACGGCAAGCACCTGGCGTTCCTCTCGGTGCGCAACTTCGACCCGGTCTACGACTCGCACGTCTTCGACCTGTCGTTCCCCAACGGCTGCCGCCCGTACCTGATCACGCTGGCCGCCGACACGCCGTCCCCGTTCGGGCCGCAGCGGGCGGGCCGGCCGGTCGGCGGCGAGGAGGACGAGCCGCGGGGCAAGAAGGCGGACGGCGACGAGGGCGCCCCCGACGCGCCGCCAGCCACCCGGGTCGACCTGGACGGCATCGCCGACCGGATCATCCCCTTCCCGGTCGAGGGCGGCCGGTTCGGCCTGCTGAGGGCGGCCAAGGACGGCGTGCTCTGGACGAGGGTCCCGCTGATCGGCGAGCTCGGGGACGAGGCGGCCTCCCTGGAGGACGAGCGCCCGCGCCCGGCCCTGGAGCGGTTCGACTTCCGCAAGCGCCGCGCCGAGCAGCTGGTCGACGGCCTGGACGGGTTCGCGGTCAGCGGCGACGGCACCCGGCTGGCCGTCCTCGACGAGGGCGGGCTGCGGATCGTCCCCGCCGACCACAAGGCGGCCGGTGAGGACGACGAGATCGACGTCGACCTCGCCAGGCTGCGGGTCACCGTCGACCCCGCGGCCGAGTGGCGGCAGATGTACGACGAGAACGGCCGCCTGATGCGCGACAACTTCTGGCGCCCCGACCTCGGCGGCATCGACTGGGCCGGCGTGCTGGAGCGCTACCGGCCGCTGGTGGAGCGGCTCGGTTCCAAGGACGACCTGGTGGACCTGCTCTGGGAGGTGCACGGCGAGCTGGGCGCCTCGCACGCCTATGTCATCCCGCACGGCGTCCACACCGAGGCGGCCCGCCGGCAGGGCAAGCTCGGCGCCGACCTGGTCAAGGACGGCGACGTCTGGCGGATCGCCCGGATCCTGCCCGGCGAGTCGTCCGACCCGCGGGCCCGCTCGCCGCTGGCCGCACCGGGCGCCGCCGTCCGCCCGGGCGACGCGCTCCTGGCCGTCAACGGCCGCCCGGTCGACCCGGTCACCGGCCCGGCGCCGCTGCTGGCCGGCACGGCCGGGCAGCCGGTCGAGCTGACCGTGGCCGGCAAGGACGGCACCGACCAGCGCCACCCGGTGGTCGTCCCGCTGGCCGACGACGAGCCGCTGCGCTACCACGACTGGGTGGCCGGGCGCCGGGCCGCCGTCCGCGAGCTGTCCGGCGGCCGGCTCGGCTACCTGCACGTCCCCGACATGCAGGTGGCCGGCTGGGCGCAGATCCACCGCGACCTGCGGTCGGAGATGGCGAAGGAGGGCGTGATCGTCGACATCCGGGAGAACCGCGGCGGCCACACCTCGCAGCTGGTGATCGAGAAGCTGGCCCGCCGGATCGTCGGCTGGGACGTCGCCCGGGACATCGCCAGCCCGGTGCCGTACCCCGGCGACGCCCCCCGCGGCCCGGTGGTGGCGCTGGCCAACGAGTACTCCGGCTCGGACGGCGACATCGTCAACGCCGCGATCCAGGCGCTGAAGATCGGCCCGGTGGTCGGCACCCGGACGTGGGGCGGGGTGATCGGCATCGACAGCCGGTACAGCCTGGTCGACGGCACCCTGGTGACCCAGCCCAAGTACGCCTTCTGGCTGGAGGGTTACGGCTGGGGCGTGGAGAACCACGGCGTCGACCCGGACGTGGAGGTGCCGATCGCGCCGCACCAGTACGCGGCGGGGGAGGACCCGCAGCTCGCCGAGGGCGTCCGGATCGCGTTGGAGGCCCTGGCCGGGACCCCGGCCAAGATCGCGCCGCCGCTGCCCTGGGAGTAGCCGCGGCCGGGCGGACGGGGTCACGGAGCGGGAAGTCGGACGGGCCGACTTCCCGCTCCGGGCGGTGAGTAGGATGCGGGGCTGTTCTTGATCACCGCATTCACGGGGGCACGGAAATGGCGCAGGGATACCCACCGGGTTCGTACGGGCAGCAGCAGTACGGTCAGCAGCCGCCGTACGGCCAGAACCCGTACGGCCAGAACCCCTACGGCGGGCAGCCGTACCCGCCGCACCCGGGCGGGCCCCAGTACCAGCAGGCCCCGCAGCACCAGCAGCCGTACCCGCAGCAGCAGTACGGGCAGCAGCCGCAGCCGCACCCGTACGCCGCCCCGGTGCCGAAGCCCAAGGAGGCGAGCGGCTTCCGGCGCTACCCCGCCATCCTCATCGACTGCGCGCTCGCCGTCGTCCTGGGCTTCGTCGCCGCCAACGCGGCGAGCCACCCGAAGCAGACCGCCCACGCGGCCGGGCACGCGGCCCACGCGACCGGCCCGGCGGTGCCCTACTTCGTGGCGCTGCTGCTGGTCGGTCTCGGCGTCTCCTTCGTCAACCAGGTGCTGCTCGCCCGCATCGCCGGCTTCAGCGTGGGCAAGGGGGTCATGGCCTTGCGGGTGATCCGCAAGAAGGACGTCAGCCGTCCGCACACCTGGCGGCTGACCAAGCGCTGGATGATCGGCTTCGTCATCCTCGCGGTCTCCCTGATCACCGAGGACTTCGAGGACGAGGGCGAGGTCTTCGCGGTCCGGGTGGTCCGCTGGAAGCACCTGCAGGAGTACCAGCAGGCGACCGGGCGGCTCGGCTAGCATGCGGCCGTACGCCCCGACCGACACCGTGCGTCAGAACACCGTGCGACACCGCGAGGAGACCCCCATGGCCGGCGAGCCGCAGCCCGACTGCCTGTTCTGCAAGATCGTGGCCGGCGAGATCCCGGCCACCGTGGTGCGCAAGACCGAGCGCACCCTGGCCTTCCGGGACATCGCCCCGAAGGCGCCCACCCACGTCCTGGTGATCCCGCACGTCCACTACCCGAACGCCGCCGAACTGGCCGCCGCCGAGCCGGAGATCGCCGGAGAGCTGCTGGCGGAGGCCGGCCGGGTCGCCGAGGACGAGGGCATCGAGGACTACCGGCTGATCTTCAACACCGGGGCCGGCGCGGGCCAGACCATCTTCCACGCCCACGTGCACGTGCTCGGCGGGATCCCGATGACCGAGCGCATGGTCTGACCGGCGTGTCCCAGCGCGAACTCGTCGTCCTCGGCACCGCCAGCCAGGTACCGACCCGGCACCGCAACCACAACGGTTACCTGCTGCGCTGGGACGGCGAGGGCCTGCTGTTCGACCCCGGCGAGGGCACCCAGCGCCAGATGCTGCACGCCGGGGTCTCGGCCACCCAGATCACCCGGATCGCCGTCACGCACTTCCACGGCGACCACAGCCTGGGGCTCGCCGGGGTCATCCAGCGGATCAACCTGGACCGCGTCCCGCAACCGGTGGACGTCTACTTCCCGGCCTCCGGCGAGGTCTACTTCGAGCGGCTGCGGTACGCCACCGCCTACCACGAGACGGCCGTGCTGCGCCCCCGGCCGATCGACGAGCCCGGCCCGCTGCCGGTCCCCGGCGCCCGGTTCGCGCTGGACGCCGTCCGGCTGTCGCACCCGGTGGAGTCCTTCGGCTACCGGCTCACCGAGCCGGACGGCCGCCGGCTGGTGCCCGAGCGGCTCGCCGCCCTCGGCATCACCGGCCCCGACGTCGGCCGGCTCCAGCACCGGGGCGCGATCGAGGTGGACGGCCGGCGCGTCACCCTGGACCAGGTCAGCGAACCGCGGATCGGCCAGCGGTTCGCCTTCGTGATGGACACCCGGATCTGCGAGGGCGTCCACGAACTCGCCGAGGGCGCCGACCTGCTGGTCATCGAGTCGACCTTCACCGACGCCGACGCCCGGCTCGCCGAGGACCACGGTCACCTGACCGCCGGACAGGCCGCCAAGGTCGCCGCCGAGGCCGGCGCGCAGACCCTGGTGCTGACCCACTTCTCGCAGCGCTACCCGGACCTCGGCCAGCACCTCGCCGACGCCCGCAAGCACTTCGACGGCACCGTGGTCCTTGCCGAGGACCTCGCCAGGGTGCCCGTCCCGCCGCGGCGCCGGCCGTGACCGGACGCGGCGCGGCGGCGGGCGGCCCGTGAGCGGCGCGGAAAACCGCTCGCGCAGCCCCGCGATCTGCCGGAGCATCGTCGGGTGCGGCCCCGCCGCCCGCCGCGGCGATCACGTGCGCGGCGTACCCTGGTGCCCCGGAGAGACCGAGCGGCCCACGAGACACGGATGGGATGAGGCAGGCCCCAGCGCCGACCTATGAGTGACACATCGCAGACCCGTACCGACGGACAGTCGCGCCCCGAGCCGGCGGACGACGGCCGCACCAGCGCCCGGATCGTCATCCCCGAGAAGCACCCGATGGTCACCCTGCTCGGCACCGCGGACTCGCTGCTCCGGGTGATCGAGCGGGGCTTCCCCGCCGCCGACATCCACGTCCGCGGCAACGAGGTGACCGCCACCGGGGAGCGCGCCGAGGTGGCCCTCGTCCGGCAGCTCTTCAACGAGATGATGCTGGTGCTGCGCACCGGCCAACCCCTGACGGAGGACTCCGTGGAGCGCTCCATCGCCATGCTCCGGAGCGCCGTGGACGACCCGGACAGCCCGGCGCCGTCCCAGGTGTTCACCGCGAACATCCTGTCCAACCGGGGCCGCACCATCCGCCCCAAGACCCTCAACCAGCAGCGCTACGTCGACGCGATCGACAAGCACACGATCGTCTTCGGCCTCGGCCCGGCCGGCACCGGCAAGACCTACCTCGCGATGGCCAAGGCCGTCCAGGCCCTCCAGGCCAAGGAGGTCAACCGGATCATCCTGACCCGTCCGGCCGTCGAGGCGGGGGAGCGGCTGGGCTTCCTGCCCGGCACCCTCTACGAGAAGATCGACCCGTACCTGCGCCCGCTGTACGACGCGCTGCACGACATGATGGACCCGGACTCCATCCCGCGCCTGATGGCGGCCGGCACCATCGAGGTCGCCCCGCTCGCCTACATGCGCGGCCGCACCCTCAACGACGCCTTCATCATCCTCGACGAGGCCCAGAACACCTCGCCCGAGCAGATGAAGATGTTCCTCACCCGCCTCGGGTTCAACTCCCGGGTGGTCGTCACCGGCGACACCAGCCAGATCGACCTGCCCGGCGGCACCCGCAGCGGACTCAAGGTCGTCCAGGAGATCCTGGCCGACGTGCCCGACATCCACTTCTCCGTCCTCACCAGCACCGACGTGGTCCGCCACAAGCTGGTCGGCCGGATCGTGGACGCGTACGAGCGCTGGGACGCCCGCCAGGAGGCCGAGGACGGCGCTCCGCAGGCCCCCCGCAAGCCCTCCCAGCGGCGCCCCGGCAAGCCGGCCGCACCGCGCGCACCCCGCCAGTCCCATCGCACCGAAAGCTGAGTAACCAGCCCGTCATGTCGATCGACATCGCCAACGAGTCCGGTTGGGACGCCGACGAGGAAGCCATCCTCGACGTCGCCCGCTACGCACTGGAGAAGATGCGGATCCACCCGCAGTCCGAACTGTCCGTGATCCTGGTGGACGGCGCGGCGATGGAGGAGCTGCACATCCAGTGGATGGACCTCCCGGGCCCCACCGACGTGATGTCCTTCCCCATGGACGAGCTGCGCCCGGGCAAGGAGGGCGAGGAGCTGCCGCAGGGCCTGCTCGGCGACATCGTGCTCTGCCCCGAGGTCGCCGAGCAGCAGGGCAAGGCGGCCCCGTCGAAGCACTCGATGGACGAGGAGCTCCAGCTGCTCACCGTCCACGGCGTGCTGCACGTGCTCGGCTACGACCACGAGGAGCCGGACGAGGAGGAGGAGATGTTCGGCCTCCAGAAGGCGATCCTCGACGGCTGGCGGGCCGGTCGTGGCCTGGGCGGCATCTCGCCGGCCCCCACCACCCACTGAGCGCGGAGCCCGAACCCCTGTGAGTGGTGAGAGTACGAGCTTCATCCTCGGTGCCGTGCTGCTCGTCGTCCTCGGCTGGCTGGCCGCGTGCGCCGAGGCGGGCATCTCCCGCGTCTCCAAGTTCCGTGCGGAGGAGGCCGTCCGGGCCGGTCGGCGCGGCTCGGCCCGGCTGCTGACCCTGGCCTCCGACCCGATCCGCTACCTCAACCTGGCCACCCTGATCAGGGTGGCCAGCGAGATGGCGGCGGCCGTCCTGGTCACCGTGGTCTGCGTGCGGAACCTGGAGACCACCTGGCAGGCCGTGCTGCTGGCGTTCGGCGTGATGGTGCTGGTCTCCTTCGTGGCGGTCGGCGTCTCGCCGCGCACGATCGGCCGCCAGCACCCGCTGACCACCGTCACCGCGGCCTCCTTCGTGCTGCTGCCGCTGGCCCGGATCCTCGGCCCGATCCCGCGGCTGCTGATCCTGCTCGGCAACGCCCTGACCCCCGGCAAGGGGTACAAGGAGGGCCCGTTCGCCTCCGAGGCGGAGCTGCGCTCCCTGGTCGACCTCGCCGAGAAGAACGACGTGATCGAGGACGAGGAGCGCCGGATGGTGCACTCCGTCTTCGAACTCGGCGACACCATCGTCCGCGAGGTGATGGTGCCGCGCACCGACCTGGTGATGATCGAGCGGCACAAGACCGTCCGCCAGGCGCTCACCCTGGCGCTGCGCTCCGGCTTCTCGCGGATCCCGGTGGTCGGCGACAACGAGGACGACGTGGTCGGCATCGTCTACCTCAAGGACCTCGTCCGCCGCACCCACATCAACCGGGAGGCCGAGTCGGAGGAGGTCGGCAGCGTGATGCGCCCGGCCGTCTTCGTCCCCGACTCCAAGCCGGCCGGCGACCTGCTGCGCGAGATGCAGCAGCGCCGCTCGCACGTCGCGATCGTGATCGACGAGTACGGCGGCACCGCCGGGCTGGTCACCATCGAGGACGTCCTGGAGGAGATCGTCGGCGAGATCACCGACGAGTACGACCGGGAGATCGCGCCGGTCGAGGACCTCGGTGACGGCTCGTACCGGATCACCGCCCGGCTGCTGGTCGAGGACCTCGGCGAGCTGTTCGGGATAGAGCTGGAGGACGAGGACGTCGAGACCGTCGGCGGCCTGCTCGCCAAGCACCTCGGGCGGGTGCCGATCCCCGGCTCGTCGTGCGAGATCCCGCTCCCCGAGGAGGCGGTCACCGACCTGACCGCGATCCGCCTCACCGCGGAGAGCTCGGCCGGGCGCCGCAACCGGATCGGCTCGATGGTCGCGATCCCCGTCCGCCGGGCGTCCGAGGCCGCCGCGGAGGCCGGCGAGTAGCATCCGGAGCCCCCTGCCCCGCCCCGTTGGGGCGGGGCAGGGGGCTCTTTGTCACCGCTCCGGAGTCCATTGGCGCGGGCTGCGGGGACGGTGTCCGGGCAACGGCCCGGCTGAGGTTGCCGGGGCGGGGAGAGGCTTGGACGATGAAGGCATGACTCATCTACTGCGCGCGGAGTACGGCCCGCAGGGGACCGCGGGAGGGGTGAAGGTCTGGCACGTGGTGCGGGACGGCGATCCCGCCACGGCCCTGTGCGGCCGCACCATGCCGGACGACGCCGACACCCGGCCGGAGCAGGAGTGGGGGACCGGGCTCCGGTGCTGCCAGCAGTGCGGCTCGCTGTACATGCACGAGGTGCCGCACATGCAAGGAAGCCACCCCTACAGCTAGGCGGAGGTCGCCATGAAGCTGCAAGACGAACTGCCCGTCGACCACAAGCTCGTCACGGTCTGGCGGATCGGGGCGGGGCTCGGGGGTGTCTTCCTGATCGTGTTCGGCTGCCTCGGGCTGGCGGACCACTCGGGCTTCCTCTCCACCCACGGCAGCAACGTCGCCGGGCTGTCCACCAACGGGGCGCTGAGCATCCTCTCGATCGTGGCGGGCGCGATCCTCGTCGTCGGCGCCGTGGTCGGAGGGAACTTCGCCGCCAACCTGAACATGGTGGTCGGGGTGCTGTTCGTGCTCTCCGGCTTCTACGGACTCACGGTGCTCGGCCGGCCGGACGCCAACATCCTGAACTTCCGGATGGCCAACGTGCTGTTCGCCTTCCTCTTCGGGGTGGTGCTCACCACGTTCGGGATGTACGGCAGGGTCAGCAGCCACCTGCCGCACGACAACCCGTACTGGCGTGACCGCGCGGCGCGTGAGGAGCCGCTGCCGTCCGGTCCCAAGACCTTCGTCAAGATCATGCGTCCCGGGCCTCCGAACCCGATCGGACACTGAGCCCGCGCGGCTCCTCCCCCCTCCCCGCAAGGCGACCGCCCCGCGGCGGCCCGGCTTCCCGGACCGCCTGCGGGGCGGTTCGCGCGCGGCTAGCCTGACGGCAGGGCCCGGGGCACCGGAGCACCGGGCGGCAGGGGAGGGGAGACGGCGATGGCCGGAACGGACGAGCGGGTGGCGCAGAACCGTGAGGTGATCGAGGAGTTCCGGGCCCGGGGCGGCGTGGTCGGCGGCCGGTTCGAGGGTCTGCCGCTGCTGTTGCTGACGACCACCGGGGCCCGCAGCGGCGAGCCGCGGGTCTCGCCGCTGGCGTACCTGGCGGACGGCGGGCGCTGGGTGGTGTTCGGGGCCAACGGCGGGCGCACCGACCACCCGGGCTGGTACCACAACGTGCTGGCGGAGCCGGCCGTGCGGGTCGAGGTCGGGGGCGAGGCGTTCGCCGCGGTGGCGCGCCCGTTGGCGGACGGCGAGGAGCGCGACCGGCTCTGGGCGACGCAGACCGGGGCGCTGCCGGTGCTGGAGCAGCTGGCCGGCCGGACCGGGCGGACGGTCCCGGTGGTCGTGCTGGAGCGCGTGGACGGCTGAGGAGCCCTGCCGGGGCGGTCTCATTCCCGGCGGCACGGCGCGCCTATGCTCCTGGGCATGAGTGACATCGTCGAGCTCGACCCCGAAGACAAGAAGATCATCACCCTGGCCCGCTCCGCCCGCGCCCGCAACGGCGTCCCGGAGGGGGCCGCGGTGCGTGACGAGACCGGGCGCACCTACGTGGCCGGGACGGTCGCGCTGGAGTCGCTGCGGCTCAGCGCGCTGCAGACGGCGGTGGCGATGGCGGTGGCCAGCGGTGCGAAGTCGCTGGAGGCGGCGGCCGTGGTGAGCGAGGCCGGCGAGCCCGCCGAGGCCGACCTGGCCGCGGTGCGGGACCTCGGCGGGGCCGGGACGCCGGTGCTGCTGGCCGGGCCGGACGGGGCGCTGAAGGTGGCGGCCGAGGCCCGCTGAGCGGCCCGGCGGGCGGAGCGCCCGGGGTGGAAACCCCGGGCGCTCCGCCGTCTGCGTTCGGCAGATAATCTCACCGGGAGTGGGTCGCGGTGAGGGGGCTGGGGAGATGGGGCCGTACGCGTTCTTCGCGGGGCTGCTGCTGGGCGTGATGGGGATGGGCAAGTGGCAGGAGACCGGCTCGCCGTTCTGGCTCTGGGGCTCGGTGGCCTTCCTGCTGCTGGTGCTGATCATGGGTTTGACGTCGCTCGGGGGAGGCGACAAGGGCTGAGCGGAGGCCGTTCGGGCGGCCGCGTCCGTCGCGCTCCCGGTGATCAGGGAGAATGGACCGCATGAGTGCCCCTTCCTCCTCGTACCGCTCCGGCTTCGCGTGCTTCGTCGGCCGGCCCAACGCGGGCAAGTCGACCCTGACCAACGCCCTGGTGGGGACGAAGGTCGCGATCACCTCCGACCGTCCGCAGACCACCCGGCACACCGTGCGCGGCATCGTGCACCGCCCGGACGCCCAGCTCGTCCTGGTCGACACCCCCGGTCTGCACAAGCCGCGCACCCTGCTCGGCGAGCGCCTCAACGACCTGGTCCGCTCCACCTGGGCCGAGGTCGACGTGATCGGCTTCTGCCTGCCCGCCGACCAGAAGCTCGGCCCCGGCGACAAGTTCATCGCCAAGGAACTTGCCGAGATCAAGAAGACCCCCAAGGTGGCCATCGTCACCAAGACCGACCTGGTCGACTCCAAGCGGCTCGCCGAGCAGCTGATCGCCATCCAGCAGCTCGGCGTCGAGCTGGGCATCGAGTGGGCCGAGATCATCCCGGTCTCGGCGGTCGGCGACAAGCAGGTGGACCTGGTCGCCGAGCTGATCACCAAGCTGCTCCCGGAGGGCATGCCGCTCTACCCGGACGGCGACCTCACCGACGAGCCCGAGCAGATCATGGTCGCCGAGCTGATCCGCGAGGCGGCGCTGGAGGGCGTCCGGGACGAGCTTCCGCACTCGCTGGCCGTCGTGGTCGAGGAGATGATCCCGCGCGAGGGCCGCCCGGCGGACCGCCCGCTGCTGGACATCCACGCCAACGTCTACATCGAGCGGCAGAGCCAGAAGGCCATCGTGATCGGCGCCAAGGGCTCCCGGCTCAAGCACGTCGGCACCACCGCCCGCAAGCACATCGAGGCGCTGCTCGGCACCCCGGTCTACCTGGACCTGCACGTCAAGGTCGCCAAGGACTGGCAGCGGGACCCGAAGCAGCTGCGCAAGCTGGGCTTCTGACCCTGCGGGACCCGGCAGAGGGGCCCGTCCGGACGATCGCGTCCGGGCGGGCCCTCGCCGTTCGGCCGGTCGTCCCGTCCGGCGGCCGAGGGTCCGGGGTGTTGCGCGGGGCGGGCCTGGAGGGCCTACGCGCCCTCGCGCAGCACCAGCGAGACCAGCTCCCGCTGGGAGTCGGTGAGCTTGGGGTCGGCGCAGTGCACCGTCCGGCCGTCGACCGTGATCTCGTAGTGGAAGCCGTCCGGCACCCCGTACGAGGGCGACCGGAGCCCGCCCGCGACGGCCTCGCGGGCGAGCGCGTGGACGTGCGGGGCGTCCACCCGCTCGGTGGTGTCGAGCTCCGCGCGGCGGACGAGCCCCGCGAGGCCGCCGGTCCGGGTCACCTGGATACGCATGGTGTCCATGGTGCTACGCAGGGATGGTTGTTTGCCGGGCTTTTTCCGGACCTTGACCTTTGCGGGCCTTAAGCCCGGCTGAACCCGGGCTCAACCGGGGCCGCGGACCCCGGCCGGGCACGGCGGTGCCGTGCCCGGCGCCCGGGGTCAGGCGGTGCCGGTGCCCGGGGTCAGGCCGTGCTGACGCCGACCTGCGCCCAGGCCGCCGTGACCGTGTCGGCGACCGTGGTCTGTGGGTAGCGGTCCCCGGCGGCCGCGACGGTGGCCCGGGCGAACGCGGGGAAGTCGGCGTCGGCGGCCAGCCGCCGGCCGGTCAGCGCGTCGTACCAGATCCGCCCGGCCCGCTCCCAGGCCGGGCCGCCGAGTGCGGTGGCCAGCAGGTAGAAGGCGTGGTTGGGGATGCCGGAGTTGATGTGCACGCCGCCGTTGTCCTGGGCGGTGTGCACGTAGTCGCGCAGGTGGGCCGGTTGCGGGTCCTTGCCGAGCCGGGGGTCGTCGTACGCGGTGCCGGGCGCCTTCATCGAGCGCAGCGCCACCCCCTGCACGCCGGGGGCGAGCAGCCCGGCGCCGATCAGCCAGTCCGCGTCGGCGGCGTCCTGACGGAGCGCGTACTGCTTGACGAGCGAGCCGAAGACGTCGGAGACGGACTCGTTGAGCGCGCCGGACTGGCCGCGGTACTCCAGTCCGGCGGTGAACTGGGTGACGCCGTGGGTGAGTTCGTGGCCGATGACGTCGACGCAGGCGGTGAAGTCGCCGAACACCTCGCCGTCGCCGTCCCCGAAGACCATCCGCTGGCCGTCCCAGAAGGCGTTGTCGTAGTGCAGGCCGTAGTGCACGGTGGCGTCCAGGCGCAGGCCCTGGTCGTCGATCGAGCGGCGCCCGTACGCGTCGGCGAAGAGCGCGAAGGTGGCACCGAGGCCGTCGTAGGCGTGGTTGACGGACTGGTCCCGGACGGGCGCCTGGCCCTCCCGGCGGACGGTGCGGCCGGGCACCCGTTCGGTGTGGCCGGCGTCGCCGATCACCCGGTCCAGGCGGGCGGAGCCGGGCTGGGCGGGGGCGGCGGTGAGGCGGGCCGTGCGGTGCACGGCGTCCAGAGCGAGGGAGCGGGCGGCGGGCTCGTGACCGTCCTCGGCGAGGCGGTCCAGGACGTAGGGCGGGACGATCGTGCACAACGGCGCGGCGGCAGTCATGTGGCCTAGGGTGAGGCTTCGGTGACCACTTGTCACTGGCATGGACAGAACCGGCGGCGTCTCAAGGGGTGGAATGTCCGCCCGGCTCACTTCGGGGGCGCGCGGCCTTCGGTTACGCTGGAGCACATCATGCGCAACGGGCTGCTTCTTCTTAGCTGCCGCGTCGAGGGCCTGTAGTCCACCAAGGGCCGGCTCCCTCGCCGCGGGGACTGTGCTGTGCGCGTAGGAATCGGGCGACCCGATGAGGGGTCGTGAGCGGCAGCAGGCCGGCCAGTCGGGTGTCCACCTCGCCCCGACAAGCCTCGCATCCACAGGAAGCCGAGAGTCACCTCCATGACCGAGCAGAGCTCCGCCGTGTCCATCCCCGCCGCCCGCGCGTTCGTCGACCGTCCGACCCCGATCACCGCCGCGACCGTGCGCCAGCAGCCCGCGGGCATGCGCCACGACCGCTACCTGCCGTTCGGCGCCGTCGAGCTGCCGGACCGCACCTGGCCCTCGAAGGTGATCACCAAGGCGCCGCGCTGGCTGTCCACCGACCTGCGGGACGGCAACCAGGCGCTGATCGACCCGATGTCGCCGGCCCGCAAGCGCAAGATGTTCGACCTGCTGGTCACGATGGGCTACAAGGAGATCGAGGTCGGCTTCCCGTCCTCCGGGGCCACCGACCACGCCTTCGTGCGGTCGCTGATCGAGGAGGGGGCGATCCCCGAGGACGTCACCATCTCGGTGCTGACCCAGGCCCGCGAGGAGCTGATCGAGAAGACCGTCGAGTCGCTGGTCGGCGCCCCGCGCGCGACCGTCCACCTGTACAACGCGACGGCGCCGCTGTTCCGCCGGGTGGTGTTCCGCAACGACAAGGCGGCCACCAAGGCGATCGCCACCGACGGCACCCGGCTGGTGATGGAGTATGCGGAGAAGCTGCTGGGCGACGACACCGTCTTCGGCTACCAGTACTCTCCGGAGATCTTCGTCGACACCGAGCTGGACTTCGCGCTGGAGGTCTGCGAGGCGGTCATGGACGTCTGGCAGCCGGGCGAGGGCCGCGAGATCATCCTGAACCTGCCGGCCACCATCGAGCGGGCCACCCCGAACGTCCAGGCCGACCAGTTCGAGTGGATGTCCCGCAACCTGTCGCGCCGCGAGTACGTCTGCCTGTCGGTGCACCCGCACAACGACCGCGGCACCGCCGTCGCCTCCGCCGAGCTGGCCTACATGGCCGGCGCCGACCGGATCGAGGGCTGCCTGTTCGGCCAGGGCGAGCGGACCGGCAACGTCGACCTGGTCACCCTGGGCATGAACCTGTTCTCGCAGGGCGTCGACCCGCAGATCGACTTCTCCGACATCGACGAGGTCCGCCGCACCGCCGAGTACTGCAACCAGATGGAGGTGCACCCGCGCCACCCGTACGCCGGCGACCTGGTGTACACCTCCTTCTCCGGCTCGCACCAGGACGCGATCAAGAAGGGCTTCGACGCCCTGGAGGCCGACGCGAAGGCGGCCGGGGTGCCGGTGGACGAGCACACGTGGGGCGTGCCGTACCTGCCGATCGACCCGAAGGACGTCGGCCGCACGTACGAGGCCGTGATCCGGGTCAACAGCCAGTCCGGCAAGGGCGGTGTCGCGTACGTCCTGAAGAACGACCACAAGCTGGACCTGCCGCGCCGGATGCAGATCGAGTTCTCCCGGATCATCCAGGCCAAGACCGACGCCGAGGGCGGCGAGGTCACCCCGGCCGCGATCTGGGCGGTCTTCCAGGACGAGTACCTGCCGACCACCGACAACCCGTGGGGCCGGATCTCGCTGGCCGGCTCGCGCAGCCTGACCACCGAGGACGGCCGCGACGCGCTGACCGCCGAGGCCGTGGTCGACGGCGTACCGGTCACCCTGGCCGGTACCGGCAACGGCCCGGTGTCCGCCTTCGCCGACGCGCTGGCCCGGATCGGCGTGGACGTCCGGGTGCTGGACTACGCCGAGCACGCGCTGAGCGAGGGCGGTGACGCCCAGGCCGCCGCGTACGTCGAGTGCGCCGTGGACGGCAAGGTGCTGTGGGGCGTCGGGATCGACGGCAACACCGTGCTGGCCTCGCTGAAGGCGATGATCAGCGCCGTCAACCGCCTGCAGCGCGGGTAGTTCGTACGGGTGGAAGTCGTCGGGCCGTCCTCCGGGGCGGCCCGGCGGCGTTCGCGGCGCCCGCGGGCGGCGAGGGCGTGCGCACTGTGTCCTGCGCCACATTTTTTCGGGTTCCGGGCCGTTCGGGGTACTGACACGTGCCGGTAACCATGGCAACATCGACGCACCGGAAAGCCGGGTCGGTGGGACGGCCTCGGTGTCCGGTCGCGTGACCTGCCCATAGTTGTGCAGGCCGCCTGCCATGTCTGGGGAGTGGCGCCGTGACAGGGTTGTGGGGTGTTCGCCCGCGGTGGCGGACTGACGTTCTCGGTGACTTCTTCTGCCCGGGCTGTGGCGGAGACCGCAACTACCGCCGGCAGCACGGCCGGCGGTGGCTGCGGTTGCTCGGCACCCCGTTACTGCCGCTCGGTCCGGTCCTCGGCAGCGTGCAGTGCACCACCTGCCACGGCCGGTACGGGGTGGAGAGCCTGGAACAGCCCACCTGCGTCCGCCTCGGCTCGATGCTGCGCGACGCCCGGTACACCGTCGCACTGGCCGTGCTGGCCGCCGGCGGCACCGCGCACCGGGCGGCCCGCGAGGCGGCCTGCGCGGCCGTCCGGGACGCCGGCTTCGAGGACTGCGGCGAGGCCCAGGTGCTGGCCGCACTGGCCGCGCTCTCCGGCCTCGGCGGCGAGCTCTACGACGCCCACGAAGTCGGGGCGCCTCCCGGCCGGGGGCTGGGGGAGGCCGGCGGCCTGGCCGTGGAGCTGCACGCGGTCCTCGAACCGCTCGCCCCGCACCTCGCCCACCAGGGCCGGGAGCTGCTGCTGCTGCAGGGCGCGGCGATCGCGCTCGCCGACGGGCGCTACCTGCCGCAGGAGCGCGAGGTGCTGGCCGCGGTCGGGCGCTGCCTGGACCTGCCGCAGGCCACGGTCGGGGCGCTGCTGGAGGCGGCGACCCGCGCCTCCCGCTAGACCCGGCCCAGACCCAGACCTAGAGCCGGCCCCAGCCCCCGGACCTCCCCGCCGTCCCGGTTCCACCCTCGAAGACCCCCACAAAACGGGCCCGACCCCCCTCTCGGGCCCGCCGTGACCCGCACCCCTCGGGGCACGCCCCCCAACGGGCCCTGGTGCGGGCCACACGGCTGCCGCCGTTCCTGCGCGACAATGGTGGGATGTCCACACTGTTCGACGCCCGCCCGCCCGTCTCCGGCCCCGAGGTGGGCTGTATGAGCGAGGTGGGCACATGAGTGAGCGGAGCGAGCGAGTCGTCGGCAGGCGCGTGTGGGCGAATGCCCCTGCCGAGCGCAGCGAGGTGGGCGCATGAGTGAGCGGAGCGAGCGAGTCGTCGGCAGGTGCGTGTGGGCGAATGCCCCTGCCGAGCGCAGCGAGGTGGGCGCATGAGTCTGTTCCGGGACGACGGCGTGGTGCTCCGGGCGCAGAAGCTCGGCGAGGCCGACCGGATCATCACCCTGCTCACCCGCCAGCACGGCAAGGTCCGTGCGGTGGCGCGCGGGGTGCGCAAGACCAAGTCCAAGTTCGGCGCCCGGCTGGAGCCGTTCTCGCACGTGGACGTGCAGTTCTTCAGCCGCGGCAGCGACCTGGTCGGCCGCGGCCTGCCGCTCTGCACCCAGGTGGAGACGATCGCGCCGTACGGCGGCCCGATCGTCGCCGACTACGGCCGCTACACCGCCGGGACGGCCATGCTGGAGACGGCGGAACGCTTCGCCGAGAACGAGGGCGAGCCGGCCGTCCAGCAGTACCTGCTGCTGGTCGGCGGCCTGCGCACGCTGGCCGCCGGGCTGCACGAGTCGCACCTGGTGCTGGACGCCTTCCTGCTCCGCTCGCTGGCGGTCAACGGGTACGGCGCGAGCTTCACCGACTGCGCCAAGTGCGGACTGGAGGGCCCCAACCGGTTCTTCTCGCTCCAGGCGGGCGGTGTGCTCTGCGGGGACTGCCGAGTGCCCGGATGTGCCGTACCCTCCCCTGAGACACTGGTACTGCTCGGGGCGCTGCTGTCAGGGGACTGGCAGACGGCCGACACCTGCGAGCCGAGGTACTGGCGGGAGGGCAGCGGCCTGGTCGCGGCCTATCTGCAGTGGCACCTGGAGCGGGGCATCCGCTCGATGAGATACGTGGAGAAGTGAGCACATGGCAGCGCGACGGCTCTTCGGCGGCGGCAAGCAGCGGGAGTACCTCCCCCCGACCCCGCACCCCAGCGGTGCCGAGCCGCCGAAGATCCCCGGTGAGCTGGTCCCCGGCCACGTCGCGATCGTGATGGACGGCAACGGCCGCTGGGCCAAGGAGCGCGGGCTGCCGCGCACCGAGGGCCACAAGGTCGGCGAGTCCGTGGTGCTGGACGTCCTCAAGGGCGCGATCGAGCTCGGCGTGAAGAACATCTCGCTGTACGCGTTCTCCACCGAGAACTGGAAGCGCTCGCCCGACGAGGTGAAGTTCCTGATGAACTTCAACCGGGACGTCATCCGCCGCCGCCGTGACGAGATGGACGCGATGGGCGTGCGGATCCGCTGGGCCGGCCGGATGCCCAAGCTCTGGAAGAGCGTCGTCCAGGAGCTCCAGGTCGCCGAGGAGCAGACCAAGGACAACGACGCCGTCACGCTCTACATGTGCGTCAACTACGGCGGCCGGGCCGAGATCGCGGACGCCACGGCGGCCATCGCGGCCGACGTCGCCGCGGGCCGACTGGACCCGAAGAAGGTCACCGAGAAGACCATCGCCAAGTACCTGTACCACCCGGACATGCCGGACGTGGACCTCTTCCTGCGCCCGAGCGGCGAGCAGCGGACGTCCAACTTCCTGCTCTGGCAGTCCGCGTACGCCGAGTTCGTGTTCCAGGACGTGCTCTGGCCGGACTTCGACCGCCGGGACCTCTGGCGGGCCTGCGAGCAGTACGCGATGCGCGACCGGCGCTTCGGCGGGGCGATCCCGAACGAGGTGGCGCCGGAGGTGCCCGCGCAGCGCTGAGCCGGCGCCCGCCGTGCCGGCGGTACGCCGGAGGGCCCGTGGGACGCGTCCCACGGGCCCTCCGGCGTTCGGCGCTCAGGACTTCTTGGCGCACTCCGCGCAGGTGCCGAAGATCTCCAGGGTGTGCGCGATGTCGCTGAAGCCGTGCTCGGCGGCGACCGAGTTGGCCCAGCGCTCGACGGCCGGCCCCTCGACCTCGACGGTGGCCCCGCAGTGCCGGCAGACCAGGTGGTGGTGGTGCCCGCTGCTGCAACGGCGGTAGACCGCCTCGCCGTCGGCGGTGCGCAGCACGTCCACCTCGCCCGCGTCGGCGAGCGACTGCAGGGTGCGGTAGACCGTGGTCAGGCCCACCGAGTCACCCCGGTGCTTGAGCATGTCGTGGAGCTCCTGCGCGCTGCGGAAGTCCTCGATCTCGTCCAGGGCTGCCGAGACGGCGGCACGCTGCCGGGTCGATCGGGCGCGCGGCGACGGGCCTGCGGTGGTCACCGTGGGTCCTCCTGGGTGTGTGGGCGTCTCGCACCTCATTGTGCCAGCCCCGCACCGCGCTCCGGAGAGGTTGCGTCGGCCGGGCTCTGCCCGGGCAGTTGGACGTCGCAGACCCGGGGTCCGGACTCGCCCGCCGCCCGGTGCCGGCGGCGGGCCAGCGGGGCGGCGACCGCGCTGAAGACCGCGAAGACGGCGATGGCGAGCAGCACGATGGCCGGGCCGGAGGGGACGTCCAGGTGGTACGAGCCGGTGACGCCGGCCAGGGCGACCACCACGCCGAGCCCGATGGAGGCGGCCTGGGTGGCGGCGAAGGAGCGGGTGAGCTGCTGGGCGGCGACCACCGGGACCACCATCAGCGCGCTGACCAGCAGCAGGCCGACGACCCGCATGGCGACGGTGACGGTGACCGCGGCCATCACGGCGAGCAGCAGGTTGAGGAAGCGCACCGGCAGGCCGGTGACCCGGGCGAAGTCCTCGTCCTGGCAGATCGCGAAGAGCTGGCGGCGCAGGCCGACGGTGACGGCGATCACCAGGGCGCCGAGGATCCCGATGGTGGTGAGGTCGGCCGGGGTGACGGTCAGGATGGAGCCCCAGAGGTAGGACTCCAGCGAGCCGGCGCCGGCCTGGGCGGACTTCGAGACCAGCAGCTTTCCGCAGGCCATGCCGCCGTAGAAGAGCATGGCGAGCGCGATGTCGCCGCGCTGGTTGCCGCGCGAGCGGACCAGTTCCATGGCGACGGCGCCGAGGACGCAGACCAGCACGGCCATCCAGACCGGGCTGGTGTCGAAGATGAAGCCGAGGCCCACGCCGGTCATCGCGACGTGGCCCATGCCGTCGCCCATCAGCGCCTGGCGCCGCTGGACGAGGTAGATGCCGACGGCGGGCGCGGTGATGCCGACCAGGACGGCGGCGAGCAGCGCCCGCTGCATGAAGTCGTACTGGAGCATCTCGGTCATGCCAGCAGTCCCTGGGTGTGGTGGAGGTCCTCGTGCGGGTGGACGTGGTCGTGCCCGGGGAGCGCGTGCAGCCCGGTGTTGGGGACGGGCGGGCCGTCGTGGGCGACGCAGCCGTCGCGGAGCACCACCGCACGGTCGATCAGCGGCTCCAGCGGCCCGAGTTCGTGCAGCACCAGCAGGACGGCGGCGCCGCGCGCGACCTCGGCGCGCAGGGTGTCGGCGAGCACCTGCTGGCTGGCGGCGTCCACCCCGGCCATCGGCTCGTCCATGATCAGCAGGTCGGGGGAGCCGACCAGGGCGCGGGCGATCAGCACCCGCTGCTGCTGCCCGCCGGAGAGGTCCGCGACGCCGTCCCCGGCCCGGTCCAGCATGCCGACGGCGGCCAGCGCGCCGTCCACCGCCGCGCGGTCCTTGCGGCGGAACGGCAGCAGGCCGTGCTGCGGCAGCCGCCCGGTGGAGACCACCTCGCGGACGGTGGCCGGGACGCCGGAGGCGGCGGTGGTGCGCTGCGGGACGTACCCGATCCGGTGCCAGGCGCGGAACTTGGCGAACGGCGTGCCGAACAGCTCAAGGCCGCCCTGGTCCAGCGGCACGGCGCCGGTCACGGCCTTGACGGTGGTGGACTTGCCGGAGCCGTTGGCGCCGAGCAGCGCGACGACCTCACCGGGGTTCACCGTGAGGTCGACGCCGCGCAGCACCGGCCGGCCGCCGCGGGAGGCGACGGCGTCGTGGAGGCGGACGGCCGGGGGTGTCGGGTGTGCCATGAGGTGCTGTCGTCCCGTCAGCTGGTGGTCGCGGGGGTGGACGCGGCCGGGGTGGTGGCGGCGGCCGCGGGGGTGCTCGCGGGAGTGCCTGCGGGGGTGGTCGCGCCGAGGGCGGCCTGGAGGTTGGCGAGGTTGCGCCTCATCACCGTCAGGTAGTCGTCCTTGGAGCTGTCCTTGACGCCCTCCAGCGGGTCCAGGACGGCGGTCTTGAGGCCGAGGTCCTTGGCGACGGTCTCGGCGAGCTTGGGGCTGACCAGGGTCTCGAAGAAGACCGTGGTGACGCCGTGCTCCTTGGCGGCCTTCTGGACCTCGGCGAGGCGGGCCGGCGTGGGCTCGGACTCCGGGTCGACGCCGTTGATGGCGACCTGGGTGAGGCCGTAGTGCTCGGCGAGGTAGCCGAAGGCGGCGTGGCTGGTGACGAACGTCCGGGTCCCGGCGTCCTTCAGGCCGTCCCGGAACTCCTGGTCCAGGGCGGTGAGCCTGTTGACCAGGTCGTCGGTGTTCTTCCGGTAGTCGGCCGCGTGCTCCGGGTCGGCCTTGGCGAACCCGTCGCCGACGCTCCTGGCGACCGCCGCGTACCGGGTGGGGTCGAGCCAGAGGTGCGGGTCGCCGGCGGCCTCGGCGTGGTCGTGGCCGTCGCCCTCGGAGTGGCCCTCGCCGAGGTGGTGGTCGACCAGCGGGCTGGCGGCGGTGGCGTCGATCACGTGCTTGGCGCCGGAGTCGGCGACGGCCTTGTCCACGGTGGGCTGGAGGCCCTTGAGGTAGACGACCGCGCCGGCCTTCTTGACGTTCGCGACCTGCTTGGCGGTGAGCTCCAGGTCGTGCGGCTCGACGCCGGCCGCGGTGAGGTCGGTGACCTTGACGTGCTCGCCGCCGATCTGCGAGGCGAGGTACTCCATCGGGTAGAAGGAGGCGACGACGTCCAGCTTGCCGCCGGAGCCCTTGGCGCTGCTGTCCCCGCCACAGGCGGTGAGGAGGAGGGTGGCGGACAGGGCCGTGGCGGTCAGGGCTATGGCGGTGCGGGAGGGTCGTCGGATCATCATGACAACCATTCTCAGGTTAGATGGAAATGATTGTCAAATCACTCGGACGGGTGAACAAGGGGTGACGACGAGTGGGAGGAGCCGGGGGATTCCGATGGGCGGGGGAGCACGGGCAATACCGATTTGAACCCCGTACCCGTATGGCCGGTAACCTGAGGTATTCGGGTACGCGCAACCAGCCGTGCCCTGACCGTGCCGTCGTACTGAAGAGAGCACTGTGGCCGCCGACAAGATCGACACGATCGTCAGCCTGAGCAAGCGCCGTGGCTTCGTCTACCCCTGCAGCGAGATCTACGGTGGCACCCGCGCCGCCTGGGACTACGGGCCGCTGGGTGTCGAGCTGAAGGAGAACATCAAGCGCCAGTGGTGGCGCGCGATGGTCCAGGCCCGCGAGGACGTCGTCGGCCTCGACTCGTCGGTGATCCTGGCCCGCGAGGTCTGGGAGGCCTCCGGCCACGTCGCCACCTTCAACGACCCGCTGACCGAGTGCCTCTCCTGCCACAAGCGCCACCGGGCCGACCACCTGGAGGAGAAGTACGAGGCCAAGCACGGCTTCCCGCCGCCGAACGGCCTCATGGACATCAACTGCCCCGACTGCGGCACCAAGGGCTCCTTCACCGAGCCCCGGGAGTTCTCGGGCATGCTGAAGACCCACCTCGGCGTGACCGAGGAGGCCGGCGGCCTGGCGTACCTGCGCCCGGAGACGGCCCAGGGCATCTTCACCAACTTCAAGGCCGTCCAGACCACCTCGCGCAAGAAGCCGCCGTTCGGCATCGCCCAGACCGGCAAGAGCTTCCGCAACGAGATCACCCCCGGCAACTTCATCTTCCGCACCCGCGAGTTCGAGCAGATGGAGATGGAGTTCTTCGTCAAGCCGGGCGAGGACGAGCAGTGGCACGACTACTGGCTCCAGCAGCGCTGGGACTGGTACGTCGACCTCGGTCTGCGGACCGAGAACATGCGCTTCTTCGAGCACCCGAAGGAGAAGCTCTCCCACTACGCCAAGCGCACGGTGGACATCGAGTACCGCTTCAACTTCGGCGGCCAGGAGTTCTCGGAGCTGGAGGGCGTCGCCAACCGCACCGACTACGACCTCACGGTGCACAGCGAGGCCTCCGGCCAGGACCTCAAGTACTTCGACCAGGAGTCCGGCGAGCGGTACTTCCCGTACGTCATCGAGCCGGCGGCGGGCCTCAACCGCGCCATGCTGGCCTTCCTGATCGACGCCTACTTCGAGGACGAGGCGCCCAACGCCAAGGGCGTCATGGAGAAGCGCGTCGGCATGCGGCTCGACCCGCGGCTGGCCCCGGTCAAGGTCGCCGTGCTGCCGCTCTCGCGCAACGCCGACCTCTCGCCGAAGGCCCGCGGCCTCGCCGCCGACCTGCGCACCGCGTGGAACGTCGAGTTCGACGACGCCGGCGCGATCGGCAAGCGCTACCGCCGCCAGGACGAGATCGGCACGCCGTTCTGCGTCACCGTCGACTTCGACACCCTTGAGGACAACGCGGTGACCGTGCGCGACCGCGACACCATGTCGCAGGAGCGGGTCTCGCTGGACCAGGTGAAGTCGTACCTGGCGGCGCGGCTGATCGGCTGCTGACGTCCGGTTCTGCTCCGGGGAGCCCCCGTTCGCCTTCGGGCGGGCGGGGGCTCCCTGCGTCCTGCGGGGCCGGCTCCCTAGCGCCTCCCCCAGCGGGAGCGGGGCGGGGCGGCCTGGGTCGTCGGCAGGCCGGCCGTGCGGAGGGCGGCGAGGGTGCTGCGGTGGCGGACCTCGTCCGCGGTCAGGGCGGCCAGCAGGGCGCCGTACAGCTCGCGGTGCGGCTCCAGGGCGGCGGCCAGTGCGACCAGTTCGGCCGACGGGCGCAGCGCCGCCAGGTCGTGCAGCAGGGCGGCGGGCAGCGGGGCGGGGAGCGAGCCGGCCAGCGCGGCGAGATCGGCGGTGGGCCGGCCCGCGGCCTGGCGCAGCAGCGCCCGGGCGTCGCCGGACCGGCCGCCGCGCTCCAGTGCGGTGGCGAGCGCGGCCAGTTCGGCGGTCGGTGCGGATCCCCACTCCCAGAGCAGGGTGGCGCCGTCCGCGTGCTGCCCGGCCCGCTCCAGCGCCGCCAGCAGGGCGGGCAGGGCGGCCACCGGGTAGCTCCACAGGGCGTGGAACAGCTCGGCCGCCTCGGCGGCCAGCCCCGCCTGGCGCAACTCGGCGAGCGTGCCGGCGGCCTGCGCGGGGGTGCTCCGGGCCGCGCCGCGGGCCAGCAGGAGGGAGGCGTCGGGCGGGCCGCCGCGGGCGAGCAGGCCCGTCAGGTGGGCGGTGTCCTGCGGGAGGAGCAGGGTGGCCGCCTCGTCCAGCAGGGCGGTGTACGCGTGGGCGGCGCCCTGGCGGTGCAGGGCGGTCACCTGTTCGGCGAGGGCGGCGAGTTCGGAGGGGGAGCGGCGGCGGGGGCCCTGGGTGCTCCGGGGGATCGGCGGCGGAGGGGGCGCCGCCGTGGCCCCTGCGGTCTCCGCGGGCTGGGGCTGGGGCTGGGGTCGGAGCTCGGACCGGGACCGGGATTGGGGTTGGGGCTGGGACTGGAGCTGGGGGTGCGGCGGGGGTTGGAGCCGTGGCTGGGGCTGGGGCCTGTCGAAGCGGGCCCCGGTGGCGGGGGGTGCCGGTGGTGGCGTTCCGGGGGCGGACGCTTCCTCGTACACGCCGTCCGGGAAGCCGGCCCCGGCGGGCTGACGGGGCGCGGGGCCGCCCTGACGGGGCGCGGTGTCGCCCTGCCGCGGGGCCGGCTGGCGCAGGCGGCCCTCCAACGCGGTGAGCTGCTCGGTCAGTTCGATGCAGCGCGCGCCGAGGTCCTCGCGCAGCGTCCGCGCCTGGTCCAGCTGCCGCAACAGCTCCCCGTCCGGCCGCTGCCGCTCCGGGAGGGCCCGCACGGCCTCCCTGAGGCGGCGTTCGCGCTGGTTGGCGTACTGCCTGGCCCGGAATAACTCGTCCAGCTCCGCGCGGAGCTCAAGTGCGTCCTGCTCGCTCTCGCCGATGTGCCCGGTTGTTGGTTGTTCTGTGTGACGTATCCGCATGATCGCCGCACCCTATCCATCTCGACCCTGATTGCGGGTCATCCTGGCGTCGGTATACGGCTGCCGAGTTACGGGAGTGCGTCCAGCGGTTGGCGAGTCGCATCCAGGGCCGCACAGGTGGCGGTGGCGGCGAGGAGCCCGACGACGGCCGCCGGGAGCAGCGCTGCCTCGTAGTACGGCGCCGGGAACCAGAGGACGACCAGGGCGCCGGCGGCCGTGCCGGCGACGGCGGGCAGCGCGAGCCGGACCGCGTGCCCGGCCACGGCGGCGAGCAGCACCACGGCGCCCGCCGCGGCGGCGACCCCGGGGGTGCCGAAGCTGCTGGCGTACCGGATGGCGAGGGCGGGGACGAGGAACAGCGCCAGGCCCCGGCCGAGGGTGTGCGAGAGCGCCGTGACGCGCGGGCCGGGAAGCTCCTCGTACCGCGGGACGAAGGTGGTCGCGACGAGCACGGCCAGCACGGTGAGCGTGCTCTCCAGCCTGGGGCCGAGGCGGGCGAGGTTGTAGAGCAGGACGCTGTCGTACAGCGTCAGCATCAGATGGCCGTACGCCCAGAGGTCGACCGCGAAGACGAGCGGCCGGGGGGCGTACGGCGTGGTGTCGGGCTCCCGTCCCGCGATCCAGGCGAGGAGCGGCGGGGTGACGACCGCCGACAGGACCCGGATGACGATGTCGTCCACCGTGTACGGGTTGCGGAGGTCCCACTCGACCGCGCAGAACGCGACGGTGTACGAGACCGCGGCGAGCGGGAGCAGCGGTGAGCGGGCCGTCCGGACGTACAGCACCCGGTCCAGCCGGCGCAGCACCGCGGCGAACGAGAGGAGCACGAGCGGGAGTTCGAGGAACGCCTGGACACGCAGGACGGACGGTGCGAGCAGTCCGGGCGCGGGCGTGTGCGCGGCGAACCAGTCGACGACCGGGTTGCCGCGCGGCACGTCGAACCAACCGGGCGGCAGGTACCGCGCGATGAACTCGGTGCTCCCCCCGTGCACCCGCTGGACGTAGACGGCGAAGGCCAGTTGGTTGACGAGGATCAGCGCCACCACGATCGCGAGCAACGCCTCCGGCCCGGGCGCGCCTGCGCGCCCGGGCCGGACCTCCCGTCGCAACGCCCTTGGCGTGACGGCCAGGGCGGCGACGGCCGACACGACCACCGCGGCGTCCAGGACGTGTGCGACGGTGCTCACCGCGCCAGCCGGGTACGGGCCTCCATCAGGGCGAACCCGAGCAGGTTCTCCCCGCGCCAGTCGGCCGGCCGCTGCGCACGCTCGTCGTCGGCGGCGAGTCCGATGCCCCAGAGCCGGTCCACCGGGCTGGCCTCGACCAGGACGCGGCTCGCCGTGCCGAGGAGGTACGCGCGCAGTGCCTCGTCCTGCCCGAACTTGGCGACGTTCCCCTGGGTGACCAGCTCGAACCGCCCGGCCGCCCAGGCGGGTTCGTCGAAGCCCCTGACCTGCCGGCCGAGCTTCTTCGCCTCGGCGGGGGTGCGGGCCGCCAGGATGCGCGGCACGATCGCCTCGTCCCCGAACATCCGCGCCTTGCCCGCCATCATCCAGTGCTCGGCGCTGGCGTACGCCACCCCGTCGACGGTGAACCCGGACGGCCACCACTGGCTGAGCGATCCCGGCCCGACCGACCCGTCCCGCTGCGGCCGGTGGCCCCAGAACATCAGCCACTTCGGCTGCGCGCCGGCCGCGACCGCTGCCGTCAACTCCGCGCGGTTCCGGGCGTCGAGGGGGTTCCCCGTGTACGTGCTGCTCATATCGTCATCCTGACACGAAGGGGGTGGGCGGTGCCAACGCTTTCCCCGTACGCCGGTTGCGGCCGGGGCTCTCGGATCGGAATCATCGTCGTATGTTCGAGATCCTTCCCGGCGTCGGCCTCCGTCTGCCCGGCCGCGCGGGCGTGCTCCGCTTCGGCGACGACGAGCGGACCGCGCAGTGGGCCGTCGCCACCGTCGCGGACGTGCGCGAGGGGTGGGTCTGCGGGGCGGGCTGGTCGTTCACGGCGGAGTACGAGGGCGTCCGGCTCGACGTCCACGGCGACGTCGGCGACCGCTACGGCCGCTACGAGGACGTTCGCGGCCTGGCGACTGTCGGCCTCACCCGGGACCCGCTCTGCCTGACCGCCCCGGTGGTCCTCGACGGCATCGACCTCTTCGGCTACCCGAGTGCCGAGGTCCTGGACGCGCTCGGCTACGACCTCCCCCCGGCCGTCCGCCTCCGCGGCGACGGCCGGCACCTCACCACCGTCTGGCTCGACGCGGAACGCGTGCCGGCCAGGGACACCTGAGGGCCGGAGTGGGAAGTCGGACCCGCCGACCTCCCGCTCCGCACTGGTGGTGGCGCCGACGGGAGGGGCGAACGCCCGCGGTGGAACGGCGTGTTCGCACCGGGGGTCCGCAGGCCCGGTGCCCCGGAGGCCCGGTGCCCCGGAGGTCCGGTGCCCCGGAGGTCCGGGGGCCCGGAGGCTCGCCGCCCCGGCCCGCAGAAAGCGGCGTGCCCCGGCCGGTGGGCCGGGGCACGCCGTCATCGGGTGAAGCCGGGGTCAGCTCCCGGTGGAGTGGCGGCGGCGGGAGACGGCGACCAGGGCCGCGCCCGCGGCGACGGCCGCGGCGGCGCCGCCGGCCTCCCAGCCGAGGTCGTCGCCCGCGCCGGTGGCGGCGAGGCGGCCGGAGGCCGTGGTGGTCGTCGTCCAGGTGGCCGCCGGGGCCGGCGCGTGGGCCGCGGCCGGGCTGGTGCCGTTGGTCGAGACGTCGGCGGCGGTCTGGACGGTCGTGCCGGTGCCGGTGCCGGTGCCGGTACCGGTACCAGCGCCCTGGGCGGCCTTGTCGGGCTGCGGGGCCGGCTGGGTGGGCTTGGCGGCGGCCGCGGCGTTGGCCTCGTCCTCGGCGCGGGCCGTGTACTGGCCCTCCTTGAGGAACTTGACGACGTCGGCGTAGGTGCCGTCGAGTGCGGCGCCGGCGGCCTTCTTCACGGCGGGGCCGCCGGCCTCCATGATCTGGGAGACCTTCACCCGGTCGTCGCTCTCGCGCAGGGCCGGCAGCTCGACTTCGAGGAAGCGGCGGACGTCCTCGGGCGTGCCGCTCAGCGCCTTCTGCGCGGCGGCGTTGACCCGCGGGCCGGTCTCCTTGTTGGCGATGATGACGAGCACCGCGACCCGGTCGTCCTCGGCGCGGGCCTTGGGCAGGTCCTCGTCGAAGAGCTTGTGGAGGGCTTCGGCGGTGTTGATCCGCAGAGCCTTGTCGACGGCCTCCTTGACGGAGCGCCCGCCGGCGTCGGCGATCTGCACCGCCTTCAGCCTGAGGTCGGCCGTGCGGGCTTCCTCCAGGCCGGTCTCCAGGAACTGGCGCAGCTCGGCGGCGCCGCCCTTGAGGGCCTTCTCGGCGGCGGTGCGCACGGCGGGGCCGCTCTCCTTGTCGGCCAGGATGCGCTCCACCGCCGCCCGGTCGTCGTCCTCGGCGCGGGCCGTGTACTGGCCCTCCTTGAGGAACTTGACGACGTCGGCGTAGGTGCCGTCGAGTGCGGCGCCGGCGGCCTTCTTCACGGCGGGGCCGCCCGCGGCCATGATCTGGGAGAGCTTGACCCGGTCGTCGTCCTGGCGCTGCTTGTCCAGCTCGACCTCGAAGAAGTGCCGCAGGTCGGCGGCGCTGCCCTTGAGGGCCTTCTCGGCGGCCTCGCGGACGCCGCGCCCCGTCTCCTTGTCGGCGAGGATGCGCTGGATCTCCGCGCGGTCCCGGTCCTCCTGGGTGGTGTCGTGGTCCCCGGCGGGGTCGGACGCCGTGTCAGGACCGGAGAGCCCGGTGGGCTTCGGCTGGTCCGCGGCGGACGCCATCGAGGGGAACAGGACGGTGGGGGCCAGCACAGCCGCAGCGAGGACAGCGGACGCCCGGGGCAACTTCATCAAGCAGACCTGCTTCTCATGGGGAGATCACGGGGAAGGTTCGTGAACCCGGACAGCATAGATCGTTTTGACTGCTCGGCATATCAACTATTCGGTGGGGTGGGTTCGTTCGGGATGTTACGGACAACTGCCGACAAACGGCGCCGCGCCCGCCCGCCCCGTCGGGGGCAGGTGGGCGCGGCGCCGTCCGCGACCCGGCCGTCCGGGGCGGTCAGCCGATGGACCGGGGCAGACGCGTGGTCAGGTACAGGATGGTGAAGGAGCCCAGGAGCTGGATGCCGAGGCAGAGGGCCAGGGCGCGGTCCATGCCCAGCGTCGAGGAGAGGGCCAGGTAGAGGCTGCCCAGGGTGGCGACGCCGAGGGCGAGGCTGGACTGCTGGCCGGTGGCCAGGACGCCGCTGCCCACGCCGGCGCGGTCGGCGGGGACCTTGGAGAGGACGACGCGGAACAGCGGGGTGCCGATCAGGCCCTGGCCGATGCCGGCGAGGGCGACGCCGGGGGCCATCCGCAGCGGCGAGAAGTGCTGCCAGTCGGCGAGGACGGTGAGCGCCAGGGTGATGAGGCCCAGGGCCTGCACCACGGCTCCGGCCGTGAGGACGCGGCTGCCGAAGCGGCCGATCAGACGGGGGCCGGACAGCGAGGCGGCGAAGTAGCCGGCGGCCATCGGGACGAGCGCCCAGCCGGCCGCGACCGGCCCGAGGTGGAGGCCCTGCTGGAGGGCGACGGCGATCACGAACATGAAGCCGCCGAAGCCGCCGAAGTAGGGGAGCGCGATGCCGAGGCCGCGCCGCATCTCCGGGATCCGCAGCAGGCTGGGCGGCACCAGCGGGGTGGCGCCGCGGCGTTCGGCGCGCACCTCGACCACGCCGAACGCGACCGCGAACACCGGGAAGAGCGCGAGCAGCAGCCAGGACCAGAGCGGCCATCCGGCGGCGCGACCCTCCATCAGCGGGACGAGCAGGGCGAGCAGGGCGGCGGTGAGCAGCAGCGTTCCGGGGACGTCCACGCGGGCGGCCTGCTCGGCCCGGCTCTCGGGGACGTAACGGACGGCCAGGACGAGGGCGAGCAGGGCGAACGGGACGTTCAGCAGGAAGACGGAGCGCCAGCCGCTGCCGAACAGGTCGGCGGCGACCAGCATCCCGCCGAGGACCTGCCCGATCACCACCGAGATGCCGCCGACCGCGCCGTAGACGGAGAGCGCACGGCCCCGGCGTGCGCCGTGGGTGGCGGCGGTGATGGTGCCGAGCACCTGCGGGATGAGCAGGGCGGCCGAGGCGCCCTGGGCGGCGCGGGCGGCGACCAGGGTCCAGGCACCGGGGGCGAGTCCGCAGGCGAGCGAGGTCAGCGCGAAGGCGGCGGCGCCGACGACGAACAGCCGCCGGCGGCCGAAGATGTCGCCGAGCCGCCCGCCGAGGACCAGCAGCACGGCGAAGGCGATGCCGTAGCCGGCGGCCACCAGCTCCAGGACGGCGGGGCCCGCGGCGAGGTCGTGGTCGATGGTGGGCAGGGCGACGTTGACGATGAAGAAGTCGAGCATCGGCAGGAAGGCGCCGAGCAGGACGGTGACCAGCCCGGCGGTGCCGAGGACGGAGCCCGGGGCGGCCGTGGCGGAGGCCTGTCCGGAGGTCTCGGCGGAGGGCTTCGGGGAGGGGGCGGTGTCCGGTGCGGCGGAGGCGGCGGTGGCCGGTCCGGCGGGACGGGCGGGTGCGGCGACGGTGGTCTTGGCGACGGCGAGTTGTGGGGTCACGGGTCATACGATCCGCCGCCCGCCAACCTGGTACCAGAGTGTGGTTATCCAGGTATAAGAAGTACCTGGCAACAGGATGCGCGGTGGCGCATGCTGGGTGCATGAGCCTGTCCACCACGCCCGCCACGACCGCGCCGGTGAGAGCCGTCCCCGCCCCTGACGAGGCCCGCCGGCACGAGCTGGCGGCCTTCCTGCGCAGCCGCCGCGAGCGGATCGCGCCCGAGCAGGTGGGCCTGCCGATGACCGGCCGCCGCCGTACGCCGGGGCTGCGCCGTGAGGAGGTGGCGCAGCTCGCCGCGGTCGGAGTGACCTGGTACACGTGGCTGGAGCAGGGGCGGGACATCCAGGTGTCCGCCCAGGTGCTGGACGCGGTCGCCCGCGCGCTGCTGCTGGATCCGGCCGAACGGGGCCACCTGTTCGTGCTGGCCGGGACGGAGGACCCGGCGCCGGTACGCGAGTGCCTGACGGTGACTCCGGCGATCCGGCTGGTGCTGGAGCAGATGTCGCCGATGCCGGCCGCGGTGGTCAACACCCGGTACGACGTGCTGGCGCACAACCCCTCGTACACCCACCTCGTCGGGAACCTCGACGAACTGCCCTTCGAGGACCGGAACCTGATGTGGATGGCGTTCACGCCGTCGCGGTTCCGGGATGTGCTGGTGGACCACGAGAACGAGCGGGACGGGATGGTGGCCCGGTTCCGCTCGGGAATGGCCGACCACAGTGCCGAGCCGGCCTGGAAGGCGCTGCTCGCCCGGCTGCGCAAGGCCTCACCGGACTTCGAGGCGGCCTGGCAGCGGCACGACGTGATGCTCCCGGGCAACGGGCTGAAGCGGTTCATGGTGCCGGGCGTCGGGCTGCTGCACTGCGACTACACGAACTTCTGGCTGGGGCCGCGTCCGAGCGCCCGCCTGATCGCTTACACGCCCAGGGACGAGGAGACCCGTGAGCGGATGGCGCTGATGGCGGGCGGGCTCCGGGGCGGGGCGCAGGAACGGGCGCGGAGCGAGGCGTAACACCGGGTACCGGAGCGAGGCGTAACACCGGGTACCGGAGCGGGGCGTAGCACCGGGAACCGGGGCGGGGTCCCGGCCGGACCGCGGTGGGTCAGGCGCGGGCCGCGCGGCGGCCGAGCGCCAGGCAGAGCGCGGCCAGCGGCAGTTCGATGCAGCCGGCCATCACCACGGCGGCGAGCAGCGGCAGGCCGGTGCCGGCGGTGCCGATGTCGGCCAGGGCGTCGCCGGTGAGCAGCAGCGCCACCGCACCGGCGGGCAGGACGGCGGACGGGCTGCGGCGGCGCAGCAGCCCGTCCAGCGAGAGCAGGGCGGCGAGTTCGAGCAGGTCGAGGACGACCCACGGGGTCTCGTGGCCGACGGCGAGCACCGCCAGCCAGGGCAGCAGGGCGAGTGCCGCGAAGGCGGGCACCCGCTCGGCCCACGCCGGCAGCGCCGCGGTGGCCGGAGCCGTGGCGCCGCGAGCCGTGGTGCCGCGAACCGTGGTGCCGCGAACCGCGGCGCCCAGGACGGCGGTGCTCATCGCGCACCGCCGGTCACGCCACCGCGCCGACGGCCGGGGACCCGCGCCAGCGACTGCCGCTCGCAGCCGCCCGCGTGCTCCACCAGCACCCCGTCGAACCGCCCGTGCGCCCAGGCGAGCCAGAACTCCCCTGCCACCGTGACGACTTCGGGGCTCCCGGTGACCCGGCCGCCCCGCCCGAGCCACCCGCCGGTGAACCGCACGGCGGGCGCCGCGCCGTCCTGCGCCAGTCGCCCCCAGGCCAGCCCGTACCGCCCGCGGGAGCCGGGGACGGCGCAGCGCCGGGCACCGCGCAGCAGGTGCGGGGTCAGCCGGGCCGCGACCAGGACGTCCAACAGCTCGCCGTGCTCGTACACCTCCAGCGCCGCGCGCCCCCGCGTCGCCCGGGCACTGCGCACCGCCCACGGACCGCGCGGACCGGCGGGCCCGGCCGGGTCGGCCGGTCCGACGGGCAGCGGGCCTTCGGCGTCGGCCGTCCCGGCGCCCGGGGCGGGCCGCCCGTGGGGCGGAGTGGCGGAGTGCGGTGCAGGGCTCGTCATGTCCTCAAGACTTCCGCGCACCACCCCCCGGCGTCGGTAGTGTCCCGCTCCGAATCGGGGGTGTAGCCAGGTACACCCCCAACCTCCATCCCCCTTCATGGCGTCAGTCGATCTTCGGGGCCTACGCTGTCGGGCATGCCCTCCACCCCGCTGCGCCGAGCGCTCGCCAGGAGCGCCGAGCGCCCGCCGTGGTCGGCCGCCGCCTGGCGCGACGTCCGGTTCATAGCCGCCGGCATCCCGTTGGCCATGCCGATCTGGCTGGCCTGCCTGACCCCCAAGGCCTTCCTGCCGGTCACCTTCCTGACCCTGCTCTGCCTGCGCCTGCTGACGTCGGCTCAGCGCGGCCGGCTGCGCACCCTGCGCGGCGTCGAGGTGCCGGCGCTGCTGCGGTCCGCGGACATCCCTGCGGGCCTGCTGACCCGGCTGCGCACGGGGGTGAGCTGGCGTCAGGCCGGCTACCACCTGCTGGTCGGCCCGGTGCTGGCGCTCGGCTCGCTCTGCCTGCTGTACGCGTGGGGCGCCGGCCTGCTGCTGACCACCGTCCTCGGCTGGGCGTGGCTGATGCCGTCGTCCAGCCCGGTGCGGGTGCACCCGCTCCAGCTGGACGTCCCGGTGACCCTGTGCGGCGCCGTCCTGCTCGCGCTGCTGCCCTGGGCCGGCGCCCTGCTGGCCCGGCTGGAGGAGACGGCCGCCCGGCGGATGCTGGGCCCGGGCCGGGCGGAGACGCTGGAGCGCCGGGTCGAGGAGATCGCCGAGAGCCGGGCCGGCCTGGTCGACGCCGTCGACGCCGAGCGCCGCCGGATCGAGCGCGACCTGCACGACGGCGCCCAGCAGCGGCTCACCTCGCTGGCGATGAACCTGGGCCTGGCCCGGCGCGCCCTCAAGGACGTCCCGCCCGAGGTCATGCAGGTCATCGTGGACGCGCACGAGGAGGCCCAGGCCGCCATCGACGAACTGCGCGACCTGGTCCGCGGCCTGCACCCGGCCGTCCTGGAGGACCGCGGCCTGGACGCGGCGCTGTCCGGCATCGCCGCGCGCGCCCCGCTGCCGGTGCGGCTCGACGTCGACCTCACCGAGAGGATCGCGCCGACCGTCGAGGCGGTCGCCTACTTCACCGTCTCCGAGGCGCTGACCAACGTCGCCAAGCACGCCCGCGCCTCGCGGGTCCAGCTCTCGGTGCGGACGGCCGGTGGCCGGCTGCTCCTGGTCGTCAGCGACGACGGCGTCGGCGGCGCGGACGCCTCGCGCGGCACCGGGCTGACCGGCCTGCGCAAGCGGGCCGCCTCGGTCGACGGCACGCTGTCCGTTCTCAGCCCCCTCGGGGGTCCCACCACCATCACCGTGGAGTTGCCGTGCGCGCTGTGATCGCCGAGGACTCGGTCCTGCTCAGGGTCGGCCTGGTCAAGGTCCTGGAGGCGGTGGGCTTCGAGGTGGCCGCCGCCGTCGGGGACGCCGAGGAGCTGCTCGCCGCGGTGGAGGAGCACCGGCCGGGGGTGGTGGTGGCGGACGTGCGGATGCCTCCCGGCTTCACCGACGAGGGTGTCCGGGCGGCGCTGATGATCCGCCGGCAGTGGCCGGAGGTGGCGGTGCTGCTGCTCTCCCAGTACGTCGAGGAGCGGTACGCGGCCGACCTGCTGGCCACCAACACCAGCGGGGTGGGCTACCTGCTCAAGCAGCGGGTGGCCAACGTGGACGACTTCGTCGACGCCCTCCAGCGGGTCGCCGAGGGCGGTACCGCGCTGGACCCGGAGGTGGTTGCCCAGCTGCTGGTCCGCCGCCACCGGGATCCGCTGGAGAAGCTGACCCCGCGCGAGCGGGACGTGCTCGGCCTGATGGCGGAGGGCCGCTCCAACGCCGCGATCGCCGCCGCCCTGGTGGTCAGCGACAGCGCGGTGGCCAAGCACATCAACTCGATCTTCACCAAGCTCGACCTGCCGCCGGCCGACGCCAGCCACCGCCGGGTGCTGGCGGTGCTGCGGTTCCTGGAGGTCGGGTAGCGGTGGGGTGGGGACGGGGGACGGTCGGCGGGCACCGGGCCTGGCGGATCACCGGGACGCTGGCGATGGCGCTGACCATGGCGTTCGGCGCCGTGCAGACCTGGGGACTGGTGGTGCAGCAGGAACGGACGTACTACCGGACGTATCCGGTCGCCGCGACCAGGGTGCACCTGGACACCGGTACCGCGGCGGTGCGCATCAGGCCGGGGGAGCCCGGCCGGGTCGTGGTGACCCAGTGGCTGGACTGGACGGTGCGCCGGCCGCGGGTCGAGACCCTCGTCGTGGGCGACGTGGTCACCGTCCGGATGCGCTGCAACCAGGTGCTGCCGGTGGTGGACGTCGGCTGCGGCGCGCTGATCGAGCTGGACGTGCCGGCCGGCGTCTCGGTGGACGGCGGCGCGACCTCCGGCAGCGTCGACGTCGCCGGTCTGAGCGGGGACGTCCGGCTCGACGCCTCCTCGGGGGCGATCGAGCTGTCCGGGCTCTCCGGCCAGGTGTACGCGCGGACCACGTCCGGGATGGTGAAGGGCACCGGCCTCGGCTCCGGCCGGGTCGACGTGAACGCCACCTCCGGCGCGGTCGAGCTGGGCTTCGCGCGCCCGCCGCACGTGGTGTCGGTCGGTGCGACCTCGGGATCGGTGTCGGTGACCCTGCCGCACGGCTCGGGCTACAACTTCGCCGTCGACCACGGCTCGGGCGACGTCCACGTCGACACCGGGCTGTCCGACCCCGCGAGCCCGGACACCGTCCAGATCTCCACCACCTCGGGCGCGGTGAACGTGGTCCCGGCCCAGGGCTGACCCGGGGCCGGGCGGCGACCGGGCCGCGGCCCGGAGCGGGGCCGGGCCGGCGAGCGGCTCCTGACCGGCGGGGGACGGCCGGACCGGACGGCTGAAGGCCCGATCCGCGGGTGGGGGACAATGAAGAGTCCCGAGCCCCCGTCCCCGAGGTCAGCCGCGCATGACAGTCACGCCCGCACCCACCGCGACCACCGACGAGTTCGCGCCGCTGACCATCGGCCCGATGAAGGTGTGGCCGCCCGTCGTGCTGGCACCGATGGCCGGCATCACCAACGCGCCGTTCCGCACCCTCTGCCGCGAGCAGAGCGGCGGCAAGGGCCTGTACGTCTCGGAGATGATCACCACCCGGGCCCTGGTCGAGCGCAACGCCAAGACGATGCAGCTGATCAGGTTCGACGCGAGCGAGAAGCCGCGGTCGATCCAGCTGTACGGGGTGGACCCGGTCACCGTCGGCAAGGCGGCCCGGATGATCGCCGACGAGGACCTGGCCGACCACATCGACCTGAACTTCGGCTGCCCCGTCCCCAAGGTGACCCGCAAGGGCGGCGGCTCGGCGCTGCCGTACAAGCGGAACCTGCTGCGCGAGATCCTCCGCGAGGCGGTCGCCAACGCCGGGGACCTCCCGGTGACCATGAAGATGCGCAAGGGCATCGACGACGACCACCTCACCTACCTGGACGCCGGCCGGATCGGCGCCGAGGAGGGCGTGTCCGCGATCGCCCTGCACGGCCGCACCGCGGCCCAGCACTACGGGGGCACCGCGGACTGGTCGGCGATCGCCCGGCTGCGCGAGTCCGTTCCGGCGCACATCCCGGTGCTCGGCAACGGGGACATCTGGTCGGCGGACGACGCGGTGCGGATGATGCGCGAGACCGGGTGCGACGGCGTGGTGGTCGGCCGCGGCTGCCTGGGGCGGCCGTGGCTGTTCAAGGACCTGGTCGCGATCTTCGAGGGCGAGGTGGACTACGCCCGCCCGAGCTTCGCCGACGTGGCGCGGGCCATGGTGCGCCACGCGCAGCTGCTCGGCGAGTGGATCGGCGACGAGGCCCGCGGCGTGATCGACTTCCGCAAGCACGTGGCCTGGTACACCAAGGGCTTCTCGGTCGGCTCCGAGCTGCGGGTGAGGCTGGCCAACTCCTCCTCGCTGGCCGGGTTGGCCGAAACCCTCGCCCAGGTGGAGCAGTCCCAGCTCTGGCCGGCCGGTGCGGACGGCCCGCGCGGGCGCACCAGCGGCAACAACCGGGTGGTTCTGCCGGAAGGCTGGTTGGACGATCCGTACGACTGCGCCCTGCCCAGTGCAGACGCCGAATCGGACACCTCCGGCGGATGATCTGTCCGTAGTGGCAAAAACGCCCCTGGACCGGTGATTGCCACCGCGTCCCAGCCCTCTTGTCCTATCTGGCCAAGAGGGCTCCTTTTTGGTGCACTGATGTCACGGAACGAGCGCATCCGTGGACGCAGTGCGACGATCGACGGAGGAGGACTACGTCCGGCGGGCGAGATGCGCTCGTGACGCTTGCCACATACGGTGGCGACTGACGGTCACTCAGGGGACGAAATGGCCACATCGGCGGTGAATCGCTTCCCGAAGGGGGTGGCGCGGGATCGGCCGGTCCGGGTGCAGGAAATCAAGCCGGGGCGGCATGGTGGACGGCCGACCGCTACTTTCCGTCCCAGTCGTGTGATCTTCCGGTTTCCTTGCCTTCAAGACTTGAAGGCAAGCTAGCGTCATCCGGACGATTTCACCAACAGAGGTGAACGCCTTTATGTGCATTCGATCTGCCGGGTTACCGCCGAGTACTGGCCTCGTACGGCCTATTGGCGGCGCAGAAGTGCCTTCGAAATGGGTATGTTCTCCGGCGTCAGGGCAACCGTGTGCGAGGAGACCGACCCGTGCCGTCCCAGCAGAAGTTTGTTTACTCCTTCACCGAAGGAAACAAGGACCTCAAGGATCTTCTTGGTGGCAAGGGCGCGAACCTGGCCGAGATGACCAACCTGGGCCTCCCGGTCCCTCCGGGGTTCACCATCACCACCGAGGCCTGCAAGGTCTTCCTGGAGACCGGCACCGAGCCGGCCTCGCTCCACGAGGAGATCAGCGCCCACCTGGACGCCCTTGAGCAGGAGATGGGCAAGAAGCTCGGCCAGGCCGACAACCCGCTCCTGGTCTCGGTCCGCTCCGGTGCCAAGTTCTCCATGCCCGGCATGATGGACACCGTCCTGAACATCGGCCTCTCCGACGCCTCGGTGACCGGCCTGGTCGCCCAGTCCGGCAACGAGCGCTTCGCCTGGGACTCCTACCGCCGCCTGGTCCAGATGTTCGGCAAGACCGTGCTGGGCGTCGACGGCGAGCTGTTCGAGGAGGCCCTGGACGAGGCCAAGCACGCCAAGGGCACCGTCAACGACCTGGACCTGGACGCTTCCGACCTCCGGGAACTGGTCGAGGTGTTCAAGGGCATCGTCGAGCGCGAGACCGGCCGGGCCTTCCCCCAGGACCCGCGCGAGCAGATGGACCTCGCGGTCCACGCCGTCTTTCACTCCTGGAACGGCGACCGCGCGCGGCTCTACCGCCGCCAGGAGCGCATCCCGAACGACCTGGGCACGGCGGTCAACGTCTGCTCCATGGTGTTCGGCAACCTCGGTGAGGACTCCGGCACCGGTGTCGCCTTCACCCGTGACCCCTCCACGGGCGCCGTCGGCGTCTACGGCGACTACCTCTCCAACGCCCAGGGCGAGGACGTCGTCGCCGGCATCCGCAACACGCTGCCGCTGTCCGAGCTGGAGAAGCTCGACAAGTCGTCGTACGACGAGCTGATGGCGATCATGCAGAAGCTCGAGAACCACTACCGCGACCTCTGCGACATCGAGTTCACGATCGAGCGCGGCAAGCTTTGGATGCTCCAGACCCGCGTGGGCAAGCGCACCGCGGCCGCGGCCTTCCGGATCGCCGTCCAGCTGGTCGACCAGGGCCTGATCGACCTGGACGAGGCCCTGATGCGGGTCACCGGCGGCCAGCTCTCCCAGCTGATGTTCCCGCGCTTCGCCCCCGACTCCGCCTCGAAGCAGATCGCCTGGGGCCTCGCCGCCTCGCCCGGCGCCGCGATCGGCAAGATCGTCTTCGACTCCTACACCGCGGTGAAGTGGTCCCGCTCCGGCGAGAAGGTCATCCTGGTCCGCCGCGAGACCAACCCGGACGACCTGGACGGCATGATCGCCGCCGAGGGCATCCTCACCTCGCGCGGTGGCAAGACCTCGCACGCCGCCGTCGTCGCCCGCGGCATGGGCAAGACCTGTGTCTGCGGCGCCGAGGAGCTTGAGGTCGACACCAAGCGCCGCCGGATGACCACCTCCGACGGCCTGGTGCTGGAGGAGGGCGACATCGTCTCCATCGACGGTGCCACCGGCAAGGTCTACCTCGGTGAGGTACCCGTGCTGCCGTCCCCCGTGGTCGAGTACTTCGAGGGCACCCTGCACGCCGGCGCCGACGTCCAGGGCGGCCTCGTCCAGGCCGTGCACCGGCTGATGTCGCACGCCGACGGCCGCCGCCGGCTCGCGGTGCGGGCCAACGCCGACAACGCCGAGGACGGCGGGCGCGCCCGCCGCTACGGCGCCCAGGGCATCGGCCTCTGCCGCACCGAGCACATGTTCCTCGGCGAGGAGCGCCGCAAGGAGGTCGAGCACCTGATCCTGGCGGACAACGACAAGGACCGCGAGCTCGCGCTCTCCACCCTGCTGCCGATGCAGAAGGGCGACTTCCTGGAGCTCTTCCAGGCGATGGACGGGCTGCCCGTCACCGTCCGCCTGCTCGACCCGCCGCTGCACGAGTTCCTGCCCGACATCACCGAGCTGTCGGTGCGCGTCGCCCTCGCCGAGGCCCGCAGGGACCCGAACGAGAACGACCTGCGCCTGCTCCAGGCGGTGCACAAGCTGCACGAGCAGAACCCGATGCTCGGCCTGCGCGGCGTCCGCCTCGGCCTGGTCATCCCCGGCCTGTTCGGCATGCAGGTCCGTGCCATCGCCGAGGCCGCCGCCGAGCGCAAGCTGGCCGGCGGGGACCCGCGCCCCGAGGTCATGATCCCGCTGGTCGGCACCGTCCAGGAGCTGGAGCTGGTCCGCGACGAGTGCGAGCGCGTGCTCGCCGAGGTCTCCCGGTCCACCGGTGTCCAGCTGGACATCAAGCTCGGCACCATGATCGAGCTGCCGCGCGCCGCCGTGACGGCCGGCCAGATCGCCGAGGCCGCCGAGTTCTTCTCCTTCGGCACCAACGACCTCACCCAGACCGTGTGGGGCTTCTCCCGGGACGACGTGGAGGCCTCCTTCTTCACGGCCTACCTGGAGAAGGGCATCTTCGGGGTCTCCCCGTTCGAGACCATCGACCGCGACGGCGTCGGCTCGCTCGTCAAGCACGCCGTCGAGGCCGGCCGGGCCACCCGCCCCGACCTCAAGCTCGGCGTCTGCGGCGAGCACGGCGGCGACCCGGAGTCGGTCCACTTCTTCCACGAGGTGGGGCTGGACTACGTCTCCTGCTCCCCCTTCCGGATCCCGGTGGCGCGCCTTGAGGCCGGCCGCGCCGCCATCGAGACCGCGGGCAGCGACTCGCGCTGAGGCGGGTAGGCGCCCTCCTCACCAGGCATCGGTGAGGAGGGCCCGTCCGACCACGGCGCGAACCCTTCGCTGACCGCATCCCTCCCACCAGGGAGGGCGTACACCGGAGCTCGGCGCAGGAGAACCGGCGTACGTAACGCGGCCGGGGCGGGAACGGACAACGGCGTCCGTTCCCGCCCCGGCCGCTTTCCCCGTGTGCGCGGGGTGTGGCCGTGGCCACGTGTGTGGCTGTCCGGCGGTGGCCGGGCCGGCTGCCAAGCTGGAGCGCATGACCAGCAAGAACCGCCTGTTCGTCCTCGTGGCCGCCCTGATCTGCGTGATCGCGGCCGCGGCCGGGTACGTACTCTCGGACGACGGGACGAGCCGCCCGGAGGCCGCCGTGGGCACGGCCTCCGCCACGGGTCCGGCGGCGCCCAAGTCCTCCGCGCCCAAGCCGTCCGCGCCGGCCTCGTCCGCGCCCGGGCCGTCGTCACCGGCCGCCACCTGGGTGCCCGCCGACCCCGCGCTCGCCGACGTCTGCCGCACCAAGCTGCCCGGCCAGGCCCTCGACACCCTCGGTCTGATCGCCAAGGGCGGCCCGTACCCGTACCGCTCCGACGGCATCGTCTTCGAGAACCGCGAGAACCGCCTCCCGCGGAAGACCTCCGGCTACTACCACGAGTTCACCGTCGTCACACCCGGCTCGGGCGACCGCGGCACCCGACGCGTCGTCACGGGTGGCGCCGGCGAGCAGTACTGGACGGCCGACCACTACGGCAGCTTCCAGGAGATCGACCCGCGCTGCTGAGGATCCTGCGGTCATGAGAGCCCTGCCGCACTGAGGGCCCTGCCGCACTGAGAGTTCTGCGGTCCCGAGAGTCCTGCGGTACTGAGAGTACTTTCCAACTTGGAATATGGATGCCATAGTGGGACCGCCGGGGGCGCGGTGCCCTCGCGCGGATTCCAGGGGGGATTCCATGAGCAGCTCCGAACCCGTCCGGCCCGTCGACCTTCCCGCCGCCGAGGCGCTGCGCCTCGCCCTGCGGGCCCAGGCGGCCGCCCGGGCCCCGCGATCCCTGCCGGTGTGGTTCGGCCCGGCCTTCGCGGTCTCCTTCGCGCTCTACGGGACGGGAGTCGGCCAGGCCACCCACGCGCACCTGGCCTGGCTGAGCATCCTGCTGGCCGTGGCCTTCGCCGCGCTGACCGTCTGCCTGGCCGTGGTCACCGCCCGCAGCGGCGGCATCGTGCACCGGCTGGAGCCCGCCTTCGGGCATCTGGTCCGCCGGGCGTTCCTTCAGTTGGTCGGGGCGGCACTGGTGGCGGCGGGGCTCGCCTTCGCGTGCGGTGGCGACGCCCGCTGGGTGGGCGCCGCGGTGGGGATCGCCGCAGGCGCGGCGTTCTGGGCGGGCGCCGTGTGGCTGAACGCCCGCATCCGGCGAGAGCTCGGGGCACGCTGATGCCCGCCGCGCTCGACCCGCTGCTCCAGCACCCGACCAGGCTCACCGCCCTCGCCTTCCTGAGCGCCTGTGCGGAGGCCGAGTTCGGCGCCGTCCGGGACCACTGCGCGGTCTCCGACTCGGTGCTCAGCAAGGCCGCGGCCGCACTGGAGGAGGCCGGCTACGTGGCGGTGAAGAAGGGCTACGTCGGCAAGCGCCCGCGGACGTGGCTCGCCGCCACCAAGGCCGGCCGTGCGGCCCTGAGCGGCCATCTCGCCGAACTCCAGCGCCTGGTGGCCGCCGCCGACGCGGCCGGGGCCGAACACGGCGGCCGGTAGGGGGAGTCCGCCGGTCCCGCCCCTCGCCGTCTGCCGGTGGCGTCGGCGTTCGGTGCCGGCGCCCGCCGGGGCGGAGGGGCTGCCCGTTCCGCGCAGTGCCCGCCGCCTCACCGGGCCCGTCGCCAGCTGATCCGCGCGTGCGGGCCGTGCGGGCCGGTGGCGAGGAGGGCGGCCAACTCCTGGAGCACGGAGGCCGGATCGCGCCGCAGCCGGACGAGGGTGGTGCGGACGACCGGCAGGCCCGCGGCGGTCAGCCGGTTGGCGCGGGCCAGGCTGCGTTCGTGGTCGGCCGGGCTCAGGTGCCAGGCCCGGGAGTCGATCTCCAGCGCCACGCAGGCGTGCGGCCAGTAGGCGTCCGGGACGGCGAGGAAGCGGCCGTCCAGGAAGAGCACCGGATTCCAGAGTGGGTCCGGCAGGCCCGTCCCGTGCACGAGCTCCCGGGCCTGGCCCTCCACCACCGACCGCGACCCGGCCGCGAGATCCTCCACCACCTGTGCGACGTGCGGGAGTTCGAGCGCGCCGGGCCGGGCGAGCAGCTGGTCCAGCAGCTCCCCGAAGGCGCAGTGGCGCCGTTGCGCCGCCTCCGCGCAGAGCGCCCGGAACCGGCGCCGCCCGGTCTCGCTCGGCGCCAGGTCGGCCAACGCCCGGGGGACGGTGGTGCTCCAGAGCCCGTCGTCCCGCTCGAATCCGCCCGGCATCGCCCCGGCCGCCCGGTGCACCCGGACGAACCCCCGGTCGGCGACCCGGCGTTGGCCGGGGATCAGCACGTCGACCTCCGCGAGATCCGCGGGGTGCCCGGCGGACGGCAGTCCCGCGTCGGCGAGCACGGCGACCCCGGTCAGCAGCACCTCGCCGCCCTGCACCGCCCTGCCCTTCGGCCCCGCGTACGCCAGTGCCGCGCGCAGCCGTTGATGCGACGTCAGCCTCCCGGTCTGCAGGCAGATCACCCGGGGCAGCACCTGCTGCCACGGGCCGCCGGGGCGCAGCCGGTGGGCGATGGTGCCGGACGGCACGCCGAGGCGGCGCAACTGCGCCCGGGTGACGATGTGCTGCTGGTCGGCGCCGAGCAGCAGCAGCGGGTCGAGGAGGACGGCGCTGGTCATGCCCGGGTGCTTCCCGCCCGGGTCGGAGGTATGCGAAACGTCCCTCTCCGGGGTCGCGGGCCGGGAATGAGGTTGACGCCGCACCGGTCGGGGGGCTGGGCTTGGGCGCGATGAGTACCCTTCACAGCGGTCCCGCGCTCGACGCGCTCAACGGCCTCTCCGTCGGCGACGCCCTCGGCGCCCAGTTCTTCGTACCCGACACCGCCGCGGCCCACTTCGCCGCCCGCACCGCACCGCCCGGCCCCTGGCCGTGGACCGACGACACCGAGATGGCCTGCTCGGTGTACGCGGCCCGGACCGAACGCGGCGCCGTCGACACCTTCGACCTCACCCACTCCTTCGCCCGCCGGCACGACTTCGACCGCGGCTACGGCCCGGCCGCCAACCGCCTGCTGCGGCTGGTCCGCGAGGGCGGCGACGCCAAGGCCCTGGCCGCCGAACTCTTCGACGGGCAGGGCTCGTACGGCAACGGCGCGGCGATGCGGGTGGCGCCGCTGGGGGCGCTGTACGCCGCGAATCCGCCGGAGGCGATCCGGCCGGCGGTCGAGACGGCGCTGATCACCCACACACACCCGCAGGCGGTGGACGGCGCGATCGCCGTCGCGGTGGCCGCGGCCTTCGCGGTCCAGGCGCGGACGACGAGGATGACACCCGCGAGCTTCCTGCAGAAGGTCAGCTACCACACGCCGATGGGAGCCGTTCAGGAAGGTCTGGACGAGGCCGTCGGGCTGCTCGCCGAGCCGGACCTCAAGGTCGCGGCCAGGGCGCTCGGCAACGGCAGCCGGACCAGCGCGGCCGACACCGTCCCCTATGCGCTCTGGTGCGCGGCCCGGCGGCTCACCGACTACCCGGCGGCCGTCTGGGAGGCCGTCGGAGCGGGCGGCGACATGGACACCGTCGCCGCCATCACCGGCGGCGTGGTCGCCGCGTACACCGGCACCACGGGCATCCCGGCGGCCTGGATGGCCGCCCGCGAGCCGCTTCCGGCCTGGGCGTTCCCGGAGCCCGGCAGCGTCACGGACGGGCCGGGGAGGGGAGGGATGCGGGTGTCGCGCCCCCACCCCGTCCCGGACGTGCAGTGGACGGACGAGGAGTGGCAGCGCATCCGGACCGGGCCGGATCCGGTCACGCTGGACTTCCGCTGGACCGTCCACACCCACGAGGGGACCGTCCGGATCTGCCACCCGAACCGCTACGCGGTCTGGGAGGTGACGGTCGCCCGCGTCCGCGGGGGCTGGCGCCCGGTGGCCGCGGTGGTCGAGGCGAGCCCCGACCGCTGGCCGGCGCTGCCGGTGGACCCGCACGGCCTCGACGTCCTCACCCGGGTGCTGAGGACCGCCGCGACCGGGAGACCCTGCCTGGTGGATCCGCCGGCCTGAGGCCGCCCCCCGTCAGGCCGTGATCAGGTGCGCGGCGCCGCCGTGTCTAAGGCACTCCTGGTTGATCGCCCGCTCCGGGGCGCTCGGCGAGGTGGCGGCGGCGATCCGCAGCTCGATGATGTCCCGCACGGCGGGCCACTCGGAGTCGAGGATCGAGTAGAACGCGGTGGAGCGCACCACCCCGTCCAGTCCGCGCGAGTGCGCCCGGCGGACGCCCTCGGAGGTGGCGCCCAGGCGCTCGATCGCCGCCCGGGAGCGCAGGTTGCGGGCGTCGGCGCGCAGCGAGATCCGCTGCACGCCCCACTCCTCGAAGGCGTACCGCAGCATCAGCAGCTTCGCCTCGGTGTTGATGCCGGTGCCCTGGGCGCGCGGCGAGAGCCAGGTGTTGCCGATCTCGGCGGCGTCCGGGATGGCCGTGGCGGGGTCGCCGAACGGCACACCGGGCACCGGCGGCCAGACGACCGGGCCCTGCCAGTAGTCGAGTTCGAGGAAGCGCGTGGAGCCGACCACCCGGCCGTCGGCGAGGTTCACCGTCGCGAACGGCATCGACCGGCCCGCGGCCTGGTCGGCGAGGGCGCGCGCGATGTAGTCGCGGGCCGCTTCCAGGCCGTGCGGGACGGCCGTGAAGGCGTAGGTCGTACGGTCCTCGGCGCCGGCCTCGGCGATGGCCTCGGCGTGGTGCGCGGCGAGGGGCTCCAGCCGCACGGTGCGGCCGGTGAGGATGACAGGTACGGGCACGGAACCTTCGGTCCTTCATCGGTCGGAGGGCGCGTCCCGTGCCGGGATAGGGCGCGGGCTGCGGTGGACTTCGCCCCGGCTCCGGAGGCCGCCCGTCCAAGGCCGCGCACGCCGGAGGCCGGTCGAGCGGGGTGGGGGCGGCGGCCCGGAGGCGGGCAGCGCGGTGCCGGAACGGACACGGGTCTACGGACCGGTCCGGCGGGATGAGCGAGGGGACAGTGTGCGTCCGCGAGATGGCCGAAGAGGAAACGAGAGCGCGAAGGGAAGCAGGCGGCCAGGTGAAGGCAAGATGCGTCGTGGGTGACTGGCCGAGCACCGGGCCGGGTCGTGATCGACGGCGTTACGGACGACGTGACGACGACGCGACGATGCGAGGCAGCGAGAGGACGATACCCGCCAGAAGGCGGTGCGTCACTTCGCGGCACACGAATGGCCGCGCAGGTTTGCCCCGGAGGCCATTCCGGAGGCCTCCGGGCGCCCGTGACCAGCGGTTTTCCATCCGGGTGCGATCATGGTCGGGACGGCACTCCGGTGGGCCGCGGAGGGCACTCCGGCGGGTCGCCGGACGTTCACCGGTGCAGCGGCGGTCCGACGCCCGGCCAGCGCGGGAATTCCGGCGGGTCCGGGCACGCTGCAGACGAGGAGAAGCCGGTACGAGTCGACGAGTAGAGAACGGGGTTGGGTGCGCGGTGCGTGATCCCCAGGCGCTGTACGAGCTGGATCAGCAGGGCGTGGCCGCGGTGGCCGCGGCGAACGCCGCGTTGGCCGACACCGGCGCCGGCCTGGTCCTGCTCCACCACTTCGAGGGCTTCATGGACGCCGGCGAGGCCGGCGGCCAGGTGATGGCCCACCTGCTGGAGCAGGGGTCGCCGCAGGTGGTGGCCCGCTTCGATCACGACCGCCTGGTGGACTACCGGGCCCGCCGCCCCGCGATGGTCTTCGACCGCGAGCACTGGTCCTCCTACGACCCGCCGGAGATCCTGCTCCAGCTCGTCCACGACGCCGCCGGCGCGCCGTTCCTGCTGCTCACCGGCCCCGAGCCGGACGTCGAGTGGGAGCGCTTCTCGGCCGCCGTGCGAGGGCTGGTGGAGCAGTTCGAGGTCCGCCTGACGCTGGACTTCCACGGCATCCCGATGGGCGTGCCGCACACCCGCCCGGTCGGTCTGACCCCGCACGGCAACCGGCTGGACCTCGCGGCCGGGTACCCGCAGTGGTTCGAGCAGGCCCAGGTGCCCGGCAGTGCGCAGGCGCTGCTGGAGTACCGGCTCGCCGAGGCCGGGCACGACGTGCTGGGCTTCGCCGTGCACGTGCCGCACTACGTGGCGCGCTCGGAGTACCCGGCGGCGGCGGTGCTGATCCTGGAGGCGGTGCAGTCGGCCACCGGCCTGGTGCTGCCGGGCACCCGGCTGCGCGAGCGGGTCGGCGAGGTCTACGCCGACATCGAGGAGCAGCTGGCCCAGGGGGACGGCGAGTTGCGCTCGGCGATCCGCGGCATGGAGGGCCAGTACGACGCGGTGGCGGGCGCCGAGGGCCGGGACAGTCTGCTGGCCGAGCCGGTCGACCTGCCGTCGGCGGACGAGCTGGGACGGCGCTTCGAGCAGTTCCTCGCCGAGCACGAGCGCGGCCCCGAGTAGGCCGTACAGCAGGATCCGGGAATCCCCGGACGGGCGGGAGTCATCGGACGCCGCCCGTTCGTTGGCGACGAGGTGCCCGGGGGACGGGCCGCCACAGGGAGAGACGTCGCCGTTCCGACCCCCGGGGGGATTCCATGCCGGTGCCCACAGGCCCGACCACGCCAGGCCCGAGCACGCCGGGCCCGACCGCGCGTTCGGCTGCACGCCCGCTGCCGTCTGCGCGCCCGCTCCGTGTTGCGCGCCCGCTGCCGGTGCGGGCCGCTGCTCTGGCGGCCGGGCTGGCCGTGTCGCTGCTGGCGGGGTGCAGCGGCGGGGGCGGCGACGGAACCGGAGCCCCCGCGCCGGACGGCCCGCATCCCGTCCGGGCCACCGCGACGCCGACCCCGACACCCACGCCCGTCGGTCCGTACGTCGCCCTCGGCGACTCGTACACCTCGGGCCTGAAGATCGCCCCGCAGGTGGGGGAGCCCAGGGGCTGTGCCCGGTCGGCGGTCAACTACCCTTCCCTGGTGGCGAAGTCGCTGGGGCTGGCGGACGGCCAGTTCCGTGACGTCAGTTGCAGCGGCGCCCGCACCGGCGACCTGACGGGCTCCCAGCAGACCGACGGCGGGGCCAACCCGCCCCAGCTGGACGCGCTCACCCCGGCCACCCGGCTGGTCACGGTCGGGATCGGCGGAAACGACGCCGGGTTCATGGAGGTCGTCGGCGAGTGCGCCAGGGAGAACCTGGTCGACGTGGTGAAGGGCCTGGTCGGATCGGGCCGGGCCGCGTCGCCGTGCCGCGAGCACTACGCCTCCGCCGGCGGCGCCGTCGACCAGGTGCAGAGCAAGGTCGACGCGGCCGGCGAGCGGCTGGGCCGGGTGCTCCAGGAGGTCAGGCGCCGCTCCCCGCAGGCCCGGGTGTACGTGGTCGGCTACCCCTCGCTGCTGCCGGCCGACCCGGCCGCCTGCGCGCCGCTGCTCGGTGGCACCGTCGCCGCGGCCGACCTCGGCTTCCTGGCGGAGAAGGAGCAGCAGTTGAACGCGATGCTCAAGGGCCGCGCGGAGTCGGGCGGCGCGGTCTTCGTGGACGCCGCCGCCCCCTCGGCCGGTCACGACATGTGCGCGGGGGAGGCCGACCGCTGGGTCGAGCCGCCCTTCCCGGCGTCCGGCCTGGCGGCGATCCACCCCAACGCCAAGGGGCAGCAGGGCGTGGCCGCCGCCGTACTCAAGGCGGTCCGGGGCTGACCGCCGCCTGCTCGACACCGCCCGGGACTGACCACCGCCGTGCGCAAGGCCGTGCGCAACACCGCCCGGGGCTGACCGTCGCCGGCCGGATTTCGGCCCGTCAGCTCCGGGAACGCCCGGGGCCCTTGCCGCCCCGGGCCACCAGGGTGACGCTGCGCGCCAGTTCGGCGGCGTAGTCCCAGGTCAGCGACGGAACGTCGAACAGCAGCCGGTACCACATCGGGCCGAAGACGAGGTCGATCAGGTGGTCGTCGTTCGGGTGGACGACCTCGCCGCGCTCCCGGCCGCGGGCCAGCAACTCGCGCACCGCCTCCCGTCGCACCTTGATCAGCCGTTCCCAGAGCAGGGCGCCGAACTCGGGGTCCTGCAACGCCTCCGCGGCCAGGGCCCGGTTCAGGGTGCCGCTGACCGTGCGCTGCGCCTCGAACGTCGCCGTGAGCAGGACGGTCAGGTCGCCGAGCAGTGAGCCGGTGTCCGGTGTCGGCAGCCTGGTCGCGGCGATGCCGCCGAGGGTGTCCAGCACCACCTCGCCCTTGCTGCGGTAGCGGCGGTACACGGTCTGCTTGGAGACGCCGCTGACGGCGGCGATGCCCTCCATGCTCAGGCCCCGGTAGCCGTCGCGTTCGACGATCTCGGTGACGGCCGCGCGGATGGCGGCGTCGACGGCGGGGTCGCGTGGTCGTCCGGTCATGGGCCCACTCTAGAGCCCACTCCAGGGGTTGACATACGGTGCGTCTCGTATTGGAATAGCAATACGCAACGGATCGTATTGGAAAGGGGGGCTCCGATGCGTCCCCACCCCGAACCCGAACAGCAAGCCGAAGAGCAAGCTGAACAGCCTGAACAGCCCGGGCAGCCCGGGCAACCCGGGCAACCGGAACGGCCCGGGCAGTCCGCGCAGCCTCGCAACCCCGGCCGGCCCGACCGCGCCGCACCCGCCCTGCTGGCCCTCTCGCTCGGCTACTTCACCCTCGGCACCAGTTCGCTGGCCGTCGTCGGCCTGGGCTCGCCGATCGGCCGTGACCTGCACACCGGGCCCGGCAGCGTCGGCGTCCTGGTCAGCGTGTTCGCACTGAGCTTCGCGCTGGCCGCGCCCTTCGCCCCCGCCCTGCTCGGCCGGCTGGACCGCCGGGCCGCACTCCTCGTCGGCCTGGCGCTGCTGACCGCCGGCGGTGTGCTCGGCGCCCTCGCCCCCTCCTACGGGGTGCTGGCGGTGTCGCGCGTCGTGGCCGGGCTCGGTGGCGCCGTGTTCGGCCCGGCCTCCTCGGCGGTCGGCTCGCTGATCGTCCCCGAGGAGCGCCGCTCCCGCGCGCTGGCCACCGTGTTCGCCGGAATGACGGTCGCGGCGGTCGCCGGTGTGCCGCTCAGCTCCTACCTGGGCGAGGCCGTCGGCTGGCGCTGGGCGCTGGCCGCGGTGGCGGGGGCGAGCCTGCTGGCGCTGGCCCTGGTCGCCGCCCTCGTCCCGGCCGTCCCGGCGGGGGAGCCGCCGACCGCCGCCGCCTACCGGGCCGTGCTGGCCGCCCCGGGCGCCTCGGCGACCGTGCTCACCACGCTGTTCTGCATGGCCGCCCAATTCACCGTGTACGGGGTCGCCGGCGCCTACCTCGCCGCCCGCTTCGGGCTCGGGCCGGGTGCGGTGACGGGGGTGCTCTTCGCCTTCGGAGCGGTCGGCGTCCTGGGCAACGCCTGCGGGGTCCGGCTCTCGGCGCGGCTCGGGGGCGCGGCCACGGTCACGGTCACCCTGGCCGGCCTGGCCGCCGCCTTCGCCGGCCTGCTCGCCTCCCCGCGCGGACCGGCCGGAGCGCTGCTGCTCTTCGCCGTCTGGGCCTTCTTCGGCCAGCTCTACCAGGCTCCGCAGCAGGCCCGGCTGATCGCGCTCCGCCCCGACCAGCGCGGCGTGCTGCTCGCGCTCAACGCCTCGATGCTCTACGTCGGCATCAGCCTCGGCAGCCTGCTCGCGGGCTCGCTGCTGCCCGTCCTCGGCGCCCGGGCGCTGCCCGCGGTCGGCCTCGCCGCACTCGCCTTCGCCGGCCTGTCCCACCTCGCCTCCGTCCGCGGCCCGGTCCGCCGCCGGCCCGGCGCCGCCGTCACCGTCCAGTCCCGTACCGCCTGACCCCGAACAGGAGCCGTCCCATGAACGCCGCCACCGCCACCACTACCGACCCCGCCACCACCACCGCCGCGACCACTAACGACCTCGCCACCACCACCGCCACCGACCTCGCCGCCGCCCGTGAGCTGGTCCGGGACTACCTGGAGACCGTCTGGAACCAGGGGCGGACCGACCTGGCCGACCGCTACCTCGCCGAGGACCTCGCCCAGCACAACCCCAACCTCCCCGACGGCCGCGCGGCGCTCACCGCCTTCGTCGACGGCCTCCGGGCCCAACTGCCGGAGCTCCGCTTCGACCTGCGCCGCCTCGCCGCCGACGGCGACCTGGTCTTCGCGCACTCCCTGTTCACCGCAGCCCCGGGCGACGACGGCCGGGCCGTCATCGACGTCTTCCGCCTCGAAGGCGGCCTGATCGCCGAGCACTGGGACCTCAACGAGGCGGTCCCCGCCACCACCGCCAGCGGCCGTCCGGCCGTCTGACCCACCCCCGCCCGCGTGCGACGCACCGGCTCCCCCGACCGTCTGGGGGCGCCGGCGCACGTGCGCCACCGGCCGACGGCTCACAGTGCGGACCCGAGGCCCCGCCGGGGCCGCCGCGACCTGGCGCGGCTGCCGCCCGCCGTCCACCCCGTGATCAACCCCTTCCGCCCGCCGCGGCCCCGTGCCACCATGCCGCCGTGAACTCCGCCACCGCGCCCCGGGATCCGGTCCGGCTCGCCGACGCCCTCCGCTTCCTCACCGAACTGGTCGCCTGGGTCGCCACCCCCTGGGCGCTGGCCCCGTACTCGGTCGTGCTGGCGGTCCTCTCGGTGGTCGTCCTGATCGGCCTCCCCACCGTCCTGGCCACCCCGGGGGACAAGAAGCAGGTCATCGTCGCGGTCCCCGGCGTGGTCACCATCGGGCTCGTGGTCCTCCAGCTCGCAGCCGCGGTCGTCTCCTCCTGGCTGGCCTGGCCGGCACCGGTCGCCGTCGTGGTCACCGTGCTGGCCGCCGCCTGCGCGGTCACCGAAGTCCCCCGCTGGCGCGGGCTGCTCGCCGCCTGACGGCGGCTCCGCGTCCCGACCGCGCTCCGCCCACACCCCGCCTGCCCCGCCCACCCCGGCGCGCAGGCAAGGGTTCACGCGCCGGCCCGCGCCCCTTCGCGCGCGGCACACCCCGGGTGTCGGAGCCGCGGCGTACCGTGATTGCCATATGGACGACACCGCGCACCGCCTCACCGCAGCCCCGAGCCCGTACGACCACGCCGCAGAGGCCCGCTGGGTGCCCGAACCGGACAAGCGCCCCGGCCGGACGGCGTTCCAGCGCGACCGCGCCCGCGTGCTCCACTCCGCCGCCCTGCGCCGGCTGGCCGGCACCACCCAGGTGGTCGCCCCGATGCGCAGCGACTTCCCCCGCACCCGGCTCACCCACTCCCTCGAATGCGCCCAGGTGGGCCGGGAGTTGGGCGCCGCCCTGGGCTGTGACCCGGACCTCGTCGAGACCGCCTGCCTGGCCCACGACATCGGCCACCCGCCGTTCGGCCACACCGGCGAGGAGGCGCTCGACCAGGCCGCCGAGGCCTGCGGAGGCTTCGAGGGCAACGCGCAGTCGTTGCGCATCCTCACCCGGCTGGAGCCCAAGCGCTTCGCCCCGCAGGACGAACAGCCGGCCCGGCTCGCCCCCTGGCCCGGCCGCAGCGTCGGCCTCAACCTGAGCCGCGCCGCCCTGGACGCCGCCACCAAGTACCCCTGGACGCACGGCGCCCACCCCACCGACCCGGCCTCGCCCAAGTACGGCGTCTACGCCGACGACCTGCCGGTCTTCCGCTGGCTCCGGGCCGGTTCCCCGGCCGGGCGCAAGTGCTTCGAGGCCACCGTCATGGACTGGTCCGACGACGTGGCCTACTCCACCCACGACGTCGAGGACGGCCTCCAGGCCGGCCACATCGACCCGGCCGTGCTGCGGGCGCCGAGCGAGCGCGCCGAGCTGTTCAAGGTGGCCGGGCGCTACGCCCAGGACGCCGAGCCCGAGGAGCTGGCGGCGGCGCTCGACCGGCTGCTCGCCCAGGAGTGGTGGCCCGGCTCCTACGACGGCTCGGCCCGGGCCCGGGCCGGGCTGAAGGACTTCACCAGCCAGCTGATCGGCCGCTTCTGCCTGGCCGCCGAGCAGGCCACCCGCGCCCGCTACGGCCCCGGCCGGCTCACCCGGTACGCGGCCGAGCTGGTGGTGCCGCGGGACGTCCGGCTGGAGTGCGCGGTGCTGAAGGCGGTCGCCGTCCGGTTCGTGATGCAGCGCGACGAGCAGGCCCAGCTGCGGGCCCGCCAGCGGATCGTGATCGCCGAGCTGGCCTACGTGCTGAACCAGCGGGCCCCCGAGGGCCTCGACCCGGTCTTCGCCACCCTCTACGAGGAGGCGGACGACGACCGCGCCGCCCTCCGCGCGGTGATCGACCAGATCGCGACCCTCACCGACGCCTCGGCCACCGCCCTGCACGCCAAGCTGGTCGGGGCGGCCTGGAAGTAGCCCCGGCCCCGGTCCGTCCCGCGCCGCCCCGGAAACCCACGGCACCCAAGTAGACTTCCGGGGTGGCCGGGCGGATCAGGGACGAAGACGTACAGGCGGTGCGCAGCGCACTGCCGATCGACGTGGTCGTCGGTGACTACGTACAGCTCACCAATGGTGGCGGTGGCGAGTACAAGGGCGTCTGCCCCTTCCACGACGAGAAGTCCGCCTCCTTCTACGTGAACCCCTCCAAGGGCGTCTTCCACTGCTTCGGCTGCCAGGAGAACGGCGACACCATCGCCTTCCTGATGAAGATCGAGCACTTCACCTTCGCCGAGGCCGTCGAGCGGATGGCCGCCCAGGCCAACATCACGCTCCGCTACGAGGAGGGCGGGTACAGCCCCCGCCACCAGCAGGGCGAGCGCACCCGCCTGGTCGAGGCGCACAAGGTGGCCGCCGCCTACTACCAGGAGCAGCTCGTCTCGCCGGAGGCCGAGATCGGCCGCCGTTTCCTGGCCGAGCGCGGCTTCGACGAGCAGGCGGCGCAGACCTTCGGCGTCGGCTACGCCCCGGCGGGCTGGGAGCACCTGGTCCGCTACCTGCGCGGCAAGGGCTTCAGCGACAAGGAGATCCTGCTCGGCGGCCTGGCCTCGCAGGGCCAGCGCGGCGGCCTGATCGACCGCTTCCGGGGCCGGCTGGTCTGGCCGATCCGGGACATCGCGGGCGAGGTGGTCGGCTTCGGCGCCCGCCGCCTGCGCGAGGACGACAACGGCCCGAAGTACCTGAACACCCCCGAGACGCCGATCTACAAGAAGTCCCACGTGCTGTACGGCATCGACCTGGCGAAGAAGGAGATCGCCAAGTCCGGCCGGGCGGTGGTGGTCGAGGGCTACACCGATGTGATGGCCTGCCACCTGGCGGGTGTCACCACGGCGGTGGCCACCTGCGGTACGGCGTTCGCCGAGGATCACATCAAGATCATCCGCCGGCTGCTGATGGACACCTCCCAGTACCGCGGCGAGACCGTCTTCACCTTCGACGGCGACGCGGCGGGCCAGAAGGCCGCCCTGCGCGCCTTCGAGGACGACCAGAAGTTCGCCGCCAAGACCTCCATCGCGGTCAGCCCCGGCGGCATGGACCCGTGCGACCTGCGCCTGGCCAAGGGCGACGAGGCGGTCCGCGAGCTGATCGACAACCCGGTCCCGCTGTTCGAGTTCGCGCTGCGCTCGGCCGTCGCCCGGCACCGGGTGGAGACCCCGGAGGGCCGCTCGGCGGCGCTGGAGGAGGCCGCCCCGATCGTCGCCAAGATCAAGGACCGCTCGATCCAGCACCAGTACGCCGTCCGGCTGGCCGGCATGCTCGGCATCCTGGACGAGCAGTTCGTGGTCCGCCGGATCTCCCAGCTGGCCCGCTGGGACCGCGAGCGCCAGCTGAACCCGAGGGCCAACGCCCAGCAGCGCCGCCCCGAGCAGCCGCAGCCGGTCAGGTCCGTCACCCCGCTCTTCCGCCTCAACCCGCGTGACCCGGCCCAGTTCGTCGAGCGCGAGCTGCTCAAACTGGCCCTCCAGCACCCGGACCTCGTCGCCCCGGCCTTCGACCACTACGGCGAGGACGAGTTCCCGACCCCGCCGTACACCGCCGTGCGCCGGGCCATCGCCCAGGCCGGCGGAGCGGCGCACGGGGCCGGCCGGGCCGACTTCACCAGCGAGGTGCGCGAGGCGTCCCCGGACGACCAGGTGCGGTCGCTGGTGACCGAGCTCACCGTGGAGCCGGTGCGTTCGCGCCGCAAGGCGGACGCGATCTACGCGGGGGAGTTCCTGGTGAAGCTGCGGCTCCAGGCGGTGGACCAGAGGATCACCGAAGGACGCGCCTACCTCAACCAGCTCCACGCTCGTGGCGCGAGCGAGGAGTGGAACGCGGTGAGCAACGAGCTCTGGCAGCTCGAGCAGTACAAGCAGCGGCTGCGCAGCCAGGGTGCTGCGGGGCTGTAGCCCTCTCCGGAGAAAGTCCGCGCACGAGTCTCGGCCACGGAGTGTGGCGTGCCGCACACTGGAGGGCGTCCCACCTCCGTACAAGCGCGGGTCCGCCAGAGTCGCGCCCGCCCCGAGGGATGCCCGTGGACCAAGGTCTTGCCGCGACCACCCGCCCGACCACCGACCCGCTCGCCCCCCACGACGACCACGGCCGGGCCGGCGCTCCGCCGCCGGACGGTGCCCGGGTGCCCGCGCAGGGCCACCCCGAGGTCCCCGAGGTCCCTGAACCCTCAGGACCCGAAGCCGAAGCCGAACCCCCTGCCGGAGCCGAACCGGACCCGGACGCCGAGCCCGGTACCGCGGCCGGAGCCGACTCGGACCCGGACGCCGAACCCGACCTCGACGCCGACCCGGCTCCGGCCGGCGCGACCGGCCCCGCGGCGGACCTGCTCCGCCAGTACCTGCGCGAGATCGGCCGGATCCGGCTGCTGAACGCCGCCGAGGAGGTGGAGCTGGCCCGCCGGATCGAGGCCGGCCTCTTCGCCGAGGAGCGGCTGAACCGCGAGCCGCCGCCCGCCGACCCGCTGGCCGGCGAGCTGGACACCCTGGTGGTGATCGGACGGATCGCCAAACGGCGGCTGATCGAGGCCAACCTGCGGTTGGTGGTCTCGGTCGCCAAGCGCTACATCGGCCGCGGGCTGACCCTGCTGGACCTGGTCCAGGAGGGCAACCTCGGCCTGATCCGGGCGGTGGAGAAGTTCGACTACGCCCGCGGCTACAAGTTCTCCACCTACGCCACCTGGTGGATCCGGCAGGCGATGAGCCGGGCGCTGGCGGACCAGGCGCGGACCATCCGGGTGCCGGTGCACGTGGTCGAACTGATCAACCGCGTGGTCCGGGTCCAGCGCGTGCTGCTCCAGCAGCGCGGGACCGAACCGACCCCGGCGGAGATCGCCGTCGTACTGGAGCTGACCGAGGCGAGGGTGCGCGAGCTGATCCGGTTGGCCCAGGAGCCGATCTCGCTGCACACCCCGGTCGGCGAGGAGGACGACGTGGCGCTCGGCGACCTGATCGAGGACGCCGACGCCGCCTCACCCGCCGAGTCCGCCACCTTCCTGCTGCTGCGTCAGCACCTGGAGGCGGTGCTGGCCACCCTCGGCGAACGCGAGCGCCAGGTCGTCCAGCTCCGTTACGGCCTGGACGACGGCCGCCCCCGCACCCTGGAGGAGATCGGGGTGGTGTTCGGGGTGACCAGGGAACGGATCCGCCAGATCGAGTCCAAGACCCTGGTCAAGCTCCGCGACCACGCCTTCGCCGAGCAGCTCCGCGGCTACCTGGACTAGGAACCGACGGACCGGGAGCCGATGAACTAGGAGCTGACGGGCGCCGCGCCGCTCGGGCCGGCGCCACCCGGGCTCGCGGTGGCGTCCACGCTCGGGGTGGTGGAGCCCGGGGTGGTGGAGCCCGGGGCGGTCGGGCTCGCCGTGGCCGGCGGCGAGGCCGGGCCGATCGGGATCGGGGTGGAGGCGACCAGGTGGGCCAGGTCGGAGGCGCTCACCGTGCAGGCGCCCCCGGCCGGCTGCTGTCCGCAGACCTGGAAGGTCGCGGCCGGGTCCCCCGCGTTGACCATCAGCGAGTAGTTGTCGTACCCCCAGTGGATCAGCGCCGTCTCCGTCTCGCCGCTGCTGCTGGTGATGGTGGAGGAGTCGCCCGGCTCGCCCTCGGTGATGGCGGCCCAGGCGGCCTGGCACTTCTGGCTGTACCGGAGGTAGATGACCACCTTGCCGATGTTGTTGGTCTGCAGGGTCCGGGCGTCGGCCCCGCAGCCGGTCGCCTTGGGGTCCTTGTGCGAGCAGCCCATCGCCTGGCAGGCGGAGGCCGGCGGGGCCGGTGAGGCGGGCTTGGCGGCCGGGCTCGTGGCCGAGGTCGGGACGGGCTGCGCGACGGCGGCCGGCTCCTCCCTGTCGCCGTGGGTGTACCGGACCCCGGCCAGCACCAGCAGTACCGCCGCCGCCATCGCGCCGGCCGCCAGCGCCACCGGCCGGCGCCACCACGGCGTCGCCGGGGAGGGCTCCCCGGTGACGGGGCCCACGGCAAGGTCCTCCGCAGGATCGGCGGCCTCCGTCGCGGGCCCGGCCACCGTCTCGGTCACCGGCCCGGAGAGGACGTCCGTGAGGCCCTCCGGCATGGGCTCCTCACCGGGTTCCACGGATTCCACGCCGGACTCCCCACCGGCTTCCACGGGCTCCACGCCGGATTCCACGGACTCCGTGCCGGGCTCCATGCCGTCCCCGGCCCGCGGCTCCTGGACGTTCTCCGGCGCCACCGCGTCCGCCCAGAGCACCCGCAGCCTGGGGCCGTCGCACTCCACGGCCCCGATCAGCGCGTCCAGCGCCTGTTCGGTGACGACCCGTTTGCCGTTGAGCCAGCGCTCCCAGGAGGCGCGGCTGTAGTGGGTCCGGGTCGCCAGTTCCGACAGCGAGAGCCCGGTCGCGTCCTTGACGGCGCGGAGCTCCTCCGTCAGGCGTCGGGCGGGGCCGGACAGCTCGTCCGGCAGTTGCTTCCAGGCGGATGCCATGAGGCCTTCCCAACATCAGAAACAGGGGACGCGGGACCAACAGGGGCCGAGTTGGGCACCGGCCCGGGGCCTGGGGGCGTCTCCCGCGTCTCCAACCTCACCGGCCTGCCGTCTCAAACACCAGGTCATGGCGCTGAGACGGACGGAAGTGTCTCACACCCCCGCTGACGACTCGAACATTCACACGTCAGTCGTGCAGAGTTCTCAGGCCGGTCCGATTTCGGCGCCCTGATCCTTCGTCCGGGCACCGATTCCGGGCCGGTTCCCTGACGTCCCGAATCCCCCACCGGCCGGGGCAGCCTCGCGGGGGGAGGCTGCCCCGGACCGCAGGGACGCGCGGCGGGGAGGGCACATCGTGCAGCCCTCCCCGCCGCGACCATTTCCTCCCCGGAACGACGCGGGTCCCCAGGACCGGCGCGGGGGAGCGGGGGATCCGGGGCGCATCCCGGGGCGTACCGGGGGCCGTGCCGCCGTCAGTGGTGAGGCCGGTGCGCTGCGGTGCGTCCAGCGGCGTTCGAGGGCGAGTCCGGCCGGCACGTAGGCCCCGCCGGAGCCGTGGTGGAGCAGCCGGCGGCGCTGTCCGGGGCCGGGCGCGCCAGAGGCCGGCGAGGACCGCCACGCAGCGCCGTTCCGGCTCGGCAGTGCCGACGAAAGGGCTGACGGTCAGCCGGCCGTCGTCGCGGGCGCCCCTGGGCAGCGCCATGAGGTCCTGCCGACCTCCGCTCCGGCGCCCCCTTCGCAGTCCACGCAGTCCACGCTGTCACCGGGCGCGGGGTGACGCGTCCTCACCGCCGCACGGGACGTCCACCGGGACGTCCCACCGGGCCGTCCCAGGAACCGTCTCACCCGGCCGTCTCCGGGTGGATCTGCTCGCGCGCGGCCCGGTACTGCTGGCGCACCGCCGAGCCGACCGGCAGGTCCTGCTCGGCGTCCGGGGTGACGGTGACCGTCTCCGGAAGCTCCCACCGCGGCGGTTCGGGGGTGCCCGCCAGCGCCCAGGCGGCCTGCCGGGCCGCGCCGCGGGCCGCGTGGGCGCCGGGCGGCGGCACCACGACGGGTACGCCGAACAGCAGCGGCGCGATCTGCCGGACGGCGGGCAGGCGCCCGGCCGCGCCCAGCAGGAAGACCCGCTTCACCTCGACGCCCCGGGCGCGCAGCACGTCCAGCGCGTCCGCGAGGTTGCAGAGCATGCCCTCGACGGCGGCCCGGGCCAGGTGCTGCGGGGTCATCGACTCGGCCCGCACCCCGGTCAGCGTGCCGGCCGCGTGCGGCAGCGCCGGTGTCCGCTCGCCGTCCAGGTAGGGCAGCAGCACCATCCCGTAGGCGCCGGGGGAGGACTGCAGGGCGAGCTCGCTCAGGCCCTCCAGGTCCCGGCCGAGCAGCGCGGCGGTGGAGCGGAGCACCTGGGCGGCGTTCAGGGTGGCGACCATCGGCAGGTGGCGGCCGGTGGCGTCGGCGAACGAGGAGACCAGCCCGGTGGCGTCCACCACGGCCTGCCCGTGCACGGCGAAGATCGTCCCGGAGCTGCCGAGCGAGACCGCCGCGTCGCCGGGTTCGAGGCCGAGGCCGAGGGCGGCGGCCATGTTGTCACCGGTGCCGGCCGAGATCAGCAGGCCCTCGGGGGTGTGCCCGGCGGGCTCGGCCGGGCCGAGCACGTGCGGCAGCTTCAGCTCGTGGCCGAGGGCCAGCTCGATCAGGTCCTGCCGGTACTCGCCGGTGATCGGCGACCAGTAGCCGGTGCCGGAGGCGTCGCCGCGGTCGGTGGTGCGCCGTTTGGGGTGGCCCAGCAGCTGCCAGACCAGCCAGTCGTGCGGCAGCAGCACCTCGGCCACCCGGCGGGCGTTGGCCGGCTCGAACTCGGCCAGCCAGCGCAGCTTGGCGATGGTGTACGTCGGGCCCGGGACGGCGCCGATCGCGGCCGTCCAGGCCGCCGCGCCGCCGAGCGCGTCCAGCAGGGCGGCCGCGGCGCCGCTGGAGCGCGGGTCGTTCCAGAGGATCGCGGGCCGTACCAGCACGCCCCCGGCGTCCAGGCCGATCATGCCGTGCTGCTGCGCGCTGACGCCGATCGCCCGGACGCCCTCCAGCAGGCCGCCGGCGGCCGCGTCGCCGAGCGAGTGCAGCCAGATCTGCGGGTCGGCCTCGCCGGCCCGGGTGTCCTGGCCTTCGGGGGCGGGGTGCGGCGCCTTGCCGGACCGCAGCACCGCGCCGGTGCCGGTGTCGCACGCGACGATCCGGGTGCGACCGGTCGAGCTGTCTATCCCCGCGACGATGGCCATGTCGAGATCATGCCTCAGCGGGCGTCCGGACGCGGTTCGTCCGGGCAAGTGTTGCCCCTTCGGTACCGCTCCGGAGCCGTCCAGGACACCCTGCCGTCACCGCCCGGTCACGGACGGAAGGTACCCCAGCTGTCGTCCTCCACCCGGGGCCGGTTGAAGTACGGCACCCGGTCGGTGACCGAGTTCGGCAGCTTGTCCCCGACCTTGCCCGCGACGGCTCCGGCCGCCTTCCCGGCGGCGGCGCCGGCCTGCTGCCTGGCCTTGTCGGCGGCGGTCTGCACCTTGGGGTTCTGGGCGACCTGCCGGGTGACCTTGGCGATCTGCTCGTACCGCTGGCGCCCCGCCCGCGAGCCCAGGACGTAGCCGGCCGCGAGTCCGACGATCAACGACAGCTTCCACATGATCGGATTCCACCCTCTCCTGGCGGCGTCTGCCGCATTGCCCTACCCGTCCTTCGGGGCGGCGAACCGTCCGTGCCCCCAGCATCCCCGGGCGCTCCGCGGGGCGCGCGCGGGGCGCGCCGGGCGGGGTCGCCGGGAGGGCCGGGGAAAGCGATTGGCGGACCACCCCCCCGAGTGCGCTAATGTATGTCCCGCAGCGAGCGCCGAGGAGCCCGGGAAACCGGGGGCCGAAGCGGAAGCCGATCCCCCATAGCTCAATTGGCAGAGCAGCCGACTGTTAATCGGCAGGTTATTGGTTCGAGTCCAATTGGGGGAGCTCAGGTCGCGGTCCCTCCGGGGGCGGTCGGCCTGTCCGTGGTGGCGTGTGCCACCGCGATCCCGCATAGCTCAATTGGCAGAGCAGCCGGCTGTTAACCGGCAGGTTTTTGGTTCGAGTCCAAATGCGGGAGCTTCACCGGGTCCGCCCGGTGTCTGCTCAGAGCGAAGGCCCCCCGGTCGACCGGGGGGCCTTCGTGTTGTGCCGCTCGTCCGGGGCGTCCCGCCCGTGCGGCCGGGCCTCAGGCCGTGGCCTGGCGGTACAGCTCGGCGACCCGGCCGTCGAAGGTGATGCTGTACGAGGTGCCGGGGGTCTCGCCGCCCTCCTGGTAGCCGCCGATCACGCCGACCACCGCGCCGGTCGGGGTGATCCACGGGCTGCCGCTGGTGCCGTCGGTGTAGCCGCCGCAGTCGAAGCGTTCCTGGGTGGGACTCTGCGACCTGGTCCGGGCCGAGCAGGTGATCGGCTCGCCGCTCGCGTTGGGGTAGCCGGTCACCGAGACCGGGAGACCGAAGCCCTGGCCGGTGCCGAGCGGGTTGCCGCCGACCGCGTCCTCGACCTCCCGGCCGTCCGCCGGACGGAGGGTGACGAACGCCACGTCGTACTCGGGGTCGTCGCCGGCCGACCAGCGTGGGTCGACGGTGACCGACTGCACCGGCCAACTCCCGTAGGGGGAGTATCCGTTGCGGTAGCCGGGGGTGAACACCAGGCCGTCCAGCAGGCCGATCCGGCGGCTCTGCACGCAGTGTGCGGCGGTCACCAGCAGATTGCGTCGCGGGCTGTGCACCACGCTCGCCGTGCAGGCCCGGGGGCCGTCGGCGGTGTGGATCGAGAGGGTGCCGACCCGGTCGCCCGCCGGGCTCTGCTGCGCGACCGCGGCGGTCGGGGGCAGGTTGTCCCCTCCGCCGCACGCGGTGCCGGCGGCGAGCAGCAGGGCCGCCAGTGCGACCGCCTGGGCCGCGCGCGGGAGCCGTACCGGGCGGGAGGCCATCGCGGCTCCGTCTCGTCCTCGGGGCGGCCCCTGCGGGTCGTGCGGACCGCCGTACGTGAGGAAGATCTACCAGTCCCCGCCCGGCGGCGCCAACCCCGGCGCCCGGCGCCTTCCCTTTGGGGCGTCCGGGTGGTGCGGGGACGGTCCGGGGCCCGGTCAGCCGGTGGCGCGGTCGTACAGCGCCTGGACCCAGTCCCCGAAGTAGCTGCTGTACGAGGTGTCGGGGGTGTCGCCGCCCTCCTGGTAGCCGCCGATCACGCCGACCACGGTGCCGGTACGGGTGTCCGGGTCGAAGTCGGTCACCCAGGGGCTGCCGCTGGTGCCGCCGGTGTAGTCCGGGCAGTCGATCCTCAGCTGGGTCGGGCTCTGCTCGGTGGTGGTGTTGCTGCAGGTGATCGGGACCTCGCTGGTGCCGGGGTAGCCGGTGACCTTGACCGGGAGCCGGTAGCCGCGGTCGATCCCCAGCCGGTTGGCGCCGAGCACCTGCTGCACCTGTTGCCCGTTCTGCGGCTGCACCACCGCGAAGGCGACGTCGACGTCCGGGTCGCCGTCGTCCTTCCAGGCCTGGTCGACGGTGACCGCCAGCAGTGGCCAGACCCCGCTCGGGGTGTCGCCGTCCCGGTAGCCGGGGACGAAGACCAGGTCGCTGCGCTGGCCGAGCTGCGGGTCCCAGACGCAGTGTGCGGCGGTGACGATCAGGTTGAGTCCGGCGCTGTCGACCACGCTGGCGGTGCAGAAGTGGTCGCCGTCCGCGTTGCGGGTGAAGACGGCGCCGACCAGGCCGTTGAGCACGGTGGGCTTGGCGGTGCGGGTGACGCCGGTCTGCCGGCCGAGGGCGCCGCGCAGCCGTTCCCGGCTCCAGCCGTGGCCGCCGGTGGAGGCGGGGCCCGAGCCGGAGGCCGAGGCCGGGTGCGAACCCACCGTCGGGGTGGCACCGCCGGGGCCCGCCGCGGTGGTGCAGCCCGCCGCCGCGAGGACCGCCAGTGTGGCTCCGGCCGCCGCCAGCTCACGTACCGTCATCCGCCCAGGCTCCAGGGGGCCGCCGGGGTCCCGCCAGCGGAGCTGCTCCGCGCGGGGAGGCGTGCATCCGCGCGCACCCATGTGCGCCCCCGGCGCGCACCACGGGTGATCGACCGGCTATGCTGCCCGGGACGGCCTCGCGGGGCCGTCTGCTGCTGCCGCGGCCGGGCGACCGGTGCGAGCGGCGAACCGGGGCGGTAGCTCAGCCGGTTAGAGCAGGGGACTCATAATCCCTTGGTCGTGGGTTCGAGTCCCACCCGCCCCACCCTTCGCCCGGACGACCGGGCTTGACCAGGTGTGGTCATCTGCACGCACTCTAGTGACCGGTGGCCCCGGCGGCCGTACCGACAGGCCGGGAATCACCCGAATAGGGCCGCTCCCGGGGCTCGTTGACGCCGCCCGCCGCCCGGGCCCGCCCCCGTCGCCGTGGTGCCCCGCCCCGCCTCCGTATCCTGGCCCGATGCTCGAACCCGCACTGCTGCCGACCCCGCTGGTGGACTGCACCGACGAGGTGCTGGCGCGGGCCGGGGTGCGGCTGCGGCTCAAGCGCGACGACCTGCTGCACCCGGCGGTGCCGGGCAACAAGTGGCGCAAGCTCGGGCCCAACCTGGAGGCGGCCGTCCGGCAGGGGCGGACCAGGCTGCTGACCTTCGGCGGGGCCTACTCCACCCATCTGCGCGCGGTCGCCGTGGCGGCCGGCGCGCTCGGGCTGGAGAGCGTCGGGCTGGTCCGCGGCGAGGAGCTGGCCGACGCACCGCGCAACTGGTCGCTGCGGGCGGCCGAGGCGGCGGGGATGGAACTGGTCTTCCTGTCCCGCTCCGAGTACCGGGAGACGGCCGGGCGCTGCGAGCTGGACGAGGACGTGGCGGCGGGCCTGCAGCGGCGCTGGGGCCCCTGCACGGTGCTGCCGGAGGGCGGCTCCAACGCCTTGGCGGCGACCGGCGCGGCGGCCGTCCCGGCGGAGCTGCCGGACCTCGGTGAGCGGGACGTGGTCTGCTGCCCGGTCGGCACCGGCGGCACCCTGGCCGGGATCGCGGCCGGCCTGCCGCCGGGCGCGCGGGCACTGGGGGTGGCGGTGCTGCGCGGCGGCGCCGGCTACCTGGAGGGCGAGGTCGCCCGGCTGCACCGGGCCGCCTACGGGCGGGAGTTCGACAACTGGCGGATCGACCACGACCACCACGGCGGCGGCTACGGCCGGATCCCGCCCGGGCTGGAGGCCTTCGCCGAGGGCTTCGAGCGGCGCCACGGGATCGCCCTGGAGCGCCGCTACGTCGCCAAGCTGCTGGCCGCCCTGTACGACCTGGCCGGGGCCGGGGCGTTTCCGGCGGGCACCCGGCTGACCGCGGTGGTTACCGGTCTGCCGGACCCGCCGGACGCCGGCTAGCCGAAGGTCAGGTTGGCGCAGGGGTCGGTGTCGGCCCCGCGGCTGTTCTCGGTGATGCCGCTGGGTACGCCGGTCGGGGTGGGCGTGCCGGTGGTGGTGGGGCCGGCCGCCGGCCCGCCCGGGATGTCGACGGAGTCGAGCCCGGTGCCGGCCGTCGGGCGGTAGTCGCGGCCCAGGGTGACGGTGATTCCCCCGGAGCCCGCCTCCTCGACCGGCCGTGCCCCCGGGAAGAGCGGCGCGAGCCGGTCGGCGACGGCCTTCAGCGCCGGGTCGTACGCGATCTCGGTCTGCAGCCGGCCGCCGTTGGTGGGGCCCAGGGTGACGTTCTGGAAGCCCTTGGCGCGGACGGCCTCGGCGCCCTTGCCGGCCAGCCCGGGGGTGCCGACGCCGTTGACGACGGTGATCGGCGCGGCCGCCTCGCCGGGCGAGAGCGCGGTGGGCGAGGCCTCGGAGGCGGTCGTGGCGGACGGGGAGGCGGGCGCCGCGCCGGTGGACTGCCCGTCCAGCGTGCGGTCCTCGCGCAGCAGCTTCCAGAGGGTGTCGACGTCCGGGTGGACCAGGGCGACCCGGTCGCCGGAGAAGCGCCAGGGGGTGGTGACGAAGGTGATGTCGGACAGCTTGATCTGCTGGAGCGACTGGGCGAAGTCGACCAGCTTCATCGCGGTGCCCAGGCCCTCGTCCACGGTGAGCGAGCGGGTGGCCGCGTCGGCCAGCGGGAGCAGGGTCGGCAGCGAGAAACCCTGGCCCTGGACCTTCCTGATCATCGAGGAGAGGAACGCCTGCTGGCGCTTCATCCGGCCGATGTCGGAGTTGTCGCCGAAGCCGTAGCGGGCCCGCAGGTAGTCCACCGCGGGCTGCCCGGAGAGCTTCTGCATCCCCTTCTTGAGGTGGATGTTGTGCGAGTTCACGTCGTTGGGGACGCAGGCGTCCACGCCGTTGACGGCCTCGGTCATCGCGGCGACGCCCTTGAAGTCGACCACGATGGTGTGGTCGATCCGCAGGCCGGTCAGCGTCTCGACGGTGTTCTGCGTGCAGGCCGGGTTCCCCTTGGGGAACGCGCCCACGGTGAAGGCCGAGTTGAACATCTGGTTGGTCCTGGGGGACGTCCAGCCGCCGCCGGGCAGCCGGCAGGCCGGGATGGTCACCAGCGTGTCGCGGGGTATGGAGACGCCGACGGCGTGCTTGTGGTCGGCGTATATGTGCAGCAGGATCGCGGTGTCGGAGTGGCCGACGCCCTCATCGCCGCCGCCGAGGTCCGCGTTGCCGTCGTCCCGGGTGTCCGAGCCGAGGACCAGGACGTTGACCGGGACCAGGGCTCCGGGGGTGACCGGGACGGGGGCCGGCGGCCGTTCGGTGGCGACGCCGCCCGCGTCGAAGGTGGTGATGTTGCTGTCCAGCCGGTGGTAGAACCAGGCGCCGGCGCCGGCCACCGACAGCACGAGAACGGCGGCGAGGCCCACGGCGGTACGTATGATGCGCCGCCGGCGCGAGCTGCTGCTCATCCCCCCGGGACCTCCGTCTTCTGGTGTCGTTCCCTGCACGCACCGGCTCATGGGCAGGCCGGTGCGAGTCTCGAACGTTAGACGTTCCGGGGGAGTGTTCGGTTACAGCCGGAGGCCTGCCAATTGCGCCGGATCGGCCGCCGGGACCGTGATGCTGCTCACGCTCCGGGGCCGGAGGCGCCGGAGAGCATCCGGCGGAGCAGGTCGCGCAGCACCGTCCGCTCGTCGGGGCCGAGGGCGGCCAGCGGCTCGCGGGCGAAGTTCAGCGACTCGCGCAGCTCCTCGGAGGCGGCCGCGCCGGAGTCGGTGGCGGCGACCAGCTTGACCCGGCGGTCCTGCCGGTCGGCCTCCCGGGTGACGAAGCCGCGGGACTCCAGGCGGTCGACGATGCCGGTGATGTTGGACGGCTCGCAGCTGAGCGTCTGGGCGATGTGGCGCATCGGCATCGGTCCGCGCCGCAGCAGGGCGAGGACCTTGGCCTGGGCGCCGGTGAGCGAGCGGGCGGCGGCGGCCTCCTCGTACTCGCGGTGGAAGAGCGCGACCAGGTTGGCCATCAGGTCGACGACCTCACGGGTGATCTCGTCGGGCTGCGGCGCGCCGGATCGGGTCGGCTGGGTGTCCATGACCCACAGTCTACCTGAACAGTTGACAACATGAACCTTTCATGTCCATCGTTACTTCATTAAGTCAACCTTTCAGGCAGCAAGGAGCACCCCGATGGCCGAGCAGGAAGCGCCCGCCACCGCCCGCGAATGGCACCTCGCCGCGCGCCCCCAGGGCTGGCCCGTCCCGACCGACTTCGCGCTGGTCGAGGCGCCGGTCCGAACCCCGGGCCCGGGCGAGATCCTGGTCCGCAACGCCTACCTCTCGGTCGACCCGTACATGCGCGGCCGGATGAACGACGTGAAGTCCTACGTCCCGCCGTTCGAGCTCGGTCGGCCGATGGACGGCGGCGCGGTCGGCTACGTGGTCGCCTCCGCCGCCGAGGGCTTCGCCCCGGGCGACGCCGTGCTGCACGGGCTCGGCTGGCGCGAGTACGCCACCGTCGAGGCGAAGCGCGCGGTGAAGGTCGACCCGTCCGTGCCGCTCTCCGCCTACCTCGGCGTGCTCGGCATGACCGGCCTCACGGCGTACGCCGGCCTGCTGGCGGTCGGCGGCCTCAAGGAGGGCGACCGGGTCTTCGTCTCCGGCGCGGCCGGGGCCGTCGGCTCGATGGTCGGCCAGATCGCCCGGCTGAAGGGCGCCTCTCTGGTGGTCGGCTCGGCCGGATCGGCGGAGAAGGTCGCCAGGCTGACCGGCGAGTACGGCTTCGACGCCGCGTTCAACTACAAGGACGCCCCGGTCGCCGAGCAGCTCGCCAAGGCCGCACCCGAGGGCATCGACCTCTACTTCGACAACGTCGGCGGCGAGCACCTGGAGGCCGCGATCGGCGCGCTCGGCGTGCACGGCCGCGCGGTGCTCTGCGGCGCGATCGCCCAGTACAACGAGACCACCGCGCCGGCGGCCCCGCGCAACCTGGCGCTGGCGATCGGCAAGCGGCTGCGCCTGGAGGGCATGCTGGTGGGCGACCACGCCGCCCTGCAGCCGCAGTTCGTCGCCGAGGTCGGCGGCTGGCTGGCGGAGGGCAGGCTGCGCAACGAGGAGACCGTGGTGGACGGCTTCGAGAACACCGCCGACGCCTTCCTGGACCTCCTGCGCGGCGGCAACACCGGCAAGATGGTGGTCCGTCTCGACGGCTGACGCCAGGTCAACTCCCTGTCGCCAGGCCGCCCCGCCGCACCCCGTGCGCGCGGGGCGGTTTGCGTACCGGGCGCAGGGGAACCGGCCGCACTACCGGATTCCGGCCGGATCCGAAAGTGCGTCATCCACGGTGCGGGGCGGCGCGGTACGGTGGTCCCGCCTGGCGATGGGGCCGTTCGGGGGAGAGATCCGACCGAGGGGTGGACCTCGTTCAGGATTCGACTAGCATTGAGCGAAAGCCTGTCCGTTTTGCTCAATTTAGTGGCTTAATGTCGGCTAACGTGGGTAACTGTGGATCAACTACAGGCACGAACGCGAGGCAGCTGGGGAAGGCGACCCTCGTCCACAGCCTGGAGGTCCCGGTGACGACACGTGGAGTCCTGTACGTCCACTCCGCGCCCCGCGCGCTGTGCCCGCACGTCGAGTGGGCCGTCGCAGGGGTGCTGGGTGCACGGGTGAGTCTGGACTGGATCCGCCAGCCGGCCGCGCCCGGACACTGGCGGGCCGAGCTGTCCTGGCAGGGTGAGCCCGGTACGGCCTCGAAGCTCGCCTCCGCCCTGCGCGGCTGGCAGCTGATGCGGTACGAGGTCACCAGCGAGCCCTGCGCCACCGCGGAGGGCGAGCGGTACAGCAGCACGCCCGCGCTCGGCATCTTCCACGCCGTCACGGGCATCCACGGCGACATCCTGATCCCCGAGGACCGGTTGCGCGCCGTCCTGCTGCGCGCCCGCAGCGAGGGGGCCGACCTGGAGGCCGAGATCTCCCGGTTGCTCGGCAAACCCTGGGACGACGAGCTGGAGCCGTTCCGCTACGCGGGCGAGGGCGCCCCGGTGCGCTGGCTGCACCAGGTGGTCTGAGACGACGCGAAGGGGCCGGCGCCCGTGGCGGGCGCCGGCCCCTTCGCGTGTGCGATCAGGCGGTCCTGGCGGTTCAGACGGTGCGGAAGGCCAGCACCACGTTGTGGCCGCCGAAGCCGAACGAGTTGTTCAGCGCCGCGATCCGGCCCTCGGGCAGCGGACGGGCCACGTCCCGGACGATGTCCGCGTCCACGTCGTCGTCCAGCTCCTCGACGTTGATGGTCGGCGGGGCGGTCCGCTTGTACAGGGCCAGCACGGTGGCGACGGTCTCGATGCCGCCGGCGCCGCCCAGCAGGTGGCCGGTCATCGACTTGGTGGCCGAGACGGCGATGTGGTCCAGGTGCTCGCCGAGCTCCTTGCGCAGCGCCTTCAGCTCGGCCGTGTCACCCTGCGGGGTCGACGTGGCGTGCGCGTTGACGTGCACGATCTCGGCCTTGTCCAGCTCGTTGCGCTCGAACAGGTCGGCCAGCGCACGGGCCACACCGGCGCCGGTCGGCTCGGGCTGGGCGATGTGGTGGGCGTCCGAGGACAGGCCCTGGCCCACGGCCTCGCAGTAGATCCGGGCGCCGCGCGCCTCGGCGTGCTCGACCGACTCCAGCACGACCACGCCCGCGCCCTCGCCGAGCACGAAGCCGTCGCGGCCCTTGTCGTACGGGCGGGAGGCGCGCTGCGGCTCGTCGTTGTTCTTGGACATCGCCATCATGTTGGCGAACGCGGCGATCGGCAGCGGGTGGATCGCGGCCTCGGTGCCGCCGGCCACCACGACGTCGGCGCGGCCGGTACGGATCATCTCGATCGCGTAGCCGATCGCCTCGGCGCCGGAGGCACAGGCGGAGACGGGGGTGTGCACACCCGCGCGGGCGCCGACCTCCAGGCCGACGTTGGCCGCCGGGGAGTTGGGCATCAGCATCGGGACGGTGTGCGGGGAGACCTTGCGGACGCCCTTCTCCTTCAGCACGTCGTACTGGTCGAGGAGGGTGGTCACGCCGCCGATGCCGGAGGCGATCACGGCGCCCAGGCGCTCGGGGGCGAGCTTGGACGACTCGTCGGTGGCCGGGGTCTCGTAGCCGGCGTCGGCCCAGGCCTCGCGGGCCGCGATCAGCGCGAACTGCGCCGAGCGGTCCAGTCGGCGGGCCAGCGGGCGGGGGAGGATCTCGCCCGGGTCGACCGCGGTGCGCGCGGCGATCCGGACGGGCAGCTCGGCGGCCCACTCCTCGGTGAGGGCGGCCACGCCGGAGTGCCCGGCGACCAGGTTCTCCCAGGTCGTGGCGGCGTCGCCGCCCAGCGGCGTGAAGGCGCCGATACCCGTGACTACCACGGTACGGTTTTCAGCGGTCACTGGATCTTCTTCTCTCACGTTGCGGGGGTTCGGCGGCGGGCCGGGGGTGGGACCCGGCCGGGCGCCCGCAGGGGCGTCCGGCCGGAAGGTCGGCCGGCTCGGGGAGCCGGCCGACGTCAGGCGTCGATCGGGTCGAACGCTCAGGCGTTGGCGAGGATGTAGTCCACCGCGTCGCCGACGGTCTTCAGGTTCTTGACCTCGTCGTCCGGGATCTTCACGTCGAAGCGCTCCTCGGCGGCCACGACGACCTCGACCATGGAGAGCGAGTCGACGTCCAGGTCGTCGGTGAAGGACTTGTCGAACTCGACGTCCTCGGCCGGGATACCGGCGATCTCGTTGACGATCTCGGCGAGACCTTCCAGAACCTCGTCCTTGGTAGCCATACTGGCTGCTCCTCTTCAGTGGTGAATGCGGCCGCCCGGCGGACGGACGCAGGCTTTCTTGGGGGGTGGGGCGAAACGCGCCTAGGGGAGCGTAACGACTGCCGCGGCGTAGACCAGACCCGCCCCGAACCCGATGATCAGCGCGAGGTCGCCGCTGCGTGCCTCACCGCTCTCCAACATGCGCTCCATCGCCAGCGGGATGGAGGCGGCGGAGGTGTTGCCGGTCTCGGTGATGTCGCGGGCGACCGGAACCGACTCGGGCAGCTTGAGGGCCTTGATCATGGCATCGGTGATGCGCATGTTGGCCTGGTGCGGGATGAACGCGCCCAGCTGGTCGGCGGTGACCCCGGCGGCGTCCAGCGCCTGCTGGGCCACCTTGGCCATCTCCCACACCGCCCAGCGGAAGACCGTCTGGCCCTCCATCCGCAGGGCCGGCCACTTGACCTCTTCGCCGGCGCCGTTGACGGCGTCCTCCTTGGCGAAGGCGGTGTCCCAGGCCTGGGTCTGCGAGATGACGTCCTTGTGCGAGCCGTCCGAGCCCCAGACGACCTTGCCGATGCCGGGCGTGTCGGACGGGCCGATGATCGCGGCGCCGGCGCCGTCGCCGAAGATGAACGCGGTCGAGCGGTCCGACTGGTCGGTCAGGTCGCTGAGCCGCTCGACGCCGATCACCAGCACGTAGTCGGCGCTGCCGCCGCGGACCATGCCGTCGGCCAGGCCCAGACCGTAGCCGAAGCCGGCGCAGGCGGCCGAGATGTCGAAGGCGGGCGCGGTGCCGCAGCCCAGCCGCTCGGCGATCTCGGTGGCGATCGCGGGGGTCTGCTTGAGGTGCGAGACGGTCGCGACGATCACGGCGCCGATCCGGTCGGGGTCGATCCCGGCCTGCGCGATCGCCTTGCCGGCGGCCTGCACCGACATCTCGGCGACGGTCTCCTCCGGGCCGGCCCAGCGGCGCTCGGCGATCCCGCTACGGGTGCGGATCCACTCGTCCGAGGAGTCGATCCAGGTCAGCACCTCGGAGTTGGGGATCACCCGCACCGGGCGGTAGCCGCCGACCCCGAGGATGCGTGAGTACTGAGCGCCGGTGACCGGCCTGATCCGGGCTCTGCTCATGCCTGCTGCTCCTGACCGCCGTGCTCCGCGACGAGCTCACGGGCCTTGTCCAGGTCGGCGGGCGTCTTGAGGGCAAGCGTCGCCACGCCCTTGAGGTTGCGCTTGACCAGCCCGGTGAGGGTGCCCGCCGGGGCGAGCTCGATGACGGCGGTCGCGCCCAGCTCGCGCAGGGTCTCCATGCAGAGGTCCCAGCGGACCGGGTTGGAGACCTGCGACACCAGCCGGTCCAGCACCTCGGTACCGGACGCCACGACCTGGCCGTCCTGGTTCGAGACGTAGGCGACCTTCGGGTCGGAGACCGGCAGGGTCGGGGCCAGCTTGGCCAGCCGCTCGACGCCGGGCGCCATGTGCGAGGTGTGGAACGCGCCGGCGACCTTGAGCGCGATCAGCCGGGAGCCGGCCGGCGGGTCGGCCTGCAGGGCCTCCAGCTGCGCCAGCGTGCCGGCCGCGACGATCTGGCCGCCGCCGTTGTTGTTGGCGGCGGTCAGGCCGTGCTCGGCGAGCTTGGCGGAGACGGCCTCCGGCTCGCCGCCGAGGACGGCGATCATGCCGGTCTCGGTGGCCGCGGCGGCCTCGGCCATCGCCAGGCTGCGCTCGCGGACGAACGTCAGCGCGTCGTGGGCGGAGAGGACACCGGCGCCGGCGGCGGCGGTGATCTCGCCGACGCTGTGGCCGGCCACGGCGCCGACCAGCGCACGGGCGCGGTCCTCGTCGGGGAACAGCTCTCGGGCGGTCACCAGACCGGCGGCGACCAGCAGCGGCTGGGCGACGGCGGTGTCCTTGATCTCCTCGGCGGACGCCTGGGTACCGGCGTGCACCAGGTCGAGCCCGGCGACCTCCGACCAGCCGCGAAGCCGGTCGGCGACACCGTCGAGCTCCAGCCAGGGGCTGAGGAAACCGGGGGTCTGGGCACCCTGTCCAGGGGCGACGATTACGAGCACGGTTCAACCCTCTCTCGCCGGACGCCCGCGGGCGGGTAGGCGACGGTAACGAAGAAAAGCATCCGGGATTGTAAGTTCCCTACATCGGGTTCAACTGGGCTCCCCGGCCGCCGTGAGTCGTCCCAGCGCCAGTGCGATGCGCAGTGTGAACGCCGAACGTACGTCGGAGGGAGCGTAGCCCGTGACGTCCGTCACACGTCGGAGCCGGTAGCGCACCGTGTTGGGGTGAACGAAGAGCATCCGGGCCGCTCCCTCCAACGAGGAGGCCTGTTCGAGGTAGACACTCAGGGTTTCCAGCAGCGCCGAGCCGGCTTCGTCCAGCGGTGTGTAGATCTCCTCCACCAGCTGACGACGGGCCGCCTGGTCACCGGCGAGCGCCCGCTCCGGCAGCAGGTCGTCGGCGAGCACCGGGCGGGGCGCGTCCGGCCACGCCGCGCAGGCCCGCAGGCCGGCCGCGGCGGCGTGCGCCGAGCGGGTCGCCGACAGCAGGTCGGGCACGGTCGGGCCGACCACCACCGGGCCGGGGGCGAACTGGCCGATCAGCGCCCGGGCCGCGTGCACCGGCTCCTTGTCGCCACCGACCACCACCACCAGGCGCTTGCCCAGCACCCCGGTCAGCACGTGCAGCTTGGCGTGCCGGGCGGCCCGGCGGATCGCCTCGACCACCAGTTCGCTGTCGCCGTCCGGGGCGCTGCCCATCACCACCCGGACCTGGCTCGGCTGGCCCCAGCCGAGCGCGGCGGCCCGGGAGAGCACGCCCTCGTCGGCGTCGCCGGAGAGCAGCGAGTTGACGACCAGCGCCTCCAGCCGGGCGTCCCAGGCGCCGCGCGCCTCGGCCGCCTGGGCGTACACCTGGGCGGTGGCGAAGGCGATCTCGCGGGCGTAGACCAGCACGGACTCGCGCATGTCCGCCTCGTCGCCGGGGGCGGCGACCTCCTCGATGGCCTCCTCCATCACCTCGATCGTGGTGCGGATCAGCTCGACGGTCTGGCGCAGGGTGATCGCCCTGGTCAGCTCGCGCGGCGCGGTGCCGAAGACGTCGGTGGAGATCGCCTGCGGGGCGTCCGGATGGCGGTACCACTCGGTGAAGGCGGCGATGCCGGCCTGGGCGACCAGACCGATCCAGGAGCGGTGCTCCGGCGGCATCCGCCGGTACCAGCCGAGCTGGTCGTCCATCCGCGCGATCGCGGCGGTGGCCAGTTTCCCGGAGGACTTCTCCAGCCGCTTGAGCGTCGCGGCCCGGCGCTCGGCCCGCTCGGCGGCGAGTCTGCGCTCCTGCGCGGTCAGGCGCGGCGCCGCGCGGCCCGGCCGGTCGCGGCCGGCCCCCGGGGCCGGACCCTTTCCGTTCTGGCCGGGCCCGGTGGTGGGATCGCTCTTGGAGTTCGCTGAAGCGGCTGGCACAAGGACAAGACTGCCTCACCGGAGTGACTGCTCGTGCACAGCCCCCGGCGGAGCGGCACGGTGGCGGCCGTCACACCCACTACGGTGGACCCGTGACCGACGCCCCCGCCCGCCCCCGCGCCGACCTGCGCCGCACCGCCGAGCGCTACCTCTCCACCCCGGCCGAGGGCGTCGAGACCAGGCACGCGTTCTCCTTCTCCGGCCACTACGACCCGACGAACACGCACTTCGGAGCGCTGCTCGCGTGCAACGAGGAGCTGCTCGCCCCCGGCGCCGGGTTCGACGAACACCGGCACCGGGACACCGAGATCCTCACCTGGGTGCTGGAGGGCGCGCTGGCCCACCGGGACTCCCATGGCCACGGCGGCGTCGTGCGCCCGGGCATGCTGCAGCACCTGAGCGCGGGCTCCGGCGTCACCCACACCGAGCGCAACGTCGGCGGCGCGCAGGGGCCGGTGCGCTTCGTGCAGATGTGGCTCCAGCCGGACGTGTTCGACGCGGACCCGGCGTACGGGCTGCGCCGGGTGGAACCGGCGGACGGCGGGTTGACGCTGCTCGCCTCCGGGCTGGACCGGGACGCCGGCGCCGGCGCCCTGCGGCTGCGCCGCAGCGACGCCGCGCTCTGGCTGGTCACCGCCGGCCCCTGGCGGCCGCTGCCCGAACTCCCGGCCGCCGCCTGGCGCTACGCGCACCTGACGGCCGGTTCGCTCGGCTACCGCACGGTGCCCGGGCCGCAGGGCGGCGGGCGCTCGATGGCGCCCGGCGACAGCGTCCGGATCACCGGCGGGGCCTTCGCCGATCCGACCGCCGGCGAGACCGGCGCCGAGCTGCTCCTCTGGGAGATGCACTCGCCGGTCTCGTACGGCTGACGTACGCGCGGGGGTGTCGCGGGTCAGCCGCGCTGTTCGGCCAGCACCGCGTCGCTGAGCACCGGCCAGACCTCGGCGGCCCACGGCCCGAAGTCCTGGTCGGTGAGCGCGATGCAGGCCACGCCGGCCTCCGGGTCCACCCAGAGGAAGGTGCCGGACTGGCCGAAGTGCCCGAAGGTGGTGGGGGAGTTGGTGGTCCCCGTCCAGTGCGGCGCCTTGCCGTCGCGGATCTCGAAGCCGAGGCCCCAGTCGTTCGGCCGGCGGTGACCGAAGCCCGGGAGCACGCCGCCGGTGCCCGGGAAGGCGACCTCGCGGGTGGCCGCGCGCACGGTGGACGGGTCGAGCAGCTTGGGCGACTGGAGCTCGGCCGCGAACAGTGCGAGGTCGGCCACCGTGGAGAGGCCGCCCGCACCGGCGGGGGACCTGTGCGCGGTGTTGATCAGCGTCGAGCCCATCCCGAGCGGCTCGAACACGGCCTCGGCGGCGTACCGGCCGAACTCGATGCCCGAGGCCTCCTGGAGGGTCCGCGCCAGCACGTCGAAGCCGGCGTTGGAGTAGAGCCGGCGGTTGCCCGGCTCCGCCATCACCCGGTGCTCGTCGAAGCCCAGGCCCGAGGTGTGCGCCAGCAGGTGGCGGACGGTGGACCCGGCAGGCCCGGCCGGGTCGTCCAGCTCGAAGACGCCCTCCTCGACCGCGACCAGCACGGCGTACGAGGTGAGCAGCTTGGTCACCGACGCCAGCGGGAACAGGTGGTCCTGCGGGCCGTGCCCGCCCAGCACCGCGCCGTCCGAACCCCGCACCACCGCCGCCGCGGCGTGGGGCACGGGCCAGGTCTCGATCATCCGCAAGCTCTCCATGCGCCCGACTCTAACGGGACGGCGCAAGCGGTCACCGGGGGAGCACCCGGATGGCAGGCTTGCTTCGAGTGCACTCCAACTCACTAGCGTCGTCGTCACCACCGCTCACCACTGGGGGTTTCCGGTCATGGCACTTCTCTCGCCGATCCAGGTCGACATGCGCACCTGTTCCGACGTGTTCAACACGCCGCTCGGAGAGCCGGACCGCACTCCCCGGCACAGCATCAGCGAGGTCGCGGCGGCCAGCGGACTGAGCGCCCACACGCTGCGCTGGTACGAGCGGATCGGCCTGCTCGACCCGGTCGACCGCTCCGCCTCCGGCCAGCGCCGCTACTGCGACGCCGACCTGCACCGGCTGGCCTTCCTGGGCCGGCTGCGGCTGACCAGCATGACCGTGGCCGACATGCTCCGCTACGTGGAGCTGGCCCGTCAGGGTGAGCGGACCTCCGAGGACCGGCGCGACCTGCTGGTCGCGCACCGCGAGGTGGTCCGGCAGCAGATCGCCGACCTGCACGCGACCCTCGCCGTCCTCGACTACAAGATCGATCTCTACGCCGGCAAGATCGCCGACCGCGGCGAGCCGGCGGACCGACCGCAGAGGAAGAAGAGCGCATGAGCCTCCCCACTCTCCCCACCGCCCCGCTCGGCAGCGACGGTCCGGCCGTCGGCGTCCAGGGCCTCGGCTGCATGGGCATGAGCGAGTTCTACGGTCCGACCGACACCGCCGAGGCGCTCGCCACCCTGGACGCCGCCCTGGACGCCGGTGTCACCCTCTTCGACACCGCCGACATCTACGGGGCCGGCCGCAACGAGGAGCTGATCGGCCCCTTCGTCCGCGCCAACCGCGACCGCGTGGTCGTCGCCACCAAGTTCGCCGTCGAGCGCAGGGCGGACGACCCGTCGTACCGCGGCATCCGCAACGACCCGGCGTACGTCCACGCCGCCGTGGACGCCTCGCTGCGCCGCCTCGGCGTGGACGTGATCGACCTCTACTACATGCACCGCCGGGACCCGGCCGTGCCGCTCGCCGAGTCGGTGGGTGCCATGGCCGAACTGGTGAAGGCCGGCAAGGTGCGCCACCTCGGGCTCTCCGAGGTGACCGGGGCCGAGCTGCGCGAGGCGCACGCCGTGCACCCGATCGCCGCCCTGCAGTCCGAGTGGTCGGTCTTCGCGCGGGACGTCGAGCGCTCGGCGGTGCCGGCCGCGGCCGAGCTGGGCGTCGCCTTCGTGCCGTACTCGCCGCTCGGGCGCGGCTTCCTGACCGGCTCGTTCGGCGCGGCCGAGGAGCTGGCCGCGGACGATGTGCGGCGCACCCAGCCCCGGTTCACGGGTGCCAACGCCGCGGCCAACGCCACGCTGCTCGACCCGCTCCGCTCCATCGCCGAGGCCCGCGGGGTCACCCTGGCCCAGGTGGCGCTCGCCTGGGTCCACCAGCGCGCCGAGGTGCACGGGCTGACGGTGATCCCGATCCCCGGCACCCGCAAGCGCACCCGGCTCGCCGAGAACACCGCCGCCGCGACCCTGCGGCTCGGCGCCGACGAGCTGGCCGCGCTGGAGCCGGTCGCCGGCCGGGTGACCGGCGACCGCTACCCGGACATGTCCTTCACCTCGGTCGGCCGGGAGTGACGGACGCCCACCGGGAGCACGGGAAGCGGGCTCCCGGCGGGCGTGGGCGGTCTCAGACCTCGCGGCCCAGCCAGGCCGCCAGCCGGGTGGTCGCGTCGGCGTCCGCCGGGGCGGGCCGGACCGGGCCGAACGGGACCGGGCCGCCGCGGTTCTCGGCCGGCAGCATGGCCGTGGCGGCGGCCAGGGCGCCCTCGGCCAGCTGCTCGTCCAGGGCGTGGCCGCTGCCCAGGGTCCGCGCGATGTCCCAGGAGTGGGTGACCGCCTCCATCACGTAGCCGCCGACGGCGGCCCGGCCGGGCACCTCGCCCCAGGGGGCGAAGGCGGGGCGGTCCAGCTTGGCGTCGTCGGCCCAGGCGGCGGTCACCCGGGCGCGGGCCCGGTCGAACGCGGCCGGCCAGGCGTCGTCGGCCAGATCACCGGTGGCCGCGGGGACGTCCTCGGCCCGGCCCCCCTCGCCGATGTAGGCGAGCCGGTGCATGCCGCCGACCACGTGGCCGAGCAGCTGCCGCAGGTCGTACTCGGTACACGGGGTGGGCCGCCCCAGCGTCTCCGGCGTCACCTCGCCGATCAGCTTCTCCAGCTGGCCGAGCGCGAGCAGGTACGGCTGGCGGGGGTCCTGGGTGGTGTCCATGCGGGGTCAGCTCCATTGGTGCGGAAGGTGTTTGTCCGTCGGAGGCAATCTCCCGGTAAAACCTGACAACCGCCGTCAGGGTTTCTGGGATCCTTCCGGCATGAAGGCCGACCGCCTGCTCTCGATACTGCTGCTGCTCCAGACCCGCGGCCGGGTGTCCGCCACCGAACTGGCCGACCGCCTGGAGGTGTCGGTCCGCACCATCTACCGCGATGTGGAGGCGCTCTCCGCGTCCGGCGTCCCGGTCTACACCGAACGCGGCCGGCACGGCGGGATAGCGCTGCTGCCCGGCTACCGGACCGACGTCAGCGGGCTGACCTCGGACGAGGCGCGCGCCCTGTTCGTGCTCTCCGCCCAGTGCGTGCACAGCGACCTCGGGCTGGACGGCGCGCTCGGCTCGGCGCTGCGCAAGGTGATGGCCGCGCTGCCCGCCCCGCACCGCCCGGCGGCCGAGCGGATCAGCGAGCGCGTCCTGGTCGACCCGGCCCGCTGGCTCCAGCCCGGCTCCGCCGCCGCCGGGACGGACCTCGGCGAGCTCCAGCACGCCGTCTTCGCCGACCGCCGGCTGCGGCTGCGCTACCGGCACAGCGGCACGCCGGACCCGGTCGAGTACACCGTCGACCCGTACGGCCTGGTCTTCAAGGCGTCGGTCTGGTACCTGGTGGCCGATCTGCACGGCGAGCCCCGGCTGTTCCGGGCCGAGCGGGTGCTCGCCGCCGAGACCGCCGAGGAGCCGGTGCGCCGCCGTCCGGGGGTGGGGCTCGCCGAGGCCTGGACGGTGCTTCGCGAGCAGGTGGAGCGGCTGCCGAAGGAGCTGGCGGTGAAGGTCCGGGTGCGGCGCGGGCGGTTGGACATGTTCGTCCGGATCCACGGCTCCCGGCTCGCCGCACCCCCGCCGGCCGACGCGGGCGGCGGGGCCCCCGAGGAGTGGGTCGAGCTGGCGATGGGGTTCCAGTCACTGCCGTCCGTCCGCGCGCTGCTCTCCTTCGGCGGGGACGCCGAGGTGCTCTCGCCGCAGGCGGCCCGCCGGGAGCTGGCCCGCGCGGCCGCCGAGGCGGCCCGGCTCTACCGGGACTAGCCCGGCTCCGGCGGGCCGGGCCCGGGCGCCCGTCGTCAGGCGTCCGTCGTCGGGCGCCCGTCCGTCAGGTGTCAGGCGTCCGGGGCCGGGCGGACGACGTCCTGGTAGTGGCCGAGCGAGATGGCCGCGAAGTTGTGCAGGCTGTCGGTGCCCTCGGCGAAGTAGCCGTTGTGGCCGGAGGAGCGCGCCGAGGAGATCTGCTCGGCGCCGAAGTCGGCCGAGGTCGGGTCGGCGCCGTGGCCGAGCCCGCCGACCTCCAGGTAGGGCACGTTGCCGATCCAGTCGCTGCCGTTGCGGGTGGCCCAGACGTGGACGCCGGTGCCGAGCTCGGTGGTGCTCTGCACGCCCATTCCGGGGCTGCCGAACACCATGAGGTCGGTGACGCCGGAGGTGTCCGACGGGGACGCCGCCGCCCGCGGGATCTCGGGGGCGGCGTTGCCGCAGACCACCGAACCGTAGGAGTGGCAGAGCAGGGACGGCGGCGTGTCCGGGCGGGTGGTCTCCTTCAGCCCGGCGAGCAGCCGCTCCAGCCGGGGCGCGCCGACGTCGGCGAGCCGGGAGGTGACGGCGTCCGGGCCGAGGCCGGAGGGCGTGACGTAGCCGGTCCAGGCGATCACCGCGGTGCGGGTGGCGGGCGACTGCCGCCGCTGCTCCGCGTACAGGGCGCGGGCCATCCCGGCGGGGGAGCGCAGCGGTTCGACGGCCTGGTCGAAGTGGCCGAGGTCGGCGTCCGAGCCGGGGACGACGACGGAGATCCGGTCGGCGTCGGCGAGGTCGCCCCAGACCTCGGTGACCAGGCCGCGGCCGCGCGGGTCGAAGGCGAGGACCTGCCGCCCGGGGGCGAGCAGGTGGTCGACGTCGTTGGCCCGGGAGACGGCGAGCGCCCGCAGGTCGGAGTCGAGGTTCCGGTCGGCGGCGCGGGCCCGGGCGCGGTCGCGTTCGGCGGTGAGCGCGATCCGGTTGGCGCGGTAGCGCAGGTCGACCGGGGCGCCGTCGAAGTTGCCGACCACCAGCGGGTAGTCCCGGATCAGCCGGTCCAGCTCGGTGGGTGCCAGCGAGTCGAAGAACTCGGCGGCGGCGGCCGGCGTGGTGGTGGCCGGGCTGGGCAGGGTGCGGCCGAAGGAGTGGTCCTGGACCCAGGCGGTGCTGCCGGCCGGGGGTGTGGAAATCGCGAGCTGCTCGGTGGAGGCGGCGGCCTGGGCCGCGGCGGCGCCGGCATCGGCGAGGACGGCGCACCCCGCGAAGGCGCCGATCATTACACGCTTCCACCGCCGACGGCGCATCGCGTCAACTCCTAGGGGCCCGTGACCGTTCCGCGGGCGGGGCCCGGAGGTGGTACGCCTGCCAACTTCGACTGCCAACTTCCTGGGCAAGCCTAGGGCGCCGGGCGGAAAGCCGGGCCGCCGTAAACTGTGGGATGGATCACATGAACCGGAGGTATCCGGCCGGCGTCACGGGGCGTCACCCCGCGGTGCCGGCGTCGAACTCCCTGACCATCCGCTTCGGCGCGGCCAGCCGCCAGGCCTCGGTCAGCAGGTCCCGCAGCTCCTCCGGGTCGACCAGGTCGAGCCGGACGCCGACCCAGCCGTGCCGCCCGACGTACTTGGGGTAGGAGAACACCTCGGGCTCGGCCGCCAGCAGCTCGGCCTGGTCCTCCCGGGAGGCCTTGACGCTGATGGTCCCGCCGTCCGGCGAGCCCATCGCGAAGATCTTCGTACGGACCCGCAGGGTCTCGATCTCCCAGGTGGGCTGCTGTTCGGCCTCGGGCAGGGCGAGCGCCATCGCGCGGAACTCGTCGAAGGTCACCATGGCGGCAGCGTAGGGCAAGGGTCCGACAGGGCGCGGCGGTACGCGCGCACCGGGGCGCCCTGTCGGACGGGCCGTCAGAGCAGTGAGTCCCACCCGCTGCACGAGCGGTCGTCGTTGACCACGCGGTCCTGGTGGCCGCTGCCGTCGGCCACCGAGATCTTGCGGTAGTCCTCGCCGTGGAACACCCAGTACTCGCTCTTTCCGCCGACCCGCTGGCGGTCGGGCACCGGGAGGAAGCAGTCGACCCTGCTGATGCCGTTCAGCGAGCTCCACTGGGAGAGCTCGCGGTCCGTGCGCTCGCACGCGTCGGCGTGGGCCGCGCCGTCGGCCACCGAGATCAGCCGGTAGCGCTGGCGGCCGCCGCTGGTGTGGAACACCCAGTACCAGCTCTTGCCGCCGACCCGCTGCTGGTCGGGCACCGGGAGGAAGCAGTCCACCCGCTCGACGCCGTTCAGCGAGTTCCAGGCGGTGAGGTCGCGGTCCGGCCGCTCCAGCGTGCCCCTGTGGTTGCCGCCGCAGGTGATCGAGATGGACCGGTACTGCTGCTTGCCGCCGGTCGAGTGGAACACCCAGGACCAGCTCTTGCCGCCCGGGTTCTGCAGGTCGGGCATGGGCAGCACGCAGTCGATCCGGCCGACGCCCTGGAAGCAGGGCAGGGCGCTCAGCCTGCTGTCGCCCTTGACCGTGCGGTCGGTGTGCGAGGAGCCGTCGGCGACCGAGATCTTCCGGTACTGGTCGCCGTGGCAGGCCCAGAACTGGGTCTGCCCGCCCGTGCGCCACTGGTCCGGGACGGTGAGGAACTCGTCGGCCGGGTACGCCTTGCCGGTCTGCGGCTTGGTCTGGCCGCCCTGCTGACCCTGCGACCGGCCGGTGAGCCGGCCGTCGGCGAGCGCCTTGAGGGTGCTGATGGACGGCGCGAACGCGTACACCGAGCCCTGGGTCTGGACGAACTGCTGGAAGCTGAGCGGGGTGTGCTTGATCGCGCCGTCCGGGCCGCGGCTCTCGAAGTCGACGTTGTCGGCCTCGGTGATGACCGGGTCCTTGCCGGGCTGCGGGTTGCGGCCGGGCGGGAAGTCCGGCTGGTCGATCCAGTCGGCCTGGATGAACTCGAACTGCGCCTGGATGTTGGCCTGGTAGCAGACGAAGAGCAGGCCGCGCGGGTCGTCGGGCCCGCCCGGGCCCTCCGAGGCCGGGTCGAACGGCTGCCCGTACGGTGCGCCGCGGCGCATGATCCGCCGGCCGTCGAGGTCCTTGGCGTCGAGCGGCGGCACGCTCGGGTTGGGCGCCTGCAGCCCGGCGCGCGGGCTGGACTTGCGCAGGTGCGACCAGAGTGGGGTGACCAGGCCCTCCAGGTCGTCCCGGAAGTCGAAGTCGTTGTCGGACGAGGCCTTCGGGTCGTTCGGGACGTCCCGGTCCTGGTGCTTGCAGACCGGGGCGCCGGAGCGCCAGCGGCCGACCAGCCGGGCGGCCAGCCACTCGTCGGTGGCGGTGTCCGGGACGGCCTTGGCCCGCTTGAGCTCCTTCAGCTTGACGGAGACCTGGGCCCACCAGCCGGGGACGTCCTGGGCCAGGCGGCGCACGACCTGGAAGGAGCCGTTGCGCGCCCAGTCGGGGTAGTCGGTGAAGCTGCCGGGGGCCGGCTCCTCGCCGACGACGAACTCGCCGGCCGGGATGATCCGGGTGCCGGGGTGGCCGTCCACCTCCTCCGGGTTGTCCGGGTTCGGCCGGTCGAAGAAGCGGACACCGGGCTCGCTGATGCCGTCCTTGAAGCCGAAGTGCTCCTTGCCGCGGCGGCTGCCGAGCAGGGTCTTCGCGTTCTGCTGGAAGATGGTGACGATCTTGGCCGCGGCGGCCGCCTCGCGCTGGGCGGTGACGGCGGCCACGAGGTCCTGCTCGGTGTCCGAGGCGATCGTCAGCACGGCGTGCACCGGCTGGTTCCTGCCGTTGCCGAACAGCCAGTTCTCCGGGGAGTTGTCCCCGGTGTCGCCGAGCGCGCCGGCCCGCTTGGCCGAGCCCTCCTTGAACGCCTCCAGGCCGCTGCCGGTCGGCGGGGCCTTCTCGAACGGGTCGGTGGCGGAGAGCACGCGCATGCCCTCGTAGGTGAGGCTGACGCCGAACCAGGTGGCCTTCAGCCCCTTGGGATCGTCGCCGCCCGAGGACTTGCGGGCCTCGCTGAACGCCTCGTTGAACGCGGCGACCTGGCGGGTGGTGGCGATCTGGGGGGCCAGCTGCCGCATCCAGTCGCGGGCCTGGTTCGGGTCCTCGAACTTCAGGAAGAGCAGGCTGACGTTGTCCTTCTTGAAGCCGGCGATGATGTCGCCCTGGATCTCGTCGCTCTCGCGCAGTCTCAGGTCTGTTGCCATGGGTTTTCTCCGGGTGGGGAAGGGCTGGGGGATCAGGCCGAGGAGCTGAGCTGCACCCACTGCGCGACGCTGGGCACGCCCTGGTCGTTGAGCAGGAAGAGCATGTACCAGCCGGGCGGCGCGGCCTTGGCGTCCGGCGGGGCCTGCAACTCCAGGCGGTTGCCGGCCCGGCTGCTGATCCGCAGTTCGACGTGGCGCTGGCTGGTGTTGACCGAGTGGGTGGAGGTGGTCGGTGCCAGCAGGACGGCCTTGGCGGCCCGCTCCGGGGTCGAGGTGGTGACCAGGAACTTCTTGTCGAAGCCGACCGGGGTGGTCGGGGCCCGGTCGAGCGAGGGGCGGTTGCCCTGGTGCAGGTAGGCCGGTTCGTAGATCTCGATGGTGCCGTTCATGTTGATCGGGCCGGTCGTGCCGGGCACGCCGCTCACCGTGCCGTCGATGTCCGGGTTGTTGGCGAGCTGCTGGAGCTCGTCGCCGGTCACCATGACGCGCCCGTCCGGCAGGACCACGGCGTTGGAGTGGTAGCCGCGCGGCAGCCGCTGGACCGGGCCGAGCTTCCAGTTGCCCTGGGCGTCGCGCAGCTCGATCTGGCGGTACTTGAGGTCGGCGTTCGGGTTGTAGGGGCCGTTGCCGTAGTCGCGGATGTCGTACGCGCCGTTGACGGTCATCAGCTTGCCGTCGGGAAGCAGGATGGTGTCGTCCTGGGTGCGGCCGAAGGCACGGGACTTCTCGGCGGTCCAGCTGCCGTTGGAGAAGCGCAGGGTGCTCGGGTTGTCCCGGTCGCCGCCGAGGACCAGCGCGGAGTCCGGGCCGTAGACGCCGCCGGGCAGCATGACGGCCGAGCCGTAGTTGCGCTTGCGGCCGTCCGGGCGGGCGGCCAGGTCGCTGCGGGACTCGGCGACCGGGTCGAACTTCCACTGCTCGTTGGCCTGGCGGCCGAAGCCGTAGATGTTGCCGTCGTTCAGCGAGAACAGGTGCGGGTAGTCCAGGGAGAACGGGGCGTCCGCCTTGAATCGGTCCACCGGGGTGTTCTTCGGGATCTCGCTCTTGAGCGTGGGCACCGGGTAGCCCTTGGCGGGGAACCGCTCCACCACCGGGGTCGGGGTGCCCCAGCCGAGCTCGGACTGGCCGGACATGATCAGCTGCCGGCCGTCGGCGCCGGTCACCACGGACGGGTACCAGCGGCCGACCGACATGTCGGGGTTGCGCGTCCAGGTCTCGGTCCACGGGTCGAAGACCAGCGACAGCTTGGCACCGGTGCCGCCGTTGCCGCCGAGGTTGCCGCCGAAGACGCCGAGCATGCCGTTGGGCAGGAACGAGTGGCCGGAGCAGAAGAACGGCGCGGGGCGGGGCTCGTTCAGGCCGTCGGGCATGTCGACGACCGGTGGGGTGACCTTCTTGAACGCGTCGGGGCCGCTGCCCTTGGCGGGGTCCCAGAGGAAGGCCCGGCCGGCGTTCTCCTTGCCGGTGGTCTGGGTCGGGGCGGGCTCCTTCTCCGGGTTGGTCTCGATGCGTTCGAAGGAGAACAGCAGCACCTTGCCGGTCGGCAGCAGCGCGATGTGGTCGCCGAAGTCGGGCGAGGGGAAGTACTCGTTGAACGCGCCGAAGACGGTCGGGTCGAAGCCGGCGTTGGTGGTGGTCTGGGAGTCCGTCAGCGCCTTCAGCCGGTTGGTCCGGGTCGTCTGCGGGTAGTCGCCGATGCCGCGGATGGCGGCGCGCATGCGGGCGTGCTCCTCGGCGTGCTCCTGGCCGAGCGCGGCGACCTCGTCGTCCCGGATCTCGGCCTGCACCCGGGGGGAGGTGACGTGCGGGGCGGTGTCGTCGGCGCCGTGGCCGGGCACGAGGGCGACGGCGGGCGCGGCGGCGGCCAGGACGGTGCCGGTGGTCAGCGCGCAGACGACGGCGGTGGCGACGGCGGACAGCCGGCGGCCGGCCCGCGACCGGTGCCGTGGCCGCGGTGGGGACAGGGACATGGGACTCCTAGCGAGGGGATGTCGTGGGAGGGCCGGCGGGTGCGGCGCGGCCGGGCCGTGGGAGGACGCGGGCGCGCGGGCGGTCGCCGACCGTCACAGGACATCACAGCGCGTGGTGGTTCGCATGCGGGTGGACCGCTTTGGTGGGTGCGTGTCGCATGCGAACGGGGCGTGCGCCCGAACGGCTCACGCCCCGTCAGCCCCCGTCGCCGGGTGCCCGATCAGACCACGCCCAGCGCGTACGCGGCGAACAGCGCGGCCGCGGCGCCGGCCGCCGCCTTCCAGCTGCGCGAGAACGCCGTCCACGGGCCGTCGAAGCGGCGGGTGAACCATCCGATGCCGACCAGCACGGCGCCGAACAGCGGAAGCAGCGCCAGCCGGGCGGCCACCCAGCCGAGCGAGTCGGGGGCGCCGGTCAGCCCGGGCACCGTGCCGAGGGCGGCCGCGCCGGGAACGGCGACGGCGAGCATCGCGCTCTGGTGCCAGCAGAAGATCGTCATCGCCGAGAGGTTGACCACCACCACCGGGAGCCAGAGCATCGGACGGCGCTTCAGCAGCCGGCCGAGCCGTTCGCGCAGCAGCACCGCGGCGCCGCACTGCAGCGCGGCCAGCGCCAGCACCAGCAGGGACGGCGGGTGCGAGTTGGTCCGCTCGGCGCCGGGCACGCCGACCATGCTCGCCGGGTAGTGGAAGACCAGCAGCAGCACGGCGAACAGCGCGCCGCCGCCGAACAGCAGCAGCCGCGCCGCCGGGCGGCCGAGCCGCCCCCGCGCCCAGAGCACGCCCAGCTGGTAGCCGAAGAGCCAGCCCGGCAGGATGTTCAGCAGCCCGACCCAGGACGGCACCGCCTCGGCCCAGGGGCCGTACCGGAGCAGGTCGACCACGGCGACCACGGCGGCCAGGATCCCGGCCGACCAGCCGCGCAGCCGCCGGGCGGCGGCGACGCAGAGCGGGGTGAGCGCGGTCAGCCCCAGGTAGACACCGATGTACCAGAGCGGTTGGACCACCAGCACCGAGCCGGTCCGGACGGTGTCGCCCGGGACGCCGAGCCGGTCCAGCACCGGGATCAGCAGCGCCCAGACGGCCGTCACCCCGAGCACCGGGCGCAGCAACCGGACGGCGCGCCCGCGCAGCCAGCCCGCGTACCCGCCCCCCTTGGCCCGGGCCCGTTCCAGCGAGCGGACCGAGGAGTGGCCGCCGACGAGGAAGAAGACGCCGAGCATCTGGAGCACCCAGCTGGCCGGGGCGAGGAAGCCGAGCGAGCCGAGCGGGCTGGCGTTGTGCAGCGCGCCGTCGGCGGAGAGGGTGAAGCCGCCGAGCATCCAGTGCCCGAACGGCACCGCGAGCAGGGCGATTGCGCGCAGGCCGTCCAGGGCGCGGTCGCGGGTCTCGGGGGTGCGGGCGTCGATCTGGTCGGCGGCGCGGCGCAGGGCGGTGAGGGGGTGGGCCATGGCGGGTCTCCGTTCGCGGGGCGGCGGGGGTGGCGGGGGTGGCGGGGTGGCGGTGTGGTGCGGGGTGGGTCGCGTCGGTGTTGCGCGGCCTCGCCGGTTAGCGGTTGCAGCGGGTGCGGCGGCTTCAGCGGCCGAGGGCGACGGCGGCGCAGGCCGCCAACGAGGCGGTGCCGGGGACGAGGTAGCCGGCGTGGCCGTGGGATCCGGTGGCCGGGAGCGGGCGGGCGCCGAAGCCGGGGGCGGTCGGGTCGGCGCCGTGGCCGAGGCCCAGGAGCGAGACGTTGGGCACGTTGCCGATCCAGTCGGAGCCGTTGCGCTCGACGGCCCAGAGCGGCACCCGGGGATCGAGCTCGGCCGCCGAGCCGACGCCCATCCCGGGGGAGCCGAGCACCACCACGCCGGAGGTCTGCTGCGGTCCGAGCCCGGCCAGCCCGCAGACCACCGAGCCGTAGCTGTGGCAGAACACGGTGGCGGGTGCCGCGGGGGCGGAGGAGACGGCGAGGCCGTCGAGCAGCCGGGACAGCCGCTGCGCCCCGGCGTGGGCGAGCGTCTCGGTGGCGGCGTCCGGGCCGACGCCGACCGGGGTGGTGTAGCCGGCCCAGGCGATCACGGCGCTCTCCCGGTTGGTGGCCTCGTACAGGGCCCGGGCCATCCCGGCCGGGGCGCCGTACGGATCGCCCTGCCGGTCGTAGTCGTGCAGGTCGACGTCGGAGCCGGGGACGATCACGGCCGTCCGGCGGGCGGTGGCCAGGTCGCCGTAGACCTCGGCGACCTGGCCGCGGCCGCGCGGGTCGAAGGCGAGGATCTGCCGGCCGCCGTCCAGCAGCGTGCGGTAGCGCTCGGCGCGGTCGCGGGCGGCGGCGTGGTCCTGCGGGGTGAGTGCCGGGTCGGCGGCGCGGGCCAGCTGGCGGTCGCGCTCCCCGGCCAGCGCCAGCGCGTTGGCCCGGTAGCGGAGCCGGACGGGGGCGCCGTCCAGGTTGCCGGTCACCAGCGGGTGGCGGACGGCGAGCGCGTCCTGCTGGGCGGCGGGCAGCCGCTCGAAGAAAGCGGCGACCTCGGCGGGGGAGGCGGTCGCCGGGTCGGGCAGCCGCAGGCCCAGGGTGGTGTCCGCGACCCAGGCCGCGCTGCCGGGCGGCGGCCCGGTGACCGCCTGCTGGGTGTCGGCGGACCAGCCGCCCGCGCCCAGGACGGCGGCCAGCGCCACCGCGGCGGCGGCGACCGCCCGCCGGAACCGCCGGGGCCTGTGGTGGGTGCGCGGCTGCCGCATCTCGTTCTCTCCTCGTCCGTTCGGTCTCGACGGAGAGGAAGGTAGAAATACGACGGCCCCGCGTTCGTCACACCGCGGGGCCAACTCCCGGGTACTACCCGGGTATCACACGACCTGGTTCACTGGCCCGGCGTCACCAGTCCGGACTCGTAGGCGAGGACCACCGCCTGGGCGCGGTCGCGCAGGCCGAGCTTGGCGAGGATGCGGCCGATGTGGGTCTTGACGGTCTGTTCGGCGAGCACCAGCCCGGCGGCGATCTCCTGGTTGGAGAGGCCGCGGGCGATCAGCTCCAGGACCTCCGTCTCCCGCGGGGTCAGGCCGTTGAGCCGCACCTTGGGGTCGCGGCGCCTGGCCGGCTTGTTCCGGGCGAACTCCTCGATGAGCCGGCGCGTCACCGAGGGGGCGAGCAGCGCCTCGCCGGCCGCGACGACCCGGACGGCGGCGATGAGGTCGGCCGGGGGCGCGTCCTTGAGCAGGAAGCCGCTCGCCCCGGCACGCAGCGCCTCGTACACGTAGTCGTCCACGTCGAAGGTGGTGAGCATCAGCACCTTCGGGCGGTGGGCGCCGGGGACGGCCGGGTCGAGCAGCCGGCGGGCCGCCTCCAGGCCGTCCATGCCGGGCATCCGGACGTCCATCAGCACCACGTCGGGGTGGGAGGCGCCGCTCACCTCCAGGGCCTGCGCGCCGTCCGCCGCGTCGCCGACCACGTCGATGTCGCTCTGGGCGTTCAGCAGGGCGGCGAAGCCGGCCCTCACCATCGCCTGGTCGTCGACGATGATCACGCGGATGGTCATGCGGGTTTCCCCCCGGGGGTGTCGAGCGGCAGGACGGCGGCCACCTTGAAGCCGCCGTCGGGCAGCGGGCCGGTGTCCAGCCTGCCATCCAGCAGCCGTACGCGTTCGCGCATTCCGACAAGGCCCTGGCCGGTCCCCTCGGCCGAGGCCTCCAGCGACTCGGTGCGCGCCGGCGGGGCGCCGTTCACCACGGTGACCTTCAGGCCCTGGTCGTCGACGGCCAGCGAGACCCACGTCTGGGCGCCCGGCGCGTGCCGCACGACGTTGGCCAGTGCCTCCTGCACGATCCGGTAGACGGAGAGGTCGACCGCCGGGGGGAGGGTGCCGGCCAGCTGGGGCGGCGTGACCAGCTCGGCCGGCACCCCGGCCCGCCCCACCGTCTCGACCAGCTGGGCCAGTTGCCCGACCCCCGGCTGCGGAGCCTTCTCGGCGGCCGACTCCTCGCTGCGCAGCACGCCCAGCAGCCGCCGCATCTCGGCGAGCGACTCGCGGGCGGTGCCGGCGACGGCGGAGAACTCCTCGGCGGCCGCCGCCGGGACCTCGGGAATCCGGTACGGGGCGCTGGCCGCCTGCACGGCGATCACCGACATGTGGTGGGCGACCACGTCGTGCAGCTCACGGGCGATCCGGGCGCGTTCCTCCAGCAGGGTGCGCCGCTCGCGCTCGGCCTCGCTGATGTGCTCCTGCTCGGCGAGCAGCCGTTGGGCCTCGGCCCGTTCGCGCAGGGCCCCGCCGAGTACCAGCACGACACCGGAGAGAGCCGCCAGCAGCAGGGTGTTGTCGCCGCCGAACCGGCTGCCGGCGATCGCCGACAGCAGGAGGCTGGTGGCACCGGTGACCAGCCAGACGGAGACCAGGGTGCGCCGGGGTTCGCGGAGTGCGAGCGGCAGCATCAGGAAGAGGTAGCCCACCAGGCTGGTGGCGGGCCAGGGCCAGACGGAGGAGGTCTCCCTCCCGGTGGTGAGGATCAGCAGGGAGGTGAGCAGTTCGGCGCCGCCGATGATCCACCAGGCGGGCAGCGGGCGGCTCACCGCCAGCAGCAGCGGCACGGTCTGCGCGACGGCGAGCCCCGCGGCCAGGCCGCCGTTGAGCCCGTAGTCGCTGCTGAGGACGTTGATCGAGCTGGGCAGCAGCGAGGAGATCGCCGCCACCGCGAAGACGTAGGGCAGGTAGCGGATCCAGGGGCGGGCGACGTGGGCCAGCAGCGGGGTGTGGTCGGCGGAGGGGCGGGTGAGCGGGGCGAGCAGTGCCAGCAGGGCGGGCACGGCGGGCGGCCGGCCGCCGCCCCGGGCCGGTTCGGTGGTCGGATCGATCATCCCGTCAGCGTAGGCGGGGCGGGGAGCCGCGGCGTGCTACCAGGGGCTGGATCCGGCCGTAGTACCCCGGTATGACACGGGGCCTCAGCTGCGCCAGTCGCCGGCCAACGCCGGCCCCAGCTGGTCGAAGTAACGACCGATCAGGGCGATCATGCCGTCCGGGCCGGACTCCTCCTGGTCGGCGGTCCAGGAAAGGTGGGCCGCGCGCAGCACGCTGCCGAAGACCGCGGCGACCACCGTGGGGCGCAGGTCCTCGGCCGGATCCAGTCCCTCGCGGGCGGCGATCACCTGGGCCACCACCCGTTCCTGCTCGGTGACCCGGCACAGGTGGGCGGCGAGCAGGGTGGGCGACTCCTCGATCATCGCGATCAGCTCCAGCGCGCTGGTGACCGAGCCCGGGCCGGTGTGCAGCGGGGAGCCGAGCTCGCGCCAGGACTCCACGATGGCGGCCCGCAGCGCCTGGATCGGGTTCTCCTCGGCGGGGCGCCGGCGCAGCTGGTCGATGAAGTAGTCCTCGGCGTCGGCCAGGACGGCGAGCGCGACCTCGTCCTTGTTGGCGAAGTAGCGGAAGAAGGTCCGCTGGGAGACGTCGACGGCGGCGGCGATCTCGTCCACGGTCGTCCGGGTGAAGCCCTGGCTCAGGAAGAGCCGGTGGGCGGCCTCGATCAGGGCGTCCCGGGTCTGCTGCTTCTTGCGCTCGCGCAGGCCCGGGCCGGTGCCGTCGGCGGTCCCGTCGCGTCCGGCGGGTCGTCCGGCCGCCGGGGCGGGGGCGGCGGGCTGGGGCTGAGCGGCCATGGCGGGGCCTTCCGGGCGGTGGGTGCGGCTGAGGTGCAGGGGCACAACTGTAGCGGTCTGACAAATGTCAGCGAACAACATGAGACAGTTCGGGACATCAGTCAGCTATTGGCACAAGTCAGTGTTTGCCGAATGGCAGTCACTGACATAATCTCCGAGCGTGGCGCCCGACGGCCGGGTAACTCGTGGGGACGGGTGGCCGGGGCGCCACGCCCATGCCAGTCCCACCGCCATGCCCCCGGAGGGCCCAGATGAGCCAGTCCGTCGTCAAGAGCGCCGAGGCGGACGTCCCGCCGCAGCGCAAGCCCCCGGCCGGGAGGCGCCTCCAGGGGCACCCCTGGCTGACCCTGCTGACCGTCGCCGTCGGCGTGATGATGGTCGCCCTGGACGGGACGATCGTCGCGATCGCCAACCCCGTCATCCAGGCCGACCTCAAGGCCGCGCCCTCTGAGATCCAGTGGGTCACCAGCGGGTACCTGCTCGCCCTGGCGGTCTTCCTGATCACCGCCGGCAAGATCGGCGACCGGTTCGGCCACAAGACGACCTTCCTGGTCGGCGCGGTCGGCTTCGCCGCCACCTCGGCCGCGATCGGCTTCGCCACCAACATCCAGACGGTGATCGCCTTCCGCGTCCTCCAGGGCCTGTTCGGCGCGCTGCTCCAGCCGGCCGCGCTCGGCCTGCTGCGCGGGGCGTTCCCGGCCGAGCGGCTCAACATGGCGATCGGCATCTGGGGCGGCGTGATCGGCGCCTCCACCGCGGCCGGCCCGATCGTCGGCGGCCTGCTGGTCGAGCACGTCAACTGGGAGTCGGTGTTCTTCATCAACATCCCGGTCGGCCTGATCGCGCTGGCCCTGGGCGTCTGGATCCTCAAGGACGTCCGGGCCGAGAACGCGGCCAAGTCCTTCGACGTCCCCGGCATCGTGCTGCTCTCGGTGGCGATGTTCGCGCTGGTCTTCGGCATCATCAAGGCCCCCGAGTGGGGCTGGGGCGACACCCGCACCGTCCTGCTCCTCGGCGGGGCGGTGGTCCTGATGGCGCTCTTCGCGCTCTGGCAGGGCAAGGCCCGCGAGCCGCTGATCCCGCTCAGCCTGTTCCGCTCGCTGCCCCTGTCGGCCGGCACCCTGCTGATGGTGCTGATGGCGTTCTCGTTCTTCGGCGCGATCTTCTTCGTGACCTTCTACCTGCAGAACGTCCACGGGATGTCGCCCGTCTCGGCCGGCGTCCACCTGCTGCCGATGACCGGCATGATGATCGTCGGTTCGCCGCTCGCGGGCCTGGCCATCGGCAAGCTGGGCCCGCGGATCCCGATCGTGGCCGGCATGCTGATCACGACCACCGCGATGTTCGGCATGTCCACCCTGGACGCGGGCTCCGGCACCGGCGTGATGTCGCTCTGGTTCGTGCTGATGGGCCTGGGCATCAGCCCGGTCATGGTCGGCGCCACCGAGGTGATCGTCGGCAACGCCCCGCTGGAGCTCTCCGGCGTGGCGGGCGGCCTCCAGCAGGCCGCCATGCAGGTCGGCGGCAGCCTGGGCACCGCCGTCCTGGGTGCGCTGATGGCCGCGAGGGTCACCGACGTGCTGCCCGGGAACTGGGCCGAGGCCGGCCTGCCGCCGGTCGAGGGCGCCCAGGCCGAGGGCCTCAACCAGGCGGCCCAGCTCGGCATCGCCCCGCCCGCCCCGGCCGGCACCCCGCAGCAGGCCGTCGACGCGATGGCCGGCGCCGTCCACGACTCCTTCGTCAGCGGCATGTCGCTCGCCTTCGCGGTCGCCTCGGTGGTGGCCTTCGCCGCCGCCCTCCTCGGCCTCCTCACCCGCCGCGGTGCCACGGACGCCGGCCCCGCCGTGCACATCTGATCCACCGCGCGCCCGACGGCGGCCCCGGACTCGGCGGAGTCCGGGGCCGCTCCCGTTCTCCCGGGCCCGCCGGGCCGGTCCGGGGCGGGCCCGGGAACGGCGAAGGGCCGGACCCCCCGGGTGGGGAGGTCCGGCCCTCAGCGGCCTTCAGACGGCTGTCAGGCGTCGCCGCCGGCGGCGCCCGGGTCGGCCGCCGCCACGTCGAGCAGCTGGTAGCGGTCGATCGCGTCCTTCAGGGCGCTGCGGTCGATCTTGCCCTGCTTGGCGAGCTCGGTGAGCACGGCGAGGACGACCGACTGGGCGTCGATGTGGAAGAAGCGACGGGCCGCGCCACGGGTGTCGGCGAAGCCGAAGCCGTCGGCGCCCAGCGACTGGTACTGGCCCGGCACCCAGCGCGAGATCTGGTCCGGCACGGCGCGCATCCAGTCGGAGACGGCGACGAACGGGCCCTCGGCGCCCTGGAGCTTCTGCGTCACGTACGGGACGCGCTGCTGCTCCTCGGGGTGCAGGAGGTTGAACTCCTCGGTCTCCACCGCGTCGCGGCGCAGCTCGTTCCAGGAGGTCGCGGACCAGACGTCGGCCTTGACGTTCCACTCCTCGGCGAGGATGCGCTGGGCCTCCAGGGCCCACGGCACCGCCACGCCGGAGGCGAGGATCTGGGCCGGGATCTGGCCGGCGGCGCCGGGGGCGTACCGGTACAGACCCTTGAGGATGCCCTCGACGTCGACGTTCTCCGGCTCGGCCGGCATCTTGATCGGCTCGTTGTAGACGGTCATGTAGTAGAAGACGTCCTCGCCGTGCGGGTGCTCCGCCGACGAGCCGTACATCCGCCGCAGGCCGTCCTGGACGATGTGCGCGATCTCGAAGCCGTACGCCGGGTCGTACGCGACGACGCCCGGGTTGGTCGAGGCCAGCAGCTGCGAGTGGCCGTCGGCGTGCTGCAGGCCCTCACCGGTCAGCGTGGTGCGGCCGGCGGTGGCGCCGATCACGAACCCGCGGGCCAGCTGGTCGGCCATCTGCCAGAACTGGTCGCCGGTGCGCTGGAACCCGAACATCGAGTAGAAGACGTACACCGGGATCAGCGGCTCGCCGTGGGTCGCGTAGGACGAACCCGCGGCGATCAGCGAGGCGGTGCAGCCGGCCTCGGAGATGCCGTCGTGCAGCATCTGCCCGGTCGGCGACTCCTTGTACGCCAGCAGCAGCTCGCGGTCGACCGACTCGTAGGTCTGGCCGAGCGGGTTGTAGATCTTCGCCGACGGGAAGAGCGAGTCCATGCCGAAGGTGCGGTACTCGTCCGGTGCGATCGGCACGAAGCGGTTGCCGATGCCCTTGTCGCGCATCAGGTCCTTGAGCACCCGGACGAACGCCATGGTGGTGGCGATGGTCTGGTTGCCGGAGCCCTTCTTGACCGCCTTGTACGCGTCGTCGCCCGGGAGCTCCAGCTGCCGCGGCCGCACCTTGCGGGTCGGCACGTAGCCGCCCAGCTCCTTGCGGCGGTCGTGCATGTACTGGATCTCCTCCGAGTCACGGCCCGGGTGGTAGTAGGGCGGGTAGCCCTCCTCCAGCTGCTTGTCCGTGATCGGGATGTGCAGGCGGTCGCGGAAGCGCTTGAGGTCCTCGACCGTCAGCTTCTTCATCTGGTGGGTCGCGTTGCGGCCCTCGAAGTTGGGGCCGAGCGTCCAGCCCTTGACCGTCTGGGCGAGGATGACCGTCGGCTGGCCCTTGTGCTCGCGGGCGGCCTTGAACGCCGCGTACACCTTGGCGTGGTCGTGACCGCCGCGACCCAGGTGCTGGATCTGCTGGTCGGTCATGTTCTCGACCATCTTGCGCAGCCGCAGGTCGCCGCCGAAGAAGTTCTCGCGGATGTACGCGCCGGTCTCGGTGGCGTAGGTCTGGAACTGGCCGTCCACCGTGGTGTTCAGCTTGTTCACCAGGACGCCGTCGCGGTCCTGCGCGAGCAGCGGGTCCCAGCTGCGGTCCCAGACGAGCTTGATCACGTTCCAGCCGGCGCCGCGGAACTGCGACTCCAGCTCCTGGATGATCTTGCCGTTGCCGCGGACCGGGCCGTCCAGGCGCTGCAGGTTGCAGTTGACCACGAAGGTCAGGTTGTCCAGGCCCTCGCGCGCGGCGAGCGACAGCTGGCCGAGCGACTCCGGCTCGTCCATCTCGCCGTCGCCGAGGAAGGCGTAGACGTGCGACTGGGAGGTGTCCTTGATGCCGCGGTGCTCCAGGTACCGGTTCATCCGGGCCTGGTAGATCGCGCCGAGCGGGCCGAGGCCCATCGAGACGGTCGGGAACTCCCAGAAGTCCGGCATCAGCCGCGGGTGCGGGTAGCTGGAGAGGCCGTACGGGGCCTTCGACTTCTCCTGGCGGAAGGCGTCGAGCTGCTGCTCGGTCAGCCGGTCCAGGAGGAAGGCGCGGGCGTAGATGCCGGGGGAGGCGTGACCCTGGAAGAAGATCTGGTCACCGGACTCGCCCTCGGCGTCCTTGCCGCGGAAGAAGTAGTTGAAGCCGACGTCGTAGAGCGACGCGGAGGAGGCGAAGGTGGCGATGTGACCGCCCACGCCGATGCCCGGGCGCTGGGCGCGCGAAACCATGACGGCCGCGTTCCAACGGGTGGCGTTGAGGACCTTGCGCTCGATCTCCTCGTTACCGGGGAAGAAGGGCTCGTCCTTGGTGGCGATGGTGTTGACGTAGTCCGTGCTGCGCATCTCGGGTACGGCGACACGCTTCTCGCGGGCGCGCTCGATCAGGCGGAGCATCAGGTAGCGGGCACGCTCGCGCCCCCGCTCGTCGATGGCCGCGTCGAGCGACTCCAGCCATTCCGCGGTCTCCTCGGGATCGAAGTCCGGGACCTGACTCGGAAGGCCGCCAATGATGATCGGGTTGCGATCGGATCCGGAAGCCACGCTGTTCCTTCACTGTCGGTCGAAACTGAGGTGTGTCGCGCCGCCTCCATCGTGCTACCGCGCTCGGAGATCCGTCATCTCTACCGATCGGTAACCGTTCCGCCTGGTGGGCGGTACGGTCTGGCGGCGTGCGGAACAGGCGCTGTTGCCTGTGCCGCGCACCACCGGGTGTTACGAACAGAGGTGGTCCGACCTGGTTGCCCGGCCGCCCGATGGCGGGCGGTCGGGGTGAGGGCCAACAGGAGACTCTACGCCCGCGCACGCGCGGACCCGAATGCCGTTCGCATCTCGGGCACGCGTACGGCCTGTGGACCGGGACCACCCGAAGCATCCTTGTCCCACGCAGAGAAGGGCAAATCGGTGTGATTCGCGACACCTCGACCGGCGTGTCCCCCTGCGACACGTCAACCTTTGGAGGGGATCGGGGGTCGGGTACTTGCGCGAACCGCCGCGCCCGTGTGGACTACGGCCACAGCCTCGGCATGGATGCCGGGCCAAATACTGGAGGTTATTCCCGTGAGCGCGACCGCGGACCCCGCGGACAAGTCCAACCCGGCGCACCGTCTCGCTTTCGAGGCGGGCCAGATCATCCAGGAGCTGGGGTACGACGACGACACTGACCAGGAACTCCGCGAAGGAATCGAGGAGCTCACCGGGACGGATCTCGTCGACGAGGACTACGACGACGTCGCCGACGCCGTCCTGCTGTGGCACCGCGACGACGACGGGGATCTGACCGACGCCCTCGTCGACGCCCTGGAGTACCTGGCCGAGGGCGGCCTCATCTGGCTGCTGACGCCCAAGACCGGCCGCGACGGCCACATCGAGGCCTCGGACATCGCCGACGCGGCCCGGACCGCCGGCCTCTCCCAGACCAGCTCGATCGCGATCGCCAAGGACTGGGCCGCCACCCGCCTGGCGACCAAGGCGACGAAGGCGGGCAAGCGCTGAGCGCCCCGACGAACCGGTCCGGGGCCTGAGCCGCGGACCGGGGTCGGACCCCGTCGGAGGAGACTCCGGCGGGGTCCGGCCGTTTTCGCCGCCCCGTCCGGCCCCGTTCCCGGCCTGCTTCCGGCCGGCCCTGGTGCGCCCCGGTCCGCCCTGATCCGACCCGGCTTTCGCGGGGGAGGTGCGTTCGCTCAGGGCGAACGCGTCCGCCCGGCAGGCCGGCGGCCTCACCCGTCCGGCCGAACCGGTGTCAACGGATGCGAAAATGGCGACCGCCGCGCCCGCTGCGCGGCCCGGTCGCGTCAGAAAGGTCCCACCCATGGCCATCGAGGTCGGCACCGAGGCCCCGGACTTCGAGCTGAGGAACCAGCACGGCGAGCCGGTCAGGCTCTCCGACTTCCGGGGCGGGCAGAACGTCGTCCTGGTCTTCTACCCGTTCGCCTTCACCGGGGTCTGCACCGGCGAGCTCGGCGCGATCCAGAAGGAACTGCCGCGGCTGCAGAACGACGACGTGCAGGTGCTCGGCGTCTCCAGCGACTCGCCGTTCACCCAGCGCGTCTTCGCCGAGCAGGAGGGCCTGGAGTTCCCGCTGCTCTCCGACTTCTGGCCGCACGGCGAGGTCGCCCGCGCCTACGGCGTCCTCGACGAGCAGAAGGGCTGCGCCGTCCGCGGCACCTTCGTGATCGACAAGGCCGGCACGGTCCGCTGGAGCGTCGTCAACGACCTGCCGGACGCCCGTGACGAGCAGGAGTACCTGAAGGTCCTCGGCTCGCTCTGAGGCCCCCCTCCCCGCCCGCGCGGGACCGGCCCGGCCGAGATTCGAACAGCCACGCCGGTCCCGTTCCCTGCCCAGGACGGGAACCCCGCACTACGATCGGTCCGTTGGCTGGTCAGAGGGCCGGGGGCAACCGCCGCCGGTGTCTCGGACCGCACCACGGGGGCACCACGGAGTGCCTCCCGAATCTTGGAGGACAAGTGGGTGTCAGCCTGAGCAAGGGCGGCAATGTCTCGCTCACCAAGGAGGCCCCCGGCCTGACCGCCGTGGTCGTCGGCCTCGGCTGGGACGTCCGTACCACCACCGGCACGGACTTCGACCTGGACGCCAGCGCCCTGCTCTGCAACGACCAGGGCAAGGTCGGCACGGACGGCAACTTCGTCTTCTTCAACAACCTGAAGAGCCCCGACGGCTCGGTCGAGCACACCGGCGACAACCTGACCGGTGAGGGCGAGGGCGACGACGAGCAGATCAAGGTCAACCTGGCCACCGTCCCGGCGGACGTGTCCAAGATCGTCTTCCCGGTCTCCATCTACGACGCCGAGAACCGGACCCAGAACTTCGGCCAGGTCCGCAACGCGTTCATCCGCGTGGTGAACCAGGCCGACAACAAGGAGCTGGCCCGGTACGACCTCTCCGAGGACGCCTCCACCGAGACCGCGATGGTCTTCGGCGAGCTCTACCGCAACGGCGCCGAGTGGAAGTTCCGCGCCATCGGCCAGGGCTACGCCTCCGGCCTGCGCGGCATCGCCCAGGACTTCGGCGTCAACGTCTGAGCCTGGCGGCAGGCCCTGGCGGCCTGACGGAGCACCACCGGCCGGGGCGGCCGCGGACGCATGGCGTCGGCGGCCGCCCCGGCTTCGCGTTGTCCCGGCGCACTGGAAGGATAGGAGTTCAGGAAGTTCAGCCGGCCGGAAGAGGCCGGGCGGGGCCACGGGGGAATAGACCTGAGATGCGCCCCGGAGGCAAAGGGAGGAAGGACAGCGATGAGTGTCACGCTCGCCAAGGGTGGAAACGTCTCGCTCACCAAGGCCGCGCCGAACCTGACGCAGGTGCAGGTCGGGCTCGGCTGGGATGCCCGCTCGACCACCGGGGCGCCGTTCGACCTCGACGCCAGTGCGCTGCTCTGCTCGGGAGGGCGGGTGCTCGGCGACGAGTACTTCGTCTTCTACAACAACCTGAAGAGCCCCGAGGGCTCGGTCGAGCACACCGGCGACAACCTCACCGGTGACGGCGACGGCGACGACGAGGTCGTGCTGGTCAACCTGGACCTCGTCCCGCCGCAGGTGGACAAGGTGGTCTTCCCGGTGTCGATCTACGACGCCGAGTCGCGGCTGCAGAACTTCGGCCAGGTGCGCAACGCGTACATCCGCGTGGTCAACTCCGTGGACGGACAGGAGATCGCGCGCTACGACCTGACCGAGGACGCGTCCAGCGAGACCGCGATGATCTTCGGCGAGCTGTACCGCTACGCGGGGGAGTGGAAGTTCCGGGCGGTGGGCCAGGGTTACGCCTCGGGCCTGCGCGGCATTGCCCTCGATTTCGGCGTAAACGTACAGTAAAGGCGCGATACCCGCCCGCGGCGCATTCGCCGCAGGGGGCGCCATGAACTCGAAAGGTAACCAAGTCCCGTGTTCCTCCGCACATTCGGCTGGTCATTCGCGATCACCGTCATCGGGCTGATCGCAGCCGGCCTGCTCTGGGGAGCCGAGGGATTCGGCATTGTGCTGATCCTCTCCGTCCTGGAGATCTCCCTGTCGTTCGACAACGCGGTGGTCAACGCCACGGTGTTGAAGCGGATGAACCCGTACTGGCAGAAGATCTTCCTCACCGTCGGTGTGCTGATCGCCGTCTTCGGCATGCGGCTGATCTTCCCCCTGCTGGTGGTCGGCCTCACCGCACACCTCAGCCCGGCCACGGTCATCGACCTGGCGCTGCACTCGGACAAGACCTACGAAGGCCTGACGTACGCCCAGTACCTGGAGGCCGCCAACCCGGCCATCGCGGCCTTCGGCGGCGTCTTCCTGCTGATGATCTTCCTCGACTTCATCTTCGAGGAGAAGGACTACAACTGGCTGGCCTGGATCGAGCGTCCGCTGGAGAAGGTCGGCAAGCTGGACGCCTTCTCGACGGTCGTCGCGCTGGTCACGCTGCTGCTGGCGTCCAACTTCTTCGCGGGTGAGCACGCCGAGACGGTGCTGCTCGCCGGTGTGCTCGGCCTGGTCACCTACCTCTCCGTGAACGGCCTCTCCTCGGTCTTCGAGGCGGGCCTGGAGGAGGAGGCCGAGAAGGAGGAGGAAGCCGAGAAGACCGGCAAGTCCATCGTCCAGGTCGGCGGGAAGGCGGCGTTCTTCCTCTTCATGTACCTGGAGGTCCTGGACGCGTCGTTCTCCTTCGACGGCGTCGTCGGCGCGTTCGCCATCTCCAGCGACATCTTCCAGATCACCCTGGGCCTCGGCATCGGCGCGATGTACATCCGTTCGCTGACCGTCTTCCTGGTCCGCAAGGGCACCCTGGACGACTACGTCTACCTGGAGCACGGCGCGCACTACGCGATCGGCGCGCTCTCGGTGATCCTGCTGGTCGGCATCGAGTACCACATCCCGGAGATCGTCACCGGCCTGATCGGCGTGGCCTTCATCGGCCTCGCGCTCGGTTCGTCCATCCTCCGCAACCGCCGCGAGGCCGCCGCGGGCGGGGGCGAGGAACGGGAGCTGGTCAGCACCGGTAAGTAGCAGGACCGGCACGTAGCAGAGCCGGTTGCGGCAGGTCCGCCCGCGGTGCCCGGTGGCGCCACGGCGGAAACGGAACGGCCGCCCCCTTCGGTGAGAAGGGGGCGGCCGTTCGGCGTTCTCGGGGCGCTGCCCCCGGTGGCTAGCCCAGCTGCTGCTCGATGGCGCGCAGCTTGCGCTCCAGCGAGTCCAGCTTGGGCATCGACAGGGTGTCGTCGTCGGCCGTCAGGTCGATGGACGAGCTGCGGTAGGACGAGGACGAGGAGCTGCTGCTGCGGTACGACTCGTCGGAGGAACCGAACGAGGAGGAGGAGCCGTACGAGGAGCCCGAGTCGTAGGAGGAACCCGAGCCGAAGGAGGAGCCCGAGTCGTAGGAGGAACCCGAGGAGGACGAGCCGAGCGACGAGGACCTGAGCGACGAGGATCCGACGGCGGCGCGCGGGCGGCGGCCGGTCTCCAGGGCGCTCAGCGGGGCGGGCTCCAGCGAGGAGGCGGCGTTCTGGGTGGTGGCGTCGGCGTCAGCGGCTAGGGCAGGCTCCGTAGCGCTCGGGCCGTCGCCGGCAGCGGTGAGCGCGGGCACCTGGCGGCCACCACGGGCCCGGGCGAGCATGCCGCCCTGGCGGGAGATGGCCTTGAGCTCGGCGCGCTCGCGGCGGTCGGCGCTACGGGCACGCAGCTTGGCGGCCTCCTTGGCCTGGCGCTCCTCGCGCACCTCCTCGACCGCCTCGTCCAGGCTGCGGACGTTCTCCAGCAGCATCAGCGACCAGGCCGCGTAGGTCTCGCGGGGGGCGCGCAGCCAGCGCACGATGCGGATCTGCGGCAGCGGGCGCGGCACGAGGCCCTGCTCGCGGAGCGCGGCCTTGCGGGTCTGCTTCAGCGCCCGGTCGAACAGGATCGCGGCCGAGATCGACATGCCGGAGAAGAACTGCGGGGCGCCGTCGTGCGACACGCCGCGCGGGGCGTGGACCCAGTTGAACCAGGCCGAGGCGATCGCGAAGACCCAGACCAGCAGGCGCGAACCGAGCGCCGCGTCACCGTGGCTGGCCTCGCGCACGGCGAGCACCGAGCAGAACATCGCCGCGCCGTCCAGGCCGAACGGGACGAGGTACTCCCAGCCGTTGGAGAGACCCAGGTTCTCCTTGCCGAAGCCCACCAGGCCGTGGAACGACAGCGCGGCCGCGACGCCGGCGCAGCAGAACAGCAGGACGTAGGAGGAGATCCCGTAGATCATCTCCTTGCGCCGACGGCGCTCCTCGCTGCGCTCCCAGGAGTCGCCCGAGTCCTCGGTCTTGCCGGTGTTCTTGAAGCGCAGCGTCGCCACCAGGATGGCGGTGAACAGCAGGGCTGCGCCGCCGATGACGGTCCAGACCAGCTGTATGGAGGTCAGGTTCATTGCGGGTCGGGCCTCGGGTTTCCGCAGGGGACAGGGGGCACATGGACACAGGCGGTCAGGTTCCCTCCCCGGGACCGGGCCTGACGGTGCGTCGTTGCTCTCGGCGCGCCCGTCCCACCCGGGCAAGGGGGCGGACGGGACACCTGTGCGGCTAGACGATATCGCGTCCGAAGGGGCGGCATGTTACGGGAGGGGAGCTTCGACCGGTCAACCGACCCGCCGGTGCCGGTCGTCGGCGGGCTCCCCGGTGGTGCCCGCCGGTGGTGCCCGCCGGTGTTCGGGGTATGGGGACGGGTAGCGAGCCCGCCGGTTGGGAAGTTCGGCTACCCGGCGGGCGGGCTGATGCCCGATCATGGAGCGGTGGTCCGTCAGATCGACTGGCGGTACCAGGGGGAGGACTGGGATGGCCTCGATTTGGGAGTACCTGCGCGGGGAGCGGAACACCCTCGACCCGGGCGGGCAGCACAAGGTCACGCTCACCAAGTCGACGCCGCAGCACGCGATCACCGGGGCTGCGGCCACCACCGGTTACCTCTACGTCAACCTGCACTGGACCACCCGGATAGGAGCCCCGCGCCCGTCCGGCCGGGACACCCTCAAGCGTTTGTTCAGCCCGCGCATCCTCAGCCCGATGGAGCCGGACTCCCAGCAGGCGGCGCAGGTCAACGTCGACCTCGACCTGGCCTGCCTGTACGAGCTCTCCGACGGCAGCCGCGGCGTGGTCCAGCCGCTCGGCGGCCTCTTCGGCGACCTCCAGCGGGTCCCCTACATCAAGCTCAGCGGCGACGATCAGTACGGGGCGCCCTCCGGGGAGACGATGTACGTCAACCTGGAGAAGAAGGACCAGTTCAAGCGGCTGCTGATCTTCGTCTACATCTACGACGGCACGCCCGCGTTCGAGCAGGCCAACGCGGTGGTGACGATCGTGCCGCAGACCGGCCCGCGCATCGAGATCAAGCTGGAGGAGCGGGCCGCGGCGGCGCGCTCGTGCGCGGTGGTGCTGATCGAGAACACCGGGGACAACACGCTGACGGTCCGGCGCGAGGTGCGGTACGTCAACGGGTTCCAGGCGGACATCGACCGGCTTTACGGCTTCGGGATGCAGTGGCAGCGCGGGTACAAGGGCGCTTCGGGGTCCTCGGGCCCTTCGGGGCCGGAGTAGGGGCGTAGGCGGGGCTCAGGCAGGCAGACGGGGGCGGGCGGGGGCGCGTCGGGGCGGGCAGGGGCGCGGTTGTGCCGTCGTGCGCCGGCACGCCGGGTGCTGGTACGGGCGCGCCGGGGCGCCGGGTGTCACGGGCGCGGGGGCGCTGGCGCGTCGGGTGTCGTCACGGGTGGCCGGAGGGCCGGAGGGCCGGGTGACCGGGGCGGTTGCCCCGGCCGGACCCGGTGCTCAGCGCGGCTGGAACTGCGGGCCCTGCGGCGGCAGTGCGAACTCCTCGGTGGCGGCCGGGGGCTGCTGGGGCTGTGGGCCGGTGTTCGGCTGGGGGTAGCCGTAGCCGCCGGCCTGCTGGGGCTGCTGCGGGGCCTGCGGTTGCTGGGGGTAGCCGTAGCCGGGAGGCGGCTGGTTGGGCGCCTGCTGGGGCTGGGGGTAGGGCTGCGGCTGCGGGTAGCCGTATCCGGAGCGCGGGGCCTGCGGCGGGTAGCCGTAACCCCCCTGCTGCTGCGGTGCGGCGTGCTGCGGGGCCGGCTGGGGGTAGCCGTACGCCGGCTGCCGGGTCGGGGGAGCCGGTGGCGCCGGTGGGACGGTCGGCGGCATGGTGGGCGGGGCCGTCGGCGGCGGGGGCGTGTTGGCGGGCACGGCCGGTGCCGCCGTGGGCGGCTGGGGGACGGCCGGGGCCAGGGTGAACGTGCCGGGCTCGGCCCGGCCGGCCGGCCGCGGGTCCGGTACCGCGGTGCGAGGGTCCACCGCGGGGGCGGCCGGAGCGGCGGACCCCGCGGCCACGGAGGCGGCCGCGTCGTCCTCGACGGTGATGCCGAAGTCGGTCGCCAGGCCGATCAGCCCCGAGGCGTACCCCTGGCCGACGGCCCGGAACTTCCAGGATCCGGCCCGGCGGTAGAGCTCGCCCGCGACGAGCGCGGTGACGTCGTCGGCCTCCGGGATCGCGAACTCGGCGAGCGCCGGCGCGCCCTCGCCGCCGGCGGCGTCGAAGAGCAGTACCCGCAGCCCGGTCACCGAGCGGAACGAACCGCCCTCGGAGGAACCGGCCAGTACCACCCGGTCCACCTCGGGTGGCAGCTTGCCGATCTCGACCTCGACGGTGTCGGCGATCTCGGTGCCGCCGGACGTCTGCTGCTTGGGCAGATGGCGCACCAGACCGGTGGGGTGGCGCGGCTGGTTGTAGAAGACGAAGTCTGCATCCGAACGGACCCTGCCGTCCGCGCCGAGCAGCAGCGCGGAAGCGTCCACGTCCGGCGCACCGGGCGTGGCGCTCCAGCGCAGCACGGCGCGGACCGCCGCCACCGGCAGTGCGATGTTGGCGCCCTTGGCCATCACGTGCGTCATAGCCGACCATCCTGCCTGTTCGCCACCCCTTCGGACAACGTGACCGAAGGTGGTGAAACGGTGGGACTTTGCCAACGCTTGCGCTTTGTGAAGCGGAGGGTAACCTTCCGAGAATTCGATGTTTCGGAACCACATTCGACCGGAAGTCGTCCGTACGATTGGCGGCCAGGGGCCTCCGGGGGGTCCGGCAGGGGGGTGTCAGACGCGCGAGCCCGGGAACGACTGTGCCTGGCGGGTCGGTTAACCATGGTGAGGCCCCGCACTCCGGGGCCGGGTCCGACCGCCCCCTCCGCCCCGGCGTCCTGTATCCAGCTCGCCCCCCTCCGCCCGCCCCGCCCCGAGCCAGACCGCCGCCGCCCGCCCCCTGCCCGACCGCCCCGGCGCACCCGGGCACCGCACCGCCCACCCGCCCGGGTTGCCTGCCCGAGCATCCCGTCTCATCCGCTGAGCCCCGCCTCACCCGCCGAGCCCTTTCGCGCCTGCCCGAGTCCCGCCGCCCCCGCCGAGCCTTTTCGCACCCGTCGAGTCCTTTCGCACCCGCCCAGACCGGCGGCCGCAACCCCTGAGGAGAGCACCATGCGCCATTTCGGCCACCTCGCCGACGACGTACGCGGCCGGCTCTTCCTCGAACAGCCCCGGGCCTTCTCCCCGGACAGCGAGGCGGACGTGCTGGCCACCGCGCTCGGTGCGACCCTCTACAGCCCGGCCACCAGGCCCACCCTGGGGGCGGACATCCGCAAGCAGGCGGCCCGGGGCGTGGTCTCGATGGTGCTCTGCCTGGAGGACTCGATCGCCGACCACGAGGTGACCGCGGCGGAGGCCAACCTGGTCGCGCAGCTCGGCGAGCTGTCCCGCGAGCAGTCCCACGAGCTGGCGGGCGAGCTGTCCCGCGAGCGGTCGGGCGGGCAGTCCGGCGAGCGGTCGGGCGGGGGTGCGGAGGCCTTCGGGGTCGCCCCCCGGGATACCCCGGAAGCCGCTCATATCTCCACCGGTTGCACACAGGACCTGCCCCTTCTCTTCATCCGAGTGCGCACCGCCTCCCAGATCACCGACCTCGCCGGCCGGCTCGGCCCGGCGATCGGGCTGCTCACCGGTTTCGTGCTGCCGAAGTTCACCGACGAGAACGGCGGCGCGTACCTGGAGGCCCTCGCCGCCGCCGAGGCCGCCACCGGCCGCCGGCTCTTCGCGATGCCGGTCCTGGAGTCCCCCGAGCTCGCCCACCTGGAGACCCGCCGCGAGCAGCTCTTCGGCATCGCCCGGCTGCTCGACAAGTACCGCGGACGCGTCCTCGCCGTCCGCCTCGGCGTCACCGACCTCTGCTCCGCGTACGGCCTGCGCCGCTCGCCCGACCTGACCGCGTACGACGTGGCCCTGGTCGCGGCCGTGATCGGGGACGTGGTCAACGTGCTCGGCCGGGCCGACGGCACCGGGTTCACCGTGACCGGGCCGGTCTGGGAGTACTTCCCGGTCCAGGAGCGGATGTTCAAGCCCCAGCTGCGCCGCACCCCGTTCGCCGAGGCCGAGCCCTCCGGGGAGGCCGTCCGGCAGCGGATCATCGAGCACGACCTGGACGGCCTGATCCGCGAGTTCGAGCTGGACCGGGCCAACGGCCTGCTCGGCAAGACCTGCATCCACCCGAGCCACGTCCCCGCCGTGCACGCCCTCTCGGTGGTCACGCACGAGGAGTACTCCGACGCCCGGGACATCCTCGACCGGGAGCGCCACGGCGGCGGGGTGCTGCGTTCGGCGTACACCAACAAGATGAACGAGGCCAAGCCCCACCGGGCCTGGGCGGAGCGGGTGCTGCTGCGCGCCGAGGTGTTCGGGGTGGCCCGGGAGGACGTCAGCTTCGCGGAGCTGCTCTCGGCCTGCCTCTGTGGCTGAGGACGGTACCCGCCGTGCCCGCGCCACCCGTCCCGGCCGGCCCAACCCGCAGTACCCGTCCGCAGCACCGCACGGCCCGGACGACCCGAGTGGCCCGAGTGGCCCGTCCGGACGGAACGGCCCGCACGACCCGTACGGCCCGCATGATCTGCACGAGCCGGACGACCCGTCGGACCCGAAGCAACCCGCACGACTCGCACCATCGAAGGCAGGACCAGTAGTGACAGCACAGCAAGAGTGGACCGGCCGCTGGGTGGCGGACCGGGCCGGCGTCGGCCTCACCGGCTCCGACCGGCTCCCCGAACTGGTCGGCCTGGCCCTGCGTGAGAACCGCAAGCGCGCCCACCTGCTGGTCTCCACCGTGCTCGGCAAGCACGTTCCGCAGCGACCGTCGGTGGTGCACGGCTCCGGCCTCGACCTCGGCCGCCGGGTCCGCGAGCTGCTCGGCGAGGACGCGGCCGCGCGTGCCGTCGTGCTCGGCTACGCCGAGACCGCGACCGGGCTCGGCCACAGCGTCGCCGACGGCCTGGACGCCCCCTACCTGCACTCCACCCGGCGTGCGGTGGACGGGGTGGCCCCGGTCGGCGGCTTCGAGGAGGAGCACTCGCACGCCACCTCCCACCTGCTGCTGCCCGCCGACCCCGCGCTGCTCGCCGGGGACGGCCCGCTGGTCCTGGTCGACGACGAGTTCTCCACCGGCAACACGGTGCTCAACACCATCCGCGAGCTGCACGGCACCAACCCGCGCGGCCACTACGTCGTGGTGGCCCTGGTCGACCTGCGCGACGAGGCCGACCGCCGACGGCTGGCCGACACCGCCGCCGAACTCGGCACCCGCCTCGACCTGGTGGCCGCCGCCAGCGGTGGCGTCGAGCTGCCCGCCGACATCCTGGACCGCGCCGAGCGCCTGATCGCCGAGGCCGGCCCGGCCCCGGCGCTGCCGCCCGCCGCGCCCGCCCCGCTGGTCCGGGCCGCCCTGGACTGGCCCGCGGGCCTCCCGGACGGCGGCCGGCACGGCTTCACCGCCGAGCACCGCGGCCGTCTCGAAGCCGCGCTGCCGGACCTGGCAGCCCGGCTGGCGGAGGCGCTGGAGCCCGTCGGGGACGGCGGGCGCGTGCTGGTGCTGGGCTTCGAGGAACTGATGTACGCGCCGCTGCGCCTGGCCGGCGCCCTCGCGGACCTCCTGCCCGACGGTGGCGAGCGCGTCCGCTACTCCACCACCACCCGCTCGCCCGTCCTCGCCGTGGACGACCCCGGCTACGCCATCCGCACCCGGCTGGCCTTCCCCGCCCACGACGACCCGGACGACTCCGCCCCGCGAGAGCGCTTCGCCTACAACGTCGCCCCCGGCGCCGACCCGGCCCGCCGCTTCGACGCCGTCGTGCTGGTGGTCGACGACGTCGCCGACACCCCCGCCCTGCACGAGGGCGAGCGGGCCCTGCTGACGCAGCTGCGGCAGGTCACCGACCGGGTGGTGCTCGCCGTCCTGCCGTCGCACCGTCCGTCCCGTCCGTCCCGTCCGGCGGCCGTTCCTTCGGCCGGCCCGGCGGTCGGCCCCACGGGCGCCCCCCCGGCCGGCCCGGCGGGCACCCCTCCGGCCGGCCCGGCGGCTGGTCTGCCCGGCTCGGCGGCTGGACTGCCCAGCCCGCTGCACGGCCCCGGGTTCTCCTCCTACCGCCCGGACGAGGTGGCCTGGCTGCTCAAGGACCTCTCCGACGTCGCGTTGGAGGCCCCCACCGAGGAGCGGGAGGAGGCCGTCCAGAGCGGCGGAGCCCACTACGCCGAGTCGCTGCCGGTCGAGTACCAGCCCAGCCCCGAGTACCAGGAGCTCTTCCACCAGGCCCTGCGGGTCTCCGCCCGCAGGATCGCGCTCGCGGTCGGCACCGTCGCCGAGACGCTGGTGCGCGAGCGCGGCCGCGGCCTGGTGCTCGCCTCGCTGGCCCGCGCCGGGACCCCGGTCGGTGTCCTGATCCGGCGCTGGCTCGCCTTCGCGCACGGCCTGGACACCCCGCACTACGCCGTCTCGATCATCCGGGGCCGCGGCATCGACCCGGTCGCCCTGCGCTACCTGGACGCCCACCACCACGCCCCCGACGTCGTGTTCGTCGACGGCTGGACCGGCAAGGGCGCGATCACCCGCGAACTCGCCGAGGCCCTGGCCGGTTCCGCCTTCAACCCCGAGCTGGCCGTCCTCGCCGACCCCGGCCGCTGCGTACGCACCTACGGCACCCGGGACGACTTCCTGATCCCGTCCGCCTGCCTCAACTCCACGGTCTCCGGCCTGATTTCGCGTACCGTGCTGCGCGCCGACCTGATCGGCCCGGACGACTTCCACGGAGCCAAGCACTACACCGACCTGGCCGGCGGGGACGTCTCCGAGGCCTTCCTGGACACCGTCGCCGACCACTTCGCCGACGTCCGGGAGGAGGCCGCCGGCGCCGCGGCCAGGCTCGCGGCCGAGGACCGCACGCCGGACTGGGCCGGCTGGGCGGCCGTCGAGCGGATCAGCGCCGAGTACGGCATCGACAACGTCAACCTGGTGAAGCCCGGCGTCGGCGAGACCACCCGGGTCATGCTGCGCCGCGTCCCCTGGCGGGTGCTGGCCCGCCGCGGCGCCGGTGCCGACCTCGACCACGTCCGCCTGCTCGCCGCCCAACGCGGCGTCCCCGTCGAGGAGGTGGACGACCTGCCGTACTCCTGCGTGGGTCTGATCCACCCCCGCTACAGTCGGGGAGCGACCGGTGCCTCCGGCACGGCCGTCCTGTTGAAGGAGTCCTGAGCCCGATGAGCAGTCCCAGTGGTTTCCTGGTCGCGAGCGACCTCGACCGCACCCTGATCTACTCCAACCGCGCCCTCGCCCTGGACGTGCCCGACCGGCTCGCCCCGCGGCTGCTCTCGGTCGAGGTGCACGACGGCAAGGCGCTCTCGTTCATGACCGAGCAGGCCGCCGCCCTGATGGTGGAGCTGGCCCGGGAGGCCCTGCTCGTCCCCGCCACCACCCGGACCAGGACGCAGTACGAGCGGGTCAACCTGCCCGGCCCGACGCCCGGTTGGATACCCTCGTACGCGATCTGCAGCAACGGCGGTCGGCTGCTCGTGGACGGCGTGCCGGACGAGGACTGGCAGGCCGAGGTGGCCGGCCGGCTGGCCGCCGCGTCGGTGCCGCTGGCCGAGGTGGTCGAGCACCTGGCGCTCTGCGCCGACCCGGAGTGGACGCACAAGCGCCGGGTCGCCGACGACCTCTTCGCCTACCTGGTCGTGGAGCGCGCCGAACTGCCGGCCGGCTGGCTGGAGGAGCTCACCGGCTGGTGCGCCGAGCGCGGCTGGGCCGTCTCGTTGCAGGGCCGCAAGGTGTACGCGGTGCCGGCGCCGCTCAGCAAGAGCGCCGCCCTGGCCGAGGTCGAGCGTCGGGTCGGCGGGGCCACCGTGCTGGCGGCCGGCGACTCGCTGCTCGACGCCGACCTGCTGCTCGCCGCCGACTTCGGCTGGCGCCCCGGCCACGGAGAACTCGCCGACAGCGGCTGGACGGCCCCCGGCGTCACGGCCCTCGACCAGGTGGGCGTGGCGGCGGGGGAGGAGATCGTCCGTCAGTTCCTGGCCCGGGTCCGGGGCGAGGTGGACGCCGTCGTCGCGCGCTGACCGTTCCGGCTGCGCGTCGACCGTTCCGTTCGGCGGTGGCGGTTACTGGTCCGTTCGGCGGTGGCGATGACTGGTCCGTTCAGTGGTGGTGGCGGGGTTGCCCTGCCTGGCGCTGGTGCGCCCGGGCCCGGTGCCCGGCGTGCCCGGTGCCGGCGTCAGGGCAGCCCCGCCCGGTACCGGCGTCAGCCGCAGCAACCGCCGCCGCAGCAGCCCCCGCCCCCGCCCCCGGACGGGGCCTGCTGCGCGGCGCCGCCGGAGGCCCCGCCGGTGACGGCGACGGCCGACAGCAGCTTCACGGTGTCCTCGTGTCCCTGCGGGCAGACCGCCGGGTCGTTGGCCTGCGCCATCGTGCGGCGGAGTTCGAAGGTGGCGCCGCAGGAGCGGCAGCGGAAGTCGTAACGTGGCATACCGGCAGGGTACCCAGCCTCAGGCGGTGCGGCGCTTCTCCCGTACGTACAGCTGCTTGCGCACCCGGGCCACCACCGAGCCGTCCGCCGCCAGGACCTCGGTGTCGAACCAGACCAGGGCCTTCTTGCCCTCCTGGGTCAGCTCGCGGATCTCGGCCAGCCGGTCCTCGGTGAGCACGAACTCGGCGAAGACGTCACCCCGGCCGGGCGAGACGAAGGTGATCTCGGCCGCCGCGTCCCAGACCATGTAGTCGCGGCCGAGGTTCTCCATCACCAGCAGCATCCAGAACGGGTCGGTCATCGCGAAGATCGAGCCGCCGAAGTGCGTGCCCACGTAGTTGCGGTTCAGCCGCCCGAGCCTGAGCCGGACCTTCGTCCGCCGGAAGTCGTCCGAGAGGGTCAGCACCCGGATTCCGGCGAACAGGAACGGCGGCCAGAAGTTGATCCCGCGCCGGAGCGTGCGGGCCGGGATGCTGCGCTTACGAGCCATGGCGGGACTCTACCCGACAAAGTTACTCACGGGTAACCCGGGGGTTGTGGCCGCCGACCTGTGGTTCTCCCCGTTCGGACGGCCAGTGGCTTCCGGCGGAGGCCCGCGCTACCGGTGACCGCCGATGTCCCCGCGGATCAGCTCCACCACCTTCGCCGCCGTCTCCCGCACGCCTGCCAGCTCCGTCAGGAAGTGCCAGTAGTCGGGGTGCCGGCCGGCCGCCTCCAGCTCCGCCACCGCCCGGTCGAGCCGCCCGACCGCCGCGTCCAGCGGGCCCGCGTGCCGCGGGTCCGGCGCCTGCCGGCCCGCCATCGCCAGCCGTTGGGCGTCGCGCAGGGCGAAGCGGGTGCGCTCGATCTCCCGGTTCGGGTCGTGCTGCACCTCGTTCAGCTGCCGCAGCCGCTCGTTCACGGCGACCACCGAGCCGTCCGCGGTGTCCAGCAGGGCGCGCACGGTACCGATCGCGCCCGTCGCGTCCGCCCAACGCTGCTCGTCGCGCGCCCGCGCCGCCTCGGTGAGCTTCTGCTCCGCCGCTCGCCCCGTCTCCGCCACCTGGTCCGGCACCCGCTGGAGGTCCTGCCAGCACGCGGTGGAGAACCGCCGGCGCAACTCGCTCAGCGCCGGTTCCACCGTGGCGGCCTTGGTCTCCAGCGCCTGGATCCTGGTCCGCAGACTGGCCACCCGCCGGTCGATCTCCCGCGCCCGTTCCGGCAGGTGCGAGGCGTCCGCCGCGATCGCGTCGGCCCGCTCCTTCACCTGCTCCGCGCGCCGGAGCGTCGCCGCCACCCCGTGCCGACCGGCGCCCTCGTTCAGCCGGCCCAGCTCCGGCGCCAGCTCGGCCAGCCGGGCCGCCAGGTCGTCCGCCTTCAGGCCCGCCCCGCGCACGGACTCCAGCGCGGTGGTCGCCGCCAGCAGAGCCCGCTTGGCCTGCTCCACCGCCGGCGTCACCCGCATCAGCTGCGACTCGGCGTGCTGAAGCGACGGCTGCAACCGCTGCAGGAAGCCGTTCAGCTCCGCCAGCGCCTGCCCGAGCTGCCCCTTCACGTCCTCCAGCTGGTGCCGGGCCCGCGCCGCCGCCCCGGACTCCAGCTCCTCCGCGTCCAGGTCGTGCGCGTCGAGCGCCGCCAGGTAGTTCACGGTCACCTGGTCGACCCGGCCGGAGATCGCCGCGAAGTCCGCCGCCGCCTGCCGGGCGGCCGCGCCGTCCTCCGCCGCGCGCACCGTCTCCACGGCCAGCCGCACCTCGCGCTGCGTCGAGTCCAGCTCGTAGAACGCCTGCTGCGCAGCGTCCCGGGCCGCCCGGGCGTCCGCCCGCACGCCCTCGCCACCACGCCGCCCCCACCAGCCGCCGCCCCGGCCGCCCCCGGCGCTTCCGAACGCCGACGCCCCGGCCGCCCCCAGCGCGCCCGCCACCACGAGCGGCAACACCAGCGCCTCGGCCACAGCACTCCCCGGTCGCCGCCCCCGCCTGCTCCCGCCGGCCACCCTCACTGCGCGCTCCCTGTTCCGACCGCTGATCCGCCCCCCATTCTTCCCGATCACCCCACCCCACCGGCACCCCACCCGTCCCACTCCCCGACCACCTGCACCACACCACCCCCGGGACCGGGTACCCTAGGCAGTCGCCGTTGCCCACCCCGGGCCACGGCCGGGGGCGCGTAGCTCAGTGGTAGAGCGCTGCTCTTACAAAGCAGATGTCGGCGGTTCGAAACCGTCCGCGCCCACCAGCCCACAAGGCCCGCAGCGATCATGCTGCGGGCCTTTTGGCATCTCGGGCTGACATCGGTGGCGGCGCTTGAGTAGCCGGTTCGTGTGGTCAAGCGCGTCGTGTTGATTGTCCTGGCACTGCGTGGCTGTGGGGGCGTTCACGGCCAGCCCGGCCGGAGTCGCAGTCGTTAACGCGGTCCCTCTGCGGGGCGCCTGAGTCCGCCTGATGGCTCACTCGGGGGAGTCGGTCCCCTGAATTCCTCCTAAATGATCACGGCGTTTATGCAGGTGCAGGATGCTGGCCAGGCGTGGCAGCATCCCCGGCCGTGGGGGATCGGCCAGGGAGGCCTGTGCCGAGGTGGAGGGATGGTCGTGCACCCCCTCGGCGTGCTCTCGGGTATCCGCCGTCCGCCCGCTCGGCACGTTCCGGCAAGCGGTGGCGCCGCGCATGCGCAGGCACGACGGCCGGTCGCTCATCGGGGTGCCTCGGGCGAGTTGAGCTACTGGGCCTTCCTGTGGCGACTGCCGATCCGGCTCCAGACCTGGCGGTGTCGCGCGACCCTGAAGACCATGTCAACGTGCCTCGGCGCGAGCCGCGTTGGCGCCGACGGGAGGTTCGAGGCGATCTGCTCGCCGGCGACGACGAGCACGGACGACGCCCCGCCGTGGCTGATCTTCCGGGCGCCGACCACGGCGATGACCGGGTGGACCGGTACCTCGAACCCGCACCACTCCTCCAGCAGCCCCGTCGTCCGCGATGCCTCGAACTCGGCGTTCGCCAGGTAGGGGAAGCTGTTGCGGTTGACGCTGACCATCCTGTCGCCGACCCGCACGGTGGCGTCCGGGTGGTGCTTGGTGTTGATCGTGAAGACGCCGGGCGGGCCGATCACCACATGGTCGATGTCGGACCCACTGGGCAGCGGAACGCCGTGCAGGACCTTCCACCCCGAGGCCCTCAGCGGCTCCAGGGCGGCTCCGACGATCCGTTCGCCCTCCAGTCCCAGGAGCGTCGTCGGGGTGGCGAGCGGGTTCCGGGTCACCTTGGCCACCAGGCGAACCCAGATGTTGTGTGACTGCTCCTCCTGCCGGAGCATGCTTTCCAGCCCGGCTCCGGGGGCGTTCAGCGAAAGGTCGTCCTCACCCCGCATCGGCGGCAGGAACGGCGTACCGGCCCGTTGCCGCGACGCGGGCACCCTGGGTGGCGCCGGCACGGTTGCGCCTCCACGGCGCCTGACGGTCCGCGGGGGCACGGACTGTCCGTGGACCGCGCACCACTCTTCGACCTTCGCCAGTGCGGCGGCCTCGGACGCGGGGTCCTGGATCTCGATCACGCCGGTCAGGCAGTCGAGCCATGCGACCGAAGCACCCCGGGAACCGGCTCTGTTGACGTACAGCCGCCACCTGCCGGGCTTCCGCCATGGCCTGACCGACAGTTCCTCCACGCGGCTCCGCCCTCCCCGGCCCAGACGCATGACGCGTACGCCGTAAGCCTCACGCCTGACACCTGGTCAGCATGCCCGGGCGGCGCGGCTCGCGAACGCCGTCGGCCGGTCGGGGAGGGGCGAGGTTCGGCCACATCGTCCGTACCCACGCTTTCGGGATGCCCCGGAGACCGTACGGCCTCCGGGGTTGCCTGGCATTGCGCGGTGGGGGCTGAGGTCAGCGGGTGGTGTGGGCGCCGCCGTTGAGGTGGAGGGTCTGGCCGGTGAGGTGGCGGGCGCCGGGGGAGGCGAGGAAGTGGGCGGTGTGGGCGATGTCGGCGGGGGTGCCCGGGCGGTTGGTGTGGGTCTCGGCGATGAGGGCGGCGCGGCGTTCGGGGGTGAGGGCGCCCCGGAAGAAGTTGGTGCCCTCGACGTAGCCGGCGGCGATGACGTTGGCGGTCACGCCGAGCGGGCCGAGTTCGGCGGAGAGCGCGGCGTTCCAGGCGGCCAGGGCCGCTTTTGCCGCGCCGTAGGCGCCGCCGCGGCGTTCGGCGCCGATGGAGCCGATGCTGATCACCGAGCCGCCGGGCGCGAGTGCCGGGCGGACGGCGGTGGTGGTGAGGACGGCCGTCAGGAGGTTCTGGGCGAGGTTGGCCTGCCAACCGGCGAGCAGGGCTTCGAGCGGCGGGAGGTCGTCCGGGGCGGGGTCGGGGAGGCCGCCGGCGGCGTTGACGAGGACGTCGAGTTCGGGGAGGCCGGCGGCGAGTTCGGCGACCTGGGCGGGGTCGGTGGCGTCGCAGACGACGCCGCGGGCGGACAGGTCGGCGGCCGTGCGTTCGACGGTGTCGGGGTGCCGGCCGGTGAGGACGACCCGGTCGCCGGTGGCGGCGAAGAGTTCGGCGACGGCGCGGCCGATGCCGCTGGTGCCGCCGGTGACGAGCACGGTGCGCGGCACGGTGTTCGTGCTGGCGTGCGGCGTGTTGTGCGGCGTGTTGTGCGGCGTGACGTGCGGCGTGTTGTGCGGGGTGGTGCGGGACATGTGACTCCCCCCGGAAGTATGTTTAGGTCTAAACGTAGCAGGAGGGTGTGCGCGATGGTGGAGAGCAACGCGACCGGGATCACTGCGGCCGGGATCGCCGCGGCCTGGCAGCGGGAGCGGCCCGGGACGCCGACCGGATCGATCGAGATCGTGACGCCGATCTGGTGGCTGGCGAAGGTGTTCACGGACGACCGGGGCCGGGCCCTGCGGGCGGCCGGGATCGACGCGGCCACGCTCGACCTGCTCTCGGTGCTGCGCCGCTCGGGGGCGCCGTACACGCTCACCACCCGGGAGCTGGCCCGCCGCACGCTGGTGACGGCGGGGGCGATCTCGCAGCGGGTCGCCCGTGCCGAGCGGCAGGGGCTGGTGGCGCGGGCGCCGGAGGAGGCGGGCGAGGGCGGGCGGCGTGCCGTCCTGGTGTCGCTGACGGCGGACGGGCACGCGTTGGTCGAACGGTCGGTGGACGTGGTGCTGGGCCGGGAGGCCGAACTGGTCGGCGGGCTGTCGGAGTCGGAGCGGGAGCAGCTCGTCGGACTGCTGGGCAAGCTCCTGGCGGACGTGCGGCGGCGTGCGGCCGCAGGCGGGCAGGGAGATCATCGAGGGGCTGAGGAGAGCGCCGAGCAGTGACGGGGAGTGGTCCTGGATGGACGGCGGTCCGTGGCGGTGACGAAGCCCGACGAGGACGGCAGCAGCCGGGCCGAACTGTCGTCGAGGCTCAACTGGCTGCGTGCGGCCGTGCTCGGCGCCAACGACGGCGTGGTGTCCACGGCGGGCATCGTGACCGGTGTCGCCGGCGCGTCCGGGTCGCGGACGGCACTGGTTGCGGCGGGCGTGGCAGGGCTTCTGGCCGGGGCGATGTCGATGGCGGCCGGGGAGTACGTCTCGGTCAGCACCCAACGGGACACCGAGCAGGCCGCGTTGGCGAAGGAGCGGCGCGAGCTCGCGGAGGACCCGGAGGGTGAACTGGACGAACTGACCGACTTCTTCCGCGGCAGCGGGCTGGACGACGGGCTCGCCCGCGAGGTGGCCGTGGCGCTCACCGAGCGGGACGCGCTTGCCGCGCACGCGCACACCGAGCTGGGAATCGACCCGAAGGCCCTCACCAACCCCTGGCAGGCGGCGGTCGCCAGTGCCGCGGCCTTCACCCTGGGCGCGCTGGTGCCGCTGCTCTCGGTGCTGATCCCGCCGGAGTCCTGGCGCCTGGTGGTGACGGTGCTGGCCGTCCTGGTGGCGCTCACCGCGTCGGGTTGGACGAGTGCCCGGCTGGGCGGGGCCGGGGTGGTCCGGGCGGTGCTGCGCAACGTCGCGGGCGGCATGCTCGCGATGGTCGTCACGTACAGCGGGGGCGTGCTGCTTGACCACTTCACGGGCTGAGGCCCGCCTGCGGTGAGGCCCGCGTGCGGTGAGGCACGCATGCGCTGAGCCATGCATGTGCTGAGGCAAGCACGCGGTGAGGCACCGGGCCGCCAACGGATCGTCCCGGGAGGCGGGTGAACGGGGCCTGTGTTTGTGTGGGCTCAAATCGTTTGGGAGAGGTGATCCACCGTGACGATGCCCCCGTTCGGGTCGAACGATCCGTTCTCCGACCTGCTCAGCCGGTTCTTCGGCATGAGCCCGCTGGCCTCCCCGCCGGCGGTTCAGCGGGTGCCGATCGGGCGGATGCTGAGCGAGTCCTCGCAGGAGCTGCTGGCCCTCGCCGCGCACCGCGCCGCCGAGGACGGGAGCAGGGACCTCGACACCGCGCACCTGGTCTGGGCGGCCACCCGGGTGGAGCCCTCACGGCGGATGCTGGAGCGGGCGGGGGTCGATCCGGACCGGCTCGCCGACGACCTGAGTACCGGGCTGCCGACCGGGACCGCGGAGGTCGAGCGGGACGGGCGGCCCGCACTCACCCCCTCGGCGAAGCGCGCGCTGCTCGCCGCGCACGCCCGGTCGCAGGCCGCCGGCGCCTCCTACATCGGGCCGGAGCACATCCTCGGCGCCCTGCTGGAGGAGGAGCGCTCGGGCGCGGGCACTGCCCTGCGCAACGCGGCCCCCTCGCAGGAGGCGCTGCGCACCGTGCTGGACGGGCGCGGCGTGGGCGGTGAACGCAGCAGCACCGGCGCGCACCCGAGCCAGACCCCGACTCTGGACGAGTACGGCCGGGACCTCACCGAGGAGGCGCGCTCCGGCCGGCTGGACCCGGTGGTCGGGCGGGCCGAGGAGATCGAGCAGACCGTCGAGATCCTCTCCCGGCGGACCAAGAACAATCCGGTGCTGATCGGCGAGCCGGGCGTCGGCAAGACGGCGATCGTCGAGGGCCTGGCGCAGCGGATCGTCTCCGGGGAGGTGCCGCAGAGCCTCAGGGACAAGAGGGTGGTCACCCTCGACCTCACCGCGCTGGTGGCCGGTTCCAAGTACCGGGGTGAGTTCGAGGAGCGGTTGAAGAGCGTGATCGACGAGGTCACGGCGGCCGAGAAGAGCGTGATCCTCTTCCTGGACGAGCTGCACACCGTGGTCGGCGCGGGTGGTGGCGGCGACGGCTCGATGGACGCGGGCAACATCCTCAAGCCGGCCCTGGCCCGGGGGGAGCTGAGTGTGGTCGGCGCCACCACGCTGGACGAGTACCGCAAGCACGTCGAGAAGGACGCCGCGTTGGAGCGGCGGTTCCAGCCGGTGCTGGTGCCCGAGCCGACCGTCGGGGAGACGATCGAGATTCTGCAGGGGCTGCGCGACGCGTACGAGGCCCATCACCAGGTGCGGTTCACCGACGAGGCGCTGGATGCCGCCGCGACCCTCTCCGACCGGTACGTCAGCGACCGGTTCCTGCCCGACAAGGCGATCGACCTGCTCGACCAGGCCGGTGCGCGGGTGCGGCTGCGCAGTCTGAGCGGTTCGACCAAGGCGATGCCGGTTCAGGAGCGGATCAGCAAGCTGCGCCGGGAGTTGGAGGAGGCGGTCGCGGACGAGGAGTTCGTGCGGGCGGCCAACCTGAAGACCGAGTTGCGGCAGACCGAGGACGAGCTGGCCGCGATCGCCGAGGGCCGCGAGGAGGTCGTCGAGGTCACCGCGGACGACATCGCGCAGGTGCTCTCGCGGCGGACCGGCATCCCGGTCGCCGAGCTGAACGCGACCGAGCGCGAGCGGCTGCTCAAGCTGGAGGAGCACCTGCACCGGAAGGTCATCGGGCAGGACCAGGCGGTGACGGCGGTCGCCCAGGCCGTGCGGCGCGGCCGGGCCGGGATGGGCGACCCGGAGCGGCCGACCGGCTCCTTCCTCTTCCTCGGCCCGACCGGCGTCGGCAAGACCGAGCTGGCCAAGGCGCTGGCGGAGCTGCTGTTCGGCGACCCGGACCGGATGATCCGCTTCGACATGAGCGAGTTCCAGGAGAAGCACACCGTCTCCCGCCTGGTCGGCTCGCCGCCCGGGTACGTCGGCTACGACGAGGCCGGCCAGCTCACCGAGGCGGTCCGCCGCAAGCCGTACAGCGTGCTGCTCTTCGACGAGGTGGAGAAGGCGCATCCGGACGTCTTCAACCTGCTTCTCCAGGTGCTGGACGACGGGCGGCTGACGGACGCCCAGGGGCGCACGGTCGACTTCCGCAACACCGTGGTCATCATGACCAGCAACATCGGCTCGCAGCGGATCCTCGACCACGCGGGTGACGTCGACGAGATCAGGGACGACCTGATGAGGGACCTCCGGGCGCAGTTCCGCCCGGAGTTCCTCAACCGGATCGACGAGGTGATCGTCTTCCACGCGCTCACCCGGAAGGACCTGCTCCAGGTGGTCGATCTGATGCTGGACCGCAGCCGGCGCCGGCTGAAGGCGCAGGACGTGGGGCTGGAGGTCACCGAGGAGGCCCGGGAGTGGCTGGTGAACCGGGGCTACCAGCCGGAGTTCGGGGCGCGGCCACTGCGCCGGACCATCCAGTCGGAGCTGGACAACAGGGTCTCCAACCTGTTGCTGGACGGCAGCGTGCAGGAGGGTGACACGTTGATCGCGGGGGTGGACGACGGGGAGCTGGTGGTGACGCTCGCCCGGCCGGAGGCCTCGGCGGCCTTCGATGAGGCGAAGGCGAAGGTGGAGGTGGAGGCGGAGGCGGAGGCGGACACGAGGGTGGAGGGGTAGAGGGGAGCAGGGGCCGGGAGTAGAGCTTGCGTTCGGGCGTACTCCCGCGGGAGTACGCCCGAACGCAACTCCGGGGTGACGCGGCGGGGCGTGTGCGGGGTCTAGCCTTCCGGGCATGACGCCGCGTACACCTCGGCCGCCGTCGGCGGGTTCCGGGCCGCCGGAGGATCACCCCGCGCCGGAGGAGCACCCCGTGCCGGGCGGGTCCCGCTGGACGCCCCCCGGCGGGTTCGGCGCGCCTGCGGGCGGGCTCGCCGAGCCGTGGCGTCCGCCGTGGGTGCGGGCCGCCAAGGCGGGGTGGCCGGTGGCCGCGGCGATCGTGGTCGCGGTGGTCCAGGTGGTCGGGTCCTCCGCGGCCGCGAGGCACCAGAGCGGGCGGGTCCCGCTGGACGCCTTCGGCTACCTCCTGCTGCTGCTCGGGCCCGCGCTGCTCGTGCTGCGCCGCAGGTGGCCGGTGGCGGTGGTGGCGGGCACCTCGCTGGTCACGGCGGTGTACGTGACCGCCGGGTACCCGTACGGGCCGGTCTTCCTGAGCTGGGTGATCGCCTGCTGTACGGCGATCGGCTCCGGGCACCGCCGGGCCGCCTGGGCCGGGCTCGGCGGGGTCTACCTCGTCCATGCGCTGGTCACCTTCGCGGTGCCGGCCGACTGGCAGCGCGCGGCGCCGTCGACGATCACCTGGTGGCAGGAGCTGGCGCTGATCGCCTGGCTGCTGTTGGTGGTGTCGGTCGCCGAGATCGTGCGGTTCCGGCGGGAGCAGATGGCCGCCCACCGGGAGTACGAGCAGCAGCTGGCGCAACGCCGGGCCAACGAGGAACGGCTCCGGATGGCGCGGGAGTTGCACGACATCCTGGCGCACAGCCTGTCGCTGATCAACATCCAGGCCGGGGTCGCGCTCGCGCTGATCGACAGACGGCCGGAGCAGGCGCGGACGGCCCTGACCACGATCAAGGCGACCAGCAAGGAGGCGCTCGGCGAGGTCCGCCAGGTGCTCGGGACGCTGCGGGCGCCCGGGGCGGCGGCGCCGCGCGGCCCGGCGCCCGGGCTGGACCGGCTCGACGAGCTGACCGAGCAGGCGGACAACGTGGGGCTGGCGGTGGAGGTGCACGAGAAGGGCAGCCGGCGAGCGCTGTCCGCCGGCGTCGACCTGACGGCCTTCCGGATCGTCCAGGAGGCGCTGACCAACGTGATCCGGCACTCGATCGCCCGGCAGGCGGTCGTCGTGCTGGACTGGACGGATCCCGACGCCCTGGTCGTCGTGGTCGCCGACCCGGGCCCGGCCTCGCCCGGTGACGCGGGCGGGTCGGGCAGTGGGCTGGCCGGGATGCAGGAGCGGGCCGCGGCGTTCGGCGGCGGCATCACGGCGGGGCCGGTGGCGCCGTCCGCGGGCGGCGGGTTCCGGGTCCGGGCGGTGCTGCCGACGCGGCCGGAGGGCGCGCCGCCGGGGGCCACCGGCGAGTGGCCGGGGACCTCGGGAGCGGGCCCGGGGACCACCGATGAGCGGGAGGGTGCGTGATCCGGGTACTGCTGGCGGACGACCAGCTGCTGGTACGGGCGGGGTTCCGCGTGCTGCTCGACATGCAGGACGACCTCACCGTCGTCGGCGAGGCGGACGACGGAGAGGCCGCGCTCCGGCTGGCCCGCGAGCTCCTGCCGGACGTCGTCCTGATGGACATCCGGATGCCCCGGATGGACGGGCTGGAGGCGACCCGCAGGATCGCGACCGACCCGGCACTGACCGAGGTCCGGGTGGTCGTGCTGACCACCTTCGAGCTGGACGAGTACGTCTTCGAGGCGCTGCGGTCGGGGGCGGCCGGGTTCCTGGTCAAGGACACCGAGCCGGCCGAGCTGCTACGGGCGGTCCGGGTCGCGGTCGCCGGGGACGCACTGCTCTCACCCGGGGTGACGCGCCGTCTGATCGGCGAGTTCGCGGCCCGCTCGAAGGCGCCGGAGGCGGCGGCGGCGGGCCTGACGGACATCTCCGTGCTCACCGAGCGCGAGCGGGAGGTCCTGGCGTTGGTCGGCATGGGGCTCTCCAACGAGGACATCGCCCGCCGGCTGGTGGTCAGCCCGCTGACCGCGAAGACGCACGTCAGCCGGGCGATGGTGAAGCTCGGCGCGCGGGACCGGGCGCAACTCGTCGTGCTGGCCTACGAGTCGGGTCTGGTGCGGCCGGGCTGGCTGGGCTGAGGAGCGGCCCGGATTCCTGAGGTGGGGCCCGGCGCCTTGCGGTGCGTCCCGGCGTCCGCGGTGCGGCCGGGCCCTTGAGGCGGGGCCCGGCCCCTGCGGCGCGGTCCGACCCTCCGGACCGCCCCCGCGGGTGAGCACGCCCTCTGCACCTCACTACCTCCGGTACTCCTTGTCCCGCCACCCCCACTTCTGTCCTGCCCGTACTCCCCGCATCCCTGCGGCGCGGCCGTCCGTACTCCCACGGGAGTATCCCGACTGCCGCTCCCCGGAGGACGCGGGAGTAGCTCCCCCGGCGGGAGGCTCAAAGCACTTCGGGAACCGCCCCGAGGTCGCTTCGGGAACCCTCCCGAGGTCACCTCGGAACAGTCCCGAGGCCCCTGAAGCCAACCGCCGAGGAGATGAAGCACCATGAACACGCTGCTGGCCGACCACGACGGGCACTGGCCGGGCCCCTGGATCCTGCTGATCCCGCTGGCCTGGGCCGCCGTGGTGTTCCTCGTGATCGTCCTCCTGCGCCGGACGGTCTGGCGCCGGGGCTGCGGAGGCGGCCCGGACCACCCGATGGCCGTACTGGGCCGCCGCTACGCCGAGGGCGACATCGACGCCGACGAGTACCGCGCCAAGCGGGCCGTGCTGACCGAGACACGCCGCACGCAGGAGCGCGGCTCGTTCGGCGGCGACTACCGAGTGGGTGCCGGGAAGTGACCACCCTCGATGTCGTACGCGGCACCGCCGCGCGGGTCGCCGACGCCGTCAAGATCTACGGCGTCGGCGGAACGGAGGTCCGGGCGCTCGACCACGTCACGGTCGAGTTCCCGGCCGGGCGGTTCACCGCGATCATGGGCCCCTCCGGGTCGGGCAAGTCCACCCTGATGCACTGCGCGGCGGGGCTGGACACCCTCACCGCCGGCAGTGCCTACATCGGTGACACCGAGCTGGGCCCGCTCGGCGACCGGCGGCTCACCCTGCTGCGCCGGGAACGGATCGGCTTCGTCTTCCAGGCGTTCAACCTGGTGCCCACGCTCACCGTCCGGGAGAACATCACCCTCCCGCTGGACCTGGCGGGCGCCGCGCCGGACCAGGCCTGGCTGGACGCGCTGATCGACGTCGTCGGCCTCGGCGACCGGCTCCACCACCGCCCGAGCGAGCTCTCGGGCGGCCAGCAACAGCGCGTGGCGGTGGCCCGGGCGCTCGCCGGACGGCCGCAGGTGGTCTTCGCCGACGAGCCGACCGGAAACCTCGACTCCCGCGCAGGCGGCGAGGTGCTCGGGCTGCTGCGCCGCGCGGTGGACGAGATGGGGCAGGCGGTCGTCATGGTCACCCACGACCCGATGGCCGCCGGGCACGCCGACGAGGCGCTGTTCCTCGCCGACGGCCGCCTGGTCGACCGGATGGAGCGGCCCACCGCCGGCGGGGTGCTGGACCGGATGAAGGCCTTCGAACGGGGGCGGTCATGAGCGGGCGAAGCAGTCGGACGACCGCGGTGAGGGCAGGGGCTCACACCCCTGCGGGGCGAACGGAGGAGGGCGCATGAGCTCCACGACGACCGCCGTCCGGCTCAGTCTGCGCTCCCTGCGCGAACACAGACGCCGACTGGTCGGCACCTTTCTGTCGATCCTGCTCGGGGTCAGCTTCCTGACCGGGACGATGGTGCTCGGCGACACCCTGCGGGCCAACTTCGACACCCTGTTCGCCGACGCCAACGCCGGGACGGACGTGGTGGTCCGCAGTGCCGAGGTGCTCGACTCCCCGGGCACGCCCGGCGGTGTCCGGGCACCCGTCGACACGGCGCTGGCCGACCGGCTGCGCGCCGTCCCCGGGGTGGCGGCCGCCGAGCCGTCCGTCCAGGGCGCGGGCCAGTTGGTCGGCAGTGACGGCAAGCCCGTCGGCGGGCAGGGTCCGCCGACCCTGGCCGGGAACTGGCTCGGCGACAGCCGGCTGAACCCGTACAAGCTTTCGGAGGGCCGCGCGCCCGCCGCACCCGGCGAGGCCGTGATCAACCGGGGTGCGGCGAAGACCGGGGGCCTGCACCTCGGCTCGACCACCGTACTGCGCACCCCCGACCCGGTGACGGTCACCATCGTCGGGATCGCCACCTTCGGGGACAGCGCCGACGGGATGGGGCCGAGCACCTTCACGGCCCTGACCTTCGGGGACGCCGAGCGCTACCTCACGCCCAGGGGCAGCGGCCAGGCCGCCTCGATCCAGGTCCGGGCCGCCGGCGGAATCCCGCAGGGCGAGCTGGTGGCGCGGATCGCCCCGCAGCTGCCGGACGGGGTGGAGGCGGTCACCGGGGCGGCGGCCACCCAGGAGAGCACGGACATGGTGTCCGGGCGGTTCCTGACCATGTTCACCACGCTGCTGCTGGTCTTCGCCGGGATCGCGCTGCTGGTCGCGACCTTCACCATCCACAACACCTTCGCCATCGTGGTCGCCCAGCGGACGAGGGAGAACGCGCTGCTCCGGGCGCTCGGCGCGGTGCGCGGCCAAGTGCTGGGCGCGACGCTGGCCGAGGCGCTGGCCGTCGGCGCACTGGCCTCGCTCGGCGGACTGCTCGGTGGGATCGGGGTGGCGGCCGGGCTCAAGGCGCTGTTCTCGGTGCTGGGCTTCTCGCTGCCGACCGGCGGCATGGTGATCACCACGGCCGCGGTCGTCCTGCCGCTGCTGGTCGGCACGGTGGTGGCGGTGGGATCGGCGCTGCTGCCGGCCGTACGGGCCGGACGCACCGCGCCGCTGGCGGCGCTGCGCGACACCGGGGTGGACCGGGCGGCCGAGGGGCGCTCCGGCACGGTCCGGGTGGCGCTCGGCGCCCTCCTGGTCGCGGCCGGCGTCCCGGCCGCCGTCGTCGGTGCGACCGACGGGCCGTCGGTGACGCTGACCGTCGCCGGTGCGCTGGGCGTCCTGGCGGGCGTGGTGGTGCTCGGTCCGGTCGCCGCGTCCTTCGCGGTCAGGACGCTCGGTGCTCCGCTGCCCCGGCTGCGCGGGGTCTCCGGCACGCTGGCCCGGCGCAACGCGGCCCGTAACCCGCGCCGGACGTCGGCGACCGCGAGCGCGCTGATGATCGGTGTCGCCGTGGTCACCCTGTTCACAGTGTTCGGCGCTTCCGTCAAGGCCACCCTGGACGCCACGGTGAGTTCCTCCTTCGCCGGGGATCTCGCCGTCACCGCGCCCTCGTTCGGTGCGGGCGGCAGCGGGGTCAGCCCGAAGCTGGCCGACGCGCTGGCCCAACTGCCCGAGGTTCGGCAGACGGTGGGCCTCGGCCGCGGCGTCGCACGGATCGACGGCCACGGGCGGACGCTGGACGTCACCGATCCGGCGCGGCTGGCCGGGATCGTCGACCTCGGCCGGGTCGACGGCACGCTCGACGCCCTGGGCACGGACGGCCTGGCGGTCTCGCGCAGCGAGGCCGGACAGCACGGCTGGAGGCTGGGCCAGAGCGTCACCGTCGGCTTCACGGACGGCGCGAGCGGTACGTTCACCGTCCGCGCCCTGTACGAAGGCGGCGGGCTGGCCGGCGACTACCTGATAACCCGCCAGGCCTGGGCCCCGCATCGCGGCCAGGACTCCGACACCATGGTGGCCGTGGGCCTGAAGAGCGGAGTGGCACTCGGGGCCGGCAAGGCGGCCGTCGAGAAGGCCGCGGCCCCGTTCGGGAACCCGAAGGTGCAGGACCGGGACGAGTACGCGGCGAGCGCTGCCGGAGGGGTCGACATGATGCTCTCGGTGGTCTACGCACTGCTGGCGCTCGCGGTCCTGATCGCGCTGCTCGGCATCGCCAACACGCTGACGCTGGCCGTGCACGAGCGGACCAGGGAGCTGGGTCTGCTGCGGGCGGTCGGCCAGACCAGGGCACAGTTGCGGGCCATGGTGCGCTGGGAGTCGGTGCTGGTGGCCGCGTTCGGCACGGTGGGCGGGCTCGCTCTCGGAGCCTTCCTCGGCTGGGCGCTGGTGCGGGCCTCGGACAGCGCGGGGACGGGCTCGTTCGCGATACCGCCGGGGCAGCTCGCGGTGGTGCTGGGGGCCGGGCTGCTGGCCGGCGCGGTGGCCGGCCTCCGTCCGGCGGGCCGGGCGGCGCGGCTGGACGTGCTCCGGGCGATCGCGACGGAGTGAGGCGGGCGGTTGGGTGCGGGTCCGGGCCGCACCCACCGCGGACCCGCGGGCCGCGGCGACTCCACGCCGCGGCACTGCGGGCCGCCCACGCCTCCGGACCTCCGGCTCTCGGCTCCTCCGGCCTTCGGCCTTCAGCTCCTCTGGCTCTCGGCCCTCGGCCGTCAGGACCTCAGGACCTCAGGACCTCGAAGCCGCGGGCCGGAGGGTGGCCTCAGCCGCCCTGCGGGAACACCTCCCGCAGCAGCGGGTCCGGCAGGCCGCGGCGGTGCCACTCGCGGGGGTAGCCGAGCGAGACCTCCTCGAAGCGGACGCCGTCGTAGGAGGTCACCCGGGGGATGTGCAGATGGCCGTAGATCATCGCGGCGGTGTTGAAGCGGCGGTGCCAGTCGGCCGTCAGCTCGGTGCCGCACCACTGGGCGAACTCCGGATACCAGAGGACCTCGGTGGGGTGGCGCACCAGCGGATAGTGGTTGACCAGGACCAGCGGCAGGTCCGGGTCGTGGGCGGCGAGCCGCTCCTCGGTGATCCGGACGCGTTCGCGGCACCAGGAGTCGCGGTCCGGGAACGGGTCCGGGTGGAGCATCCGCTCGTCCGCGCAGACCACGCCGCTGCTGTAGGCGGCTGCCAGGGACTGCTCCTTGGTGGTCGTCCCCGGCGCACGGAAGGAGTAGTCGTACAGCAGGAAGAGCGGCGCCACGGCGACTGGTCCGCCGGGGCCCTCCCAGAGCGGATACGGATCCTCGGGGGTCACGACACCGAGACGGCGGCAGAGCTCCACCAGGTACTCGTAACGGGCCACGCCGCGCAGCTGTACCGGGTCGTCGGGGTGGGTCCACAGCTCGTGGTTGCCGGGGGCCCAGATCACGCGGGCGAAGCGTTCGGCCAGGAGGCCCAGGCTCCACTCGATGGAGGTGGTGATTTCGGCGATGTCGCCGGCGACGATCAACCAGTCGTCGGGGGAGTCCGGCTCCAGCTTCTCCAGCAGGTCGCGGTTCTCCTGGTAGGAGATGTGGAGGTCGCTCACGGCGAGGAGCCGGCCCGTCCGTCCGGGGGCGCCGGGGCCTCCCGTCCGTCCCGACTGCGCGTCACTCTGGTACTCGGTCGTCACTCCAGCCCCCATACATTCACCCGGCCGATAGCGCCACAGTACGGGGACGGGCGGGTGCGGCGCCGCGGATTGGCTGGATCAGTCGTTCGAGTGGCGTGGTTCCTGTGCTGGCCAGAGCGGTCCGCGGAGGCCGCAGGGCCGCACGGCCGGGCTACCCGAGCGTCCCCGCCAATCGGGGCTCGCCGTCCGAGTGCGCCCGTCATCCGGGTGCACCTGCCATCCAGTGCTCATCACATGAGCGCGCCCGCCATCCGGGGCCCGCCGCCCGAGCCGGTTGCGGCTCAGGTGCCGATCTGCCAGAGCACACCGTGGTCGGCGGCGGTGGTGACGGCCAGGAGGGCCAGGGCGGTGACGCCGAGCACCAGGCCGAGAACGGCGCGTCCGCGGCGACGGGTGCCCCGGACGAGGGCGAGCGTGGCGAGGACGATGGCGAGCGGTCCGAGGACGATGTTGAAGAGCAGCAGGCCGGGCAGGCCGAGCAGGAAGGAGGCGACGGCCAGGTTGTCGGCTTCGGAGGCGGTGTGACGGCGCGTCGTGCCCGTACCCGCGTCGCCCACGGCGGTACGGGTGGTGGTGCGGGCGGCGGTGCTCGTGACAGCGCTGGCACTCGTGGCGGCACTCGTGGCAGTACTCGTGGCGGTGCTCATGGTGGTGGTGAGTCCTTCCGAGGAGGGCGGAGGCCGGTGGGTCAGAAGGCCGGCGGGCGTAGGGGGTACCGGCTCAGCGCTGACGCAGTCGGGCGATGCCCTCGCGGGCACCGAACGCGAGCAGCCAGGCGGCGATGGCGGCGGAGGCGGTGAGGAAGACCGGGAGCGAGGTGTGGGCGGCGGCGCCGACGAGAACGCCCATGGCGATCAGGGCGGTGAGCAGGATCATGGCGTGCCCTTCCGGGAGCAGACGGTGCGAAACTTTGGGTTTACAAGTGTTCGCTGAATCCTCGGCCACTCTACGCCCGGCTGGCCAAGTTCGGCAAACACTTGTTTACTGAATGGCGTGAGTCACAGCGTGGGGGCCAGACAGGCCCAGAAGCAGCAGAGTCGGCGTGCGTTGCTGGATGCGGGGCTCGGCCTGCTGGCCGATCAGAACCTGGCGAGCCTCGGCGTACGCGAGGTCACCCGCGCCGCCGGGCTGTCGCCGGCCGCGTTCTACCGCCACTTCCCCGACCTCGCCGCCCTTGGCGTGGCGCTGGTCGAGGAGTCGCTCGCCAGTCTCCATGTAATGGTCCGCTCGGTGCTCGCCGGCGAGGGCGGGGCTGAGGAGCTGATCGACCGGACGGTGGACGTCATCGAGCAGCACGTCCGCGAGCACCACGCTCACGTGCGCTTCCTGTCCCGCGAGCGGCACGGGGGTGTGCGGCAGGTGCGGGAGGCGATCGACGCCGAACTGGGGCGGTTCGCCGAGGAGGTGGGTGCGGCGCTCGCGCTCCAGCCGGTGTCCGAGGGGTGGAGTCGGGAGGATCTGCGGATGCTGGCCGAGCTCTACGTCGACCACATGGTCTCCACGGCCGCGGCCTTCCTTGAGGCGCAGGAGGCGGATCCGGCCCGTGAACGGCGGATCGCCGCCACCGCCAGGCTCCAGCTCCGGCTGATCAGCCTCGGCCGCCGCCACTGGCCGGGCGGTTGAGGCCGGGGCGGTTGGGGCCGGCTGGGGCGGTTGGGGCCGGCCGGGGTGGCTGACGGTGGCTTGGGGGTGGCCGGGGGCGGTCGGGGTCGGTCGGGGTCGGTCGGGGTGGCTGGGGGCGGGGGAGTGGTCGACAGGTGGGGAGTGGTCGACCGTACCCCTCCTTTGTGGGTGAACTCTTGACATCTCGTCATGTCCGCGCCAGCTTGGGTGCACCCCCACAACGAGAGGTCTCTCATGAAGAAGCCGCTCATAGGCATGCTCTCCACGCTCCTGCTCGCCGGGGCCACCGCCCTCGCCGCGGCCCCCACGGCAACCGCAGCCCCCGCCGATGCCGGAGCCACCACCGCAGCCGCCGCAGCCGCCGGGACGTCCGCAGTCACCGCGGAGAATGTCGCGGAGGCCGCCGGGACGCAGGCGCGGGCCGCCGCCGCGGTGAACTTCGCCGGTACGGTGGCGCTCAGCAACTGCTCCGGCTCGCTGGTCCGCCTCCCCGGCTCGGCCGCCACCGACCCGGCGCTCGTCCTCTCGAATGGTCACTGCCTGGAGAGCGGATTCCCCGGTCCCGGCGAGGTCGTGGTCAACCAGGCGTCCAGCCGCACCTTCTCGCTGCTCAACTCCACCGGCGGCAAGGCCGCCACGCTGCGCGCCACCAAGGTGGTCTACGGGACCATGACCGACACCGACGTGTCGATCTACCAGCTGAACACCACCTACGCCTCGATCCAGTCGCGCTACGGGATCGCCCCGCTGACCATCGCGGCGGGTCACCCGGTCCAGGGCACCTCGATCAAGGTGGTCTCCGGGTACTGGAAGAAGATCTACTCCTGCTCGGTCGACGGCTTCGTCTACCGGCTGAAGGAGGGCTCCTGGACCTGGAAGGACTCGGTCCGCTACACCTCCAGCTGCAACACCATCGGCGGCACCTCCGGCTCGCCCGTGGTCGACGTCAACACCGGCCAGGTCGTCGCCGTGAACAACACCGGCAACGAGGACGGCCAGCGCTGCACCGACAACAACCCGTGCGAGGTGGACCAGAACGGTGTGGTGACCGTCCGCCAGGGCATCAACTACGCCCAGGAGACCTACGGCATCCCGGCCTGCTTCGCGGCGGGCAACCGCCTCGACCTCACCCTGCCCGGCTGCACCCTGCCGCGCCCCTGACCTGCACACCCTTCCCCGGTGGGCCATCCGCGATCGGCGGGTGGCCCACTCGGCCGTCTACCGGACGGCCGTCCGACCGGCGGCCGGCCACCGGCTGCCGGAGAGTGTCGAACAGTTCCGTTGACCCGATGGAGAGTTGATGTCCACCAAGCTCAGAAGGTTGTTGGTCGCCGTTCTGCTGATACCGCTGCTCGGCCTCGGCCTGGCGACGCCCGCGTTCGCGCAGGGGGAGCCCGGAAGTGCGGAGGCCGGTGCGCAGGCCGCCGCCGGATCGTCCGTCGCGGACGACGCCTCGGCCGACATCAAGGACCGGCTGGCGGCGATCCCCGGGATGGCCGTTACCGAGGAGAAGCCCACCGACGCCGACCACCGGTACTTCCTCCTCACGTACACCCAGCCGATCGACCACTTCCGGCCGTGGCTCGGTACGTTCCAGCAGCGGCTGAGCGTGCTGCACCGGGGCTACGACCGGCCGACGGTCTTCTACACCAACGGCTACACCCTCGGCACCAACCCCTCGCGCACCGAGCCGACCCGGCTGACCGACGGCAACCAGGTCTCCATCGAGTACCGCTACTTCACGCCGTCCCGCCCGGAGCCCGCCGACTGGACCAAGGCCGGCATCGAGCAGGCTGCCACCGACTCGCACCGGATCATCACCGCCCTCAAGCGGATCTACCACCGCGCGTGGCTCTCGACGGGGGCCAGCAAGGGCGGCATGTCCTCCACCTACCACCGGCGCTTCTTCCCGGAGGACGTGGACGGCACCATCGCGTACGTCGCGCCGAACGACGTCGACAACCGCGAGGACTCCGCGTACACCGAGTTCTTCAAGAACGTCGGTACCCCTGAGTGCCGTGCCGCGCTGAACGCCGCGCAGCGTGAGCTGCTGGTCCGCCGCGACCGGCTGGAGGCGCGTTACGCGGCCGACAACGCCGCCGCCGGTTCGACCTTCACCACCACCGGCAGCGCGGACCGGGCGTACGAGGCGGGCGTGCTCGACGTGGTCTGGGCGTTCTGGCAGTACAGCACCGAGGCGGACTGCGCCAAGGTCCCGCCGGGGGCCGCCGCCACCGACGACCAGCTGTACGCGTGGTTCGACGAGCAGTCCGGCATCACCGGCAACAGCGACCAGTCGCTCGCCAAGTACACCGCGTACTACTACCAGGCGGGCACCGAGCTGGGCTCGCCCACCTTCGAGGTCCCGCACCTCAAGGGCCTGCAGCACTACGACTTCAAGGAGCTTTACTCGCCGCGCACCTACGTGCCGAAGAACATCCCGATGCGCTTCGACCCGTCCGCGATGCGTGACATCGACCGCTGGGTGAAGCACTCGGCCGAGCGGATCATCTTCGTCTACGGGCAGAACGACCCGTGGGGCGCCGAGCCGTTCCGGCTGGGCTGGGGCAGTGAGGACAGCCACGTCTACACCGTGCCCGGCGGCAACCACGGTTCCAACATCGGCAAGCTGCCGGCGGCCGAGTCGGCCGAGGCCACCGCGAAGGTGCTGGAGTGGGCGGGTCTGGCCGACCCGGCGGCCGCCCGCTCGCTGGCCCAGTCGCACCAGGTCCCGCCGTTCGGTCCGCTGGACGAGGAGGGCCTGAAGCTGGAGCGCCACCGCCTGTAACGGCGACGGGCGACCACCGAGGATCCGCGAGGGGCCACCCGGCCGGCACGCCGCCGACGGGTGGCCCCTTCGCATACGCCCACGCCCACGCCTGTGCCCTGTGCCCTGCGCCCCACGCCCGCGCCCGCCCCTACCGTCCCCGCGCCCGCCCGCGACCACCCCAGCGGGGACGGCCCCGGCGGGGACGCCTCGCCGGGGGAAGCCCCCAGTGGGGAAAGCGGCGCGCGCCCCCTCCCCGAAGCAGTGAATCGGTGCTTCAATGCTTCCATGGCCTACCGACGCACGCCCGCCGTACAAGCCCGTCTGGACGCCCAGCGCGAGGCGGTGCTCCAGGCGGCGGTCGGGCTGCTCGCCGAGCGCGGCTACGGCGGCTGCTCGATGGCCGCCGTGGCGGACCGCGCCGGGATCGCCACCGGCAGTCTCTACCAGCACTTCGCCAACAAGGCCGAGCTGTCCGTCGAACTGTTCCGCCGGGTGGTCACCCGCGAGATCACCGCCGTCAACGAGGCCGTCGCCCGCCGCGAGACCCCGCAGCAGCGGATCGCCGTCGTCGTCGAGACCTTCGCCGCCCGCGCCCTGCGGGCACCGCGGCTCGCCTACGCGCTCCTGGTCGAGCCGGCCGACGCGGTCGTGGACGCCGAACGCCTGGTGTTCCGGAGGGCGTTCCGCGACGTGATCGCCACCGAGATCACCGCCGCCGTGGCGGCAGGCCAACTGCCCGGGCAGGACCCGGAGCTGACGGCGGCCGGCATCGTCGGGGCGGTCGGCGAGGCGCTGGCGGGCCCGCTCGCCGAGGCCCACACACCCGTTTCCGGGGACACCCCGCCCGAGGTGGTCCCCGCCCTGGTCTCCTTCACCCTGCGTGCCCTGGGAGGACGCGATGACAGCGACGCATGAGGTCACCAACCAGGTGCCCCTGCCGTACGGACACGACACCGCCGCCGACCCGGCGCTGATCGCCGCCCTGCACCGGGCCGGCGCCGGCTGGGCCGAGCCCGAACTGCACGAGCTGGGCCGACTGGCCGGCTCCGAACAGGCCGCCGAGTGGGGCCGGTTGGCCAACGAGAATCCGCCGGTGCTGCGTACCCACGACCGCTTCGGCCACCGGATCGACGAGGTGGAGTTCCACCCGGCCTGGCACGAGCTGATGCGCACCGCCGTCGGCCACGGCCTGCACGCCGCGCCCTGGCGCGACGACCGGCCGGGCGCACACGCCGCCCGCGCGGCCAAGTTCTTCGTCTGGGGCCAGGTCGAGGCCGGCCACACCTGCCCCGTCTCCATGACGTACGCGGCGGTCCCGGCCCTGCGCGCGACCCCGGTCCTCGCGGCCGAGTTGGAGCCGCTGCTCGCCGCCTCCGAGTACGACTTCGGGCTGCGCGAGCCGCGCGGCAAGCGCGGGCTGATCGCCGGCATGTCGATGACCGAGAAGCAGGGCGGCTCGGACGTCCGCACCAACACCACCACCGCCACCCCGCACGCGGACGGCACCTACCGCCTGACCGGTCACAAGTGGTTCACCTCGGCGCCGATGTCGGACCTCTTCCTGACACTGGCCCAGGCGCCGGGCGGGCTCAGCTGCTTCATGCTGCCGCGCGTCCTCCCGGACGGCGGTCGCAACCGCCTCCACCTCCAGCGGCTCAAGGACAAGCTCGGCAACAAGTCCAACGCCTCCGCCGAGATCGAGTACGACGGCGCGGTCGGATGGCTGGTCGGCGAGGAGGGGCGGGGAGTCCCGACCATCATCGAGATGGTCAACATGACCCGCCTCGACTGCTCCATCGGAGCCGCCTCCGGCATGCGCCTCGGCGCCACCCGGGCCGTCCACCACGCCGTCCACCGCCACGCGTTCGGCCGGGCGCTGGTCGACCAGCCGTTGATGCGCAACGTGCTCGCCGACCTGGTCGTGGAGTCCGAGGCGGCCACGGTCGTCGCGATGCGGCTCGCCCAGGCCACCGACCGGGCCCTCGCCGGGGACGAGACCGAGACGCTGGTGCGGCGGCTGGGGCTGGCCGTCACCAAGTACTGGGTCTGCAAGCGCGGGCCGGCGCACGCGGCAGAGGCCCTGGAGTGCCTGGGCGGCAACGGCTACGTCGAGGAGTCCGGCATGCCCCGGCTCTACCGGGAGGCGCCGCTGGTCTCGATCTGGGAGGGCTCCGGCAACGTCGCGGCCCTGGACGCGCTGCGCGCCATGGCCAGGCGGCCGGAGAGCGTCGAGGCCTTCCTCGGCGAGCTGGACGCGGCGGCCGGCGCGGACCGCCGGCTCGACGCGGCCGTCGCCGAACTCCGCAAGCAGCTCGCCGACCTGGGCGACGTGGAGTTCCGGACGCGCCGGCTGGTCGAGTCGATGGCGCTGGCCTTCCAGGGCTCGCTGCTGGTCCGCCACGGCGACCCGGCGGTGGCGGACGCCTTCTGCGCCTCCCGGCTCGGCGGCGACCACGGAGCGGCCTTCGGCACCCTGCCGTCCGGGACCGACGCCGGGGCGATCATCGACCGCGCCCGCCCGGTGCCCGCATGAGCGACGACGCCCGCATGAGCGACGCCACCGTCAAGGGCGACGAAGCCCGCATGGACGACGACGCCCGCATGAGCGATGCCACCGTCAAGGGCGACGACGCGGTCAGGGCCGACGACGCCCGCATGAGCGACGCCGTCGGCCCTGCCGACGAGGCGGCCGAGGTCCGCGCCTTCTGGCAGCGCCTCGGGCTGCCCGGTCTGATCGACGTGCACACCCACTTCATGCCGCAGAACGTCCTCGACAAGGTGTGGGCGTACTTCGACGCGGCGGGCCCGCTGGTCGACCGGCCGTGGCCGATCACCTACCGGCTGGCCGAGGACCAACGCGTCCAGTGCCTGCGGGACTTCGGCGTCCGGGCGTTCACCGCGATGCTCTACCCGCACAAGGCCGGCATGGCCGCCTGGCTCAATGCCTGGGCCGCCGGCTTCGCCGCCCGAACCCCGGACTGCCTGCACACCGCGACCTTCTTCCCCGAGCCCGGCGCGCCCGCGTACGTGGCCCGGGCGATCGAGGACGGCGCCCGGGTCTTCAAGGCACACGTCCAGGTCGGCGGGTACGACCCGACGGACCGGCTGCTCGACGAGGTGTGGGGCCTGCTCGCCGAGACCGGCACGCCGGTGGTCACGCACTGCGGCTCCGGGCCCGTCCCCGGCAAGTACACCGGTGCCGGCCCGATCGGCGAGGTGCTGGCCCGGCACCCGCGGTTGGCCGTGGTGGTGGCCCACCTGGGGCTGCCCGAGTACACCGACTTCCTCGACCTCGCCGAGCGGTACCCGAACGTGCGGCTCGACACCACCATCGCGTTCACCGACTTCGTCGAGCGCGACACCCCGTTCCCGCCCGCCGAACTGCCGCGCCTGGTCGGGCTCCAGGACCGGGTCCTGCTCGGCAGCGACTTCCCCAGCATCCCGTACCGCTACGTGCACCAGCTGGAGGCGCTGGACCGGCTGGGCCTGGGTGAGGAGTGGCTGCGCGCGGTCTGCCACGACAACGCGGCCCGGCTGTTCGGCCTCGCCGGCCGCTGAGGCGGGCGCGCCGTCACCCGACCGAACGCAGCACCTTCAGCACGTCCCCGTGCAGCCCGGGCGCGGCGGCGAGGAAGCCGTCGGAGCCGGCCGTCCAGGCCGCGCCGACGGCGTCCGTCACCGTCGCGCCCGCCTCGGACGCGATCAGCGCGCCGGGCAGCAGGTTGCCGGCGTCGGCGCCGTACTCCCAGAACAGCCCCAGGTGCCCGGAGCCGACCTGGGCCACCTGCAAGGAGGTCGGTCCCAGGTTGCGGACGGCCAGCACGGATCCGAGCACCGCCGTCAGCGACTCGCCCGCGCGGCGCAGTGCCACCGTGTCCGCGGCCGCCGACGGCGGCTGGCTGGTCCCGGCCACGGCCACCGCCAGCTCGCGCTCCAGCGGCGCGACCGCCCGCCCGTCCAGCTCGGCGCCGCCGCCCCGCACCGCGCGGTACGTCCGCCCGCCGAGCTGCGGCGCGTGCACCACGGCCAGCACCGCGACGCCGTCCCGGACCAGGGTCGCGGTGACCGCCCAGTGCGGCAGACCGAGCAGGTACTGCACGGCGCCGTCGGTGGCGTCGCAGAGCCACCACTCGCCCTCGGCCGGCACCGACCCCTCCAGTTCGTCCGTCACCCAGCCGGCCTGCGGCCGCAGTTCGCCCAGCCGGGCCCGCAGGCGGGCGGCGGCGGGGCCGTCCAGCTCGGCGAAGTGCGCCATCGCCTCCGCGACCGTCCGCCCGGGGGTGGGCTCGGTCGGGCGCACCTCGGCCAGCCGGGCGCCGACCTCCCGCACCGCCGCCTCCACCCCCGGCAGCAGCTCCTTCAGCTCCTGGACCTCGTCGTTCATCGCCGTCCTCCTGTCGTGTCAGCGTCCTGTCCGCCGCGGCCCGGAAGCCGGATCCGCCGGCCGCACAGGACAAGGAGTACCGTCCGTACTGCTGGACAGGACGTGAATCGATCAAGAAATGACGGAGATCGGACTCGATGGACCTCTCGACTGCTGATCCGGACACGGTGCTGGACACACTGGATCGCCGTCTGGTCTGCGCCCTCCAGGTCGACGGTCGGGCCGGGACCGGCCGGATCGCCGAGGTGCTCGGCGTCTCCGCCCGGACCGTGACCCGCCGCCTGGCCCGGATGCAGCAGGCGGGGCTGCTGTGCGTCGTCCGGATGCCCGACGTCGAGGACGCCGCCGTCGGCGCGCTGCTGCTGCGGGTCCGGGTACTGCGGGGCAAGGTCGACACCATCGCCCAGGCCCTCGCCGACCGTCCCGACGTGCCCTTCGTCGACGTCATGCTCGGCGGCCAGGAGGTCGGTGCGGTGATGCTGAGCGACGCGGGCGCCCGGGACCGGCTGCTGTACGGGCAACTGCCCGCCACCGCGGCGGTCACCGAGACCACCACCCACGCGGTGCTGCACGCCTTCTCGGACGCGGGCCAGTGGCAGGCCGGCTACCTGGACGAGGCCGAAGTGGCAGCCCTGACCCCGGCCGCCCCCGTCCCGCCGCCAGCCCTGACCCCGGCCGCCCCCGTCCCGCCGCCAGCCCTGACCCCGGTCGCCCCCGTCCCGCCGTCAGCCCCCGTCCCGCCGTCAGCCCCCGTCCCGTCGGCCGCCCCTGTCCCGGCGACCCTCACCCACCCGGCCGCGGACCGGCCCCGGGAGAAGCCCCCGCTCGACGAGCTCGACCGCGCCCTGCTCGCCCGCCTGTCCGTCGACGCCCGGCAGTCCCACGCCGCCCTGGCGGTGGCCGTCGGTACGCCCGAGTCGACCGTCCGCCGCCGGCTGCACCGGCTCTCCGCCGCCGGGCTGCTCCGCACCCATGTCACCGTCGACCCGCGGCTGCTGGGCATGGCCGTGGACGCCAACCTCTGGCTGGACGTCCCCCCGGGCCGGCTCGCCGAGGTCGGCACGGCCCTGGCCCGCCACCCCCAGGTGCACGGGGTCTTCGCCACCAGCGGCCCGGCCAACCTGATGGCCACCCTGTTCTGCCCGGACCACGGCGGCCTCTACCGCTTCCTCACCGGGACGCTCGGCCCGCTCGGTGTCGACCGCGCCGAGACCGCGATCGTGGCCCGCGCGGTCAAGCGGGCGGGCGTCGCCTTGCAGCGACCGCGAACCCGCCCCTGAGCCGCCGGCCGGCCGCCGCCGAGCAGCCTCCGACCCGCCTGCGACCCGCCCCCCGCCCCGCCCCCGACCCGCCTGCGATCAGCCCCCGAGCCGCCTCCGACCAGCCCCCGACCTGGGCCATTACCCCGGAGGTAATCGACGCCCCGGAACCGGCCGGGCAGAGTGTGGAGCACCCGGTCGCGCCGACCGCACCGGGGCCCGAACCCACCTCCGGAGGCTGATCCGCCATGTCCGCGAACGCCCTCACCGCCGCCCGCACGTCCGCCTCCGGCCAGAAGGCCCAGCAGAACCTTCGCCGCTTCCTCGCCCTCGACGCGGTGGTCAGCGGCGGAAACGGCCTCGCCTACCTGGCCTTCTCCGGTCCGCTCGGCGACCTGCTCGGCGTCGGCGGCTCCACCCTGGTCGAACTCGGCGCAGTCCTCGCGGTGTTCGGTCTCGCCGTCGGCCTCCTGGCCGCCCGCCGCCGCCCGGCCCGCCTCGCGGTGCAGGCGGTGATCGACGTCAACGTGGTCTGGGCGGTGCTCAGCCTGGTCGCGATGGAGTTCTGGCTGGAGCCGAGCACCGCCGGGCTGGTCTGGATCCCGGCGCAGGCCGGCACCGTGGCGCTGTTCGCCGTCCTCCAGTTCACCGCCCTGCGCGGGCTCGACCGCAGCGACCGCTAACGGTCGGCGGGCACCGCCGCCTGCAGGAACGCGACCGTCTCCGCGTCGGCCGGGAGGAACGTCTCCATGGCCAGCTCGGAGACGGTCACGTCCATGGGCGTGTTGAAGGTCGCGATGGTGGAGAGGAAGGACAGCACCCGTCCCTCGAACGCCACCCGCATGGGCAGGGCGAACGGGAACAGCTCGGTGATGTCCTCCTCCGGCTCGTCGACGGCCGTCGACGGCTCGGGGTAGGCCCGGACCTCGTCGAACAGCTCCCGCAGCGGCTCCGAGCGGACCAGCGAGATCTGGTGCTCCATCCGCTCCAGCAGGTGCCGCCGCCACTGCCGGAAGTTGACGATGCGCGGTGCCAGCCCGTCGGGGTGCAGGGTGATCCGCATCGCGTTGAGCGGCGGCGCCAGCAGGTGCGGGGCGACGCCGGAGAGCAGCAGGCCGAGCGAGCGGTTGGCCGCCAGCACCCGGAAGGTGCCGTCGACCACCAGCGCGGGGTACGGGTCGTGCGAGGCCAGCAGTCGTTCCATGCCCGCCCGCAGCGCGTCCATCGCCGGGTCGTCCAGCGGCGTCTCGGGGTAGTGCGGGGCGTAACCGGCGGCCAGCAGCAGGGAGTTGCGCTCCCGTACGGGGATGTCCAACTGGTCGGCGAGCCGCAGCAGCATCTCCTGGCTGGGGCGGGAGCGCCCGGTCTCGATGAAGCTGACGTGCCGGGCCGAGGAGTCGGCCCGCAGCGCCAGTTGCAGCTGGCTGAGCTGCCGCCGCTCGCGCCAGCCCCGCAGCAGCGCGCCCACACCCGTCCCGGTACTGGTCTCTGTCCCCGCCGTCGTCATGACAGGACCGTACCGGGCGCGCCGGGCCGGCGGCTCAGGCGCCCGTGGTCGAGCCCGGGCGGATGATCATCAGCACCACGACCACGGCCCAGAGCAGGTTGAAGACACCGGCGGTCATCGGCAGCAGCCGCAGGCCCTGGACGGCCTTGCCGTGCTCGGGCGCCCCGCCGTCGAGGTCGAGCGCGTCCACCGCCGCCTGCTGCGCGGGCAGCACGAAGAGCAGCAGGGAGAGGGCGGCGAGCGCGGTGAGCACCATCGAGACGATCAGCCAGGACTGCCCGAGCACGTCCATCACCTGGGCGACGCCGATGCCCATCACCGGGACGGCTATCCCCAGCAGCGCGTAGACCTGGGTGATCCGGTGCAGCAGCCGCAGCATGCCGGCGTCGGCGGCCCGGTCCGGCCCGCCGGCCAGCGCGGCCTTCGCCCGGCGCGGGAACATGCTGACGGCCACCGCCACCGGGCCGATGAACAGCACCGAGGCGAGGACGTGCAGGCTCAGCAGGAACTTGGCCATGGCGGGGGCATCCCTTGATCCAACGGGGGCTGCGCGCCGGGAGTGCGGCGCGGGCAGCCGGGGCGTCCGGTTCCGCGCCCTGAGCAGGCACGCTAACACCGCTTATCCGGGGCCCCGCCGGTCGGGTCGCACCGCCCGCCCGCCGCGCGGCCGGGTCGTCCCGACCGCGCCGTCCCGTCCTTGCCGTCGCACCCTCGCCGCCCGCCGCGGCCCGCCCGTCGCGGCCCGCCCGCCGTGGGGCCCGCCCTCAGGTGCCCGGACGCTCAGGCGGCCGGCGGCGTCAGCAGGACGACCTGCGGCGCGGCGGTGCTCACCGCGGAGACGGCCGCCCCGTGCGCGGCGTCGGTCCAGTCGAGCAGGTGCAGGTCCTGGTAGCGGCTGAGCAGCGGACGGCCCGCCGGGACGTCGAGCGGCAGGGCGGAGAGGTCGACGGCGGCGAGCCCGTCGAGGCTGGTCCGCCCGAGCTTGATCAGCGATTCCTTCCGCACCCACTGCCGCAGGAACGCCGTCCCCGGCTCCGGGTGTGCCTCGACCAGTCGCAGCTCAGCGGCGCCGAGCACCCGCCCGGCGACGTCGAGGAGCGCGCCGCTGCGCGCGGTGAGCTCCACGTCGACGCCGATCGGCCGGTGTCCGGCGGCGGCCGCGACGACGCCGTTGGTGTGGGAGAGGCTGACGTGGACGTCCGGGTGGTCCGGCAGGTACGGGCGGCCGTGGTCGGCCTTTCCGCAGTCGGGGCAGTTCTGGGCCAGCGTCAGCGCGGCGGCCGGGACGCCGAGCAGCCGGCCGGCGCAGAGCCGGACCAGGATGTGCGCGGCGATGTAGTCGGCCCGGCCGGCGTCGTGCCGGAACCGGGCGGCGCGTTCGCGCTCCAGCGGGGTGAGCAGGTGCTCGCCGGCCTCGGGGTGCCGCAGGACGTCCGCGCTGGCCGCGACGGCGGCGAGCGGGGCGTGCGGGTCCTGGTCCTCGGAAGTCATGGTCCCCAACCTAGCCGTGGCGGGCGGACACGCGGCGGCTGGCCCGTCCGGATGATGCTCGGATCGGCTCTGATGATCTCTAGGTATGGATAGTCCGATTTAGTGTTGGATGTCCTGGATTCGGTGGAATCAACACGGGATCAAATGAACCGCGGCAGGTTGTCCGACCTGCCCTTTTCTCTGTGCGGAGGAATGTGTCGATGGGTCAGGACACCGGTACGCCGGATCACAGAACAACCGTCATGGCGAGGACGCCGGAGGTCCGCCGACGCCGGGCCCTCCGGGTGGCGGTGGCCACCGTCGTCGCGGCGCTGCCGTTGGCCGCCGTGCTGACGGTCGGTTCGGCCGCGCCGCTGGCGCCGCCGCTGGGGGCCTGCACCGGGCCCGACTGTCCGGCCACCTGGCCGTCGCCGCCGCACAACGGCGACTTCGCGGGCCGGGACGCCTCGATCAACATCTTCACGGGCGGCGACTACACCGTGAACGGCCGCGCCGCCGAGGCCGAGGGCAAGATCGTCACGCTCGGCAGTCTCACCGTCGACAAGAGCCAGGGCGGCGGCGCCTTCAACATGGGTGTGGTGGGCGTCGGTTCGCGCGTCGTGCCGCCCGACGGGAGCGACTTCGTCACCGTCGGCGGCAACGTGGACGTGAAGACCGACAACCGGATCCTGATCGGCGGCAGCGACTCCAAGGGCCAGGCCTTCGGGAACCTGCGGTACGCGGGCACGCTCTCCGGCACCGTCAACATCGACCCGACCGGCCAGGCGATCAAGGATCCGGACGCCGCCGCGCCCTACCGGTCGGTGCTCACCCAGATCGAGGAGGTCTCCGCCTGCGTCGGCAGGGCGACCGCCACCGGCACGGTCGTGGTGACCGCCAGCGAGGCGACCTTCACCGGTGACGGCACCAGCATGAAGCAGGTCTTCAACCTCAACCGGAACCTGGGCTCGGCCGGCCAGCAGATCGGTCTGGTCTTCGCCGGCATCCCGTCCGGCGCCACCGTGGTCGTCAACGTCCTGCCGGACGACGCGATCATCAACACCTACACCGGTACCGGCCTGCCCGGTGACCAGACCACCGGGATGCGCTCCAAGCTGATGTGGAACTTCCCCACCTCCACCAGCGCGCGGATCCTCGGCAGCGCGCAGTTCCAGGGCTCGGTCATGGCGGGCAACGCGGGCGGTACCACCACCATCGCCCAGGCCGGTTTCAACGGGCGGGTCTACCTGGCGGGCAACCTGATCCAGACCGGCACCGGCGGATACGAGATCCACAGCTACCCGTTCGACGGGGACCTCCCGGACTGCGACGTGACGCCGAGTCCGTCCCCGACGTCCCCGAGCCCCTCTCCGACGTCGCCCTCTCCGACGTCCCCGTCGCCGACCAGCCCGACGTCGCATCCGACGAGCCCGCATCCGACGAGCCCGCATCCGACTTCGCCGACGTCGCATCCGACCAGCCCCCGCCCGACCAGTCCTCACCCGACGAGCCCGCACCCGACGACACCGCCGCCGACTTCGCCGACGTCGCATCCGACCAGCCCCCACCCGACGAGCCCGCATCCGACCAGCCCCCACCCGACCAGCCCCCACCCGACGAGCCCGCACCCGACGAGCCCGACGTCGCACCCGACCGGCCCGACCTCGCCCGCGCCGACGAGCCCGACCACGCACCCGACCGGGCACTGGCCCACCAGTCACCGGCCGACCGGCAGCACGTCGCCCGGCGGCGGCGCTGAGCTGCCGTCGACCGGTGCGGGCAACGGCCCGGTCGTCCTCGGCCTGGCCGGCGTCGGCCTGCTGGGCCTCGGCGGTCTCGCCGTTCTGGCCGCCCGCCGTCGCGGACGCCACAGCTAGCCGCTGATGTCCGGCTGCGCGCCCCGGCCGCGCGCCGCTGCTGGACGCCGTCAGGCCGCCCGGTCACCCGACCGGGCGGCCTGACGCGTCCTCCCGGGGTCCCGCAATGCCGGAATGCCGCAGCGCCCGAGTGCCGGGTGCGGGGCGGGGTCCTCATCGTGCGGGGTAGTCCGCCAGGCCGGTCCGCAGCAGGCCGAAGGCCGCCCCGGCCGCCGCCTCGGCCCGGACCCGGACGCTCTCGGCCGGCTCGCCGGCCACGATTCCGCGCCGGATCTCCGCCAGCACCGCCCGGTGCGCCCCCGCGACGGCGCCCGCGAGCACGCGCGGCAGGGGGTCGTCCGGCGCCGCCCCCGACTCCTCGGCCAGTACCGCCGCGAGTGCCGCCTCGGAGCGTTCGCCCAGTTCCAGCAGCCGGGCCCGCAGCGCCGGGCTCTCCGTGACCACCCGCCAGAACACCGCGGCCTCGGCGCTGAGCCCGTACGTCGGTTCGCCCGCCGCCAGTCCGGCCAGCAGGTCGGCCCGGACGGCGTCGACGGCGGACGTGCCGGCCGGCCGCTGCCGCACCACGGTGGCCAGGTGGGCGGTCACCTCCTCCTGCCGGTCGAAGAAGAGGTCCTCCTTGGTCGGGAAGTAGTTGAAGACGGTGTTGGCGGAGACCCCGGCCGCCCGGGCCACCTCGACCACGGTGACCCGGTCGAACCCGCGCTCGACGAACAGGCCCATCGCCGTGTCGGCCAGCAGGGCCCGGGTCTGCTGCTTCTTGCGTTCGCGAAGTCCCATGCCCGAATCATAGTGTCACGCTAAATTTGCAGCGACACCAAAAATATCGGCTACGGTGGCGGCATGACCTTCACCTTCGGCATCTACCCCGGCGGCCTGATCGGCGACGAAACCGGCCTGATCGAACCCGTCCACCCCGACGATCCCGCCCTGATCACCGCCGCCCTGCGCGAACTCCACGGCGCGGCGCCCTCCTTCCTGGTGCGCGCCTACCGTCAGCACCCCGAGGGGCGGGCCACCCCGGCCGAGCCGGAGCGCTACGCGGTCGAGGGCCGCCGCCTCGACCTCGTCCTCCAGTTCCGGGAGCCGGACGGGCGGCTGGACGGCTGGCTGGACTTCGTCCGGCACACCGTCCGGACCGAGGGCCACCGGATCGCCCTCCTGCAGATCTGCGAGGAGCCCAACGTCGCTCTGCCCGTGCTCGACGGCAGCGTCCCCAACGTCCGCCAGGCGCTGGTGCAGGGCGTGATCGCGGCCAAGGAGGAGGCGCTCGCCTGCGGTCACGACCTCAGGGTCGGCTTCAACGCGGCGCTGAACCTCGATCCGGCGGACACCTTCTGGACGGAGCTCGGCGCCCTCGCCGACGAGCGCTTCCACCGTGCGCTCGACTACGTCGGCCTGGACTTCTTCCCTGACGTCTTCCGGCCGTTGCCGCCGGAGCGGCTGGCGGAGATGGTCACCGCGGTGCTCACGGACTTCCGGCACGGCTCGGTCGCCAAGGCCGGCATCGGCCCGTCGGTGCCGCTGCGGATCTGTGAGCACGGCTGGCCCACCGGTCCGGACCGGACCGAGCGGCGGCAGGCCGAGGTGGTGGCGGAGGTGGTCCGGACGGTTGCCGGCCTCGCCTCCGAACTCGCCATCGAGGGCTATGCGTTCTTCAGCCTGCGGGACGCGGACAGTGCGGGTGCCGGGGCCTTCGACCGGTTCGGCCTGCTCCGGGACGACTACACCCGCAAGCCGGCCTTCGACGTCTACCGGCGGCTGGTCGCGGAGCTGACCTCGTCGTGACGGCGGTGCCGGACGGCCCCGCCCCCGGGCCGAGTCCTCGACCGCCTGACGGGCGGGGCCGTCCGGCGCCCCGGTTCAGCGTTCGTCGAAGAAGCGGTCGACCGTGCCGCGCCCGGCGGCGACGGCGGACACGGACTCGCCGACCACCCGTCCCGCCAGGTCGACGGCCAGCTCGCCGACGTCCCGGCGGAGCATGACAGCCGCAAGCGCCTGGTCGACGGCGATCTGCGCGTTCGCCTCGGCGACCAGCCGGTCGCGCTCCCGGACGCCCTCCTCGCGGGCCGCCGCGATGATCGCCGCACCCTGCTCGGCGGCCTCCTGCCGTATCAGCGCGGCCTGGTGCCGGGCCGTCGCCAGCTCCTGCCGGTACGCCTCGTACGTCCGTTCCGCCTCGGTGCGGATCTCCTCCGCCCGCTCCAGCCTGCCCTCGGTCGCCTCCCGCCGCTCGGCCTGCACCTGCTCGATCCGCGGCAGCACCTTGCGGCCCAGCAGCCAGGTCATCACGAAGAAGCAGGCCAGGCCGACGAGAAGTTGGGTGGGCTCGGGGCTCAGTGGCCCGGATGCCAGGTTCATGCGCCACTCCTATGATCTGACGATCGGTCATAGGAGTACCTGCCCGGCATGGTTGTGGTCGAACCGCCGCCGGTTGCGGGCCCGGCGGCGAAGCGGGCCCGGCGGCGAAGCGGGCCCGGCGGCACAACGGCTCGGCGTCGAGTCCGGGCAGAAGCGGCGCGAGGGCCTGCTCGGTGCGTTCCTGGCGGGCGGCCATGATCGCGTCGAGCAGGCCCTCGCGGGAGCCGAAGTGGTACTGCACGGCGGAGGGGTTGCTCTGCCCGGCGAGCCGGGTGATGTCCCTGGTCAGAGCCGCTTCCACGCCTCGGGTGGCGAAGAGTTCCTCCGCGGCCCGCAGCAGCTTCTCGCGGGTCTCGTGGCCCGCCGACGTCCTTGCCATGCCGACGACTTCAATGCTGGGCATTATCAACGGCAAGGCGGGAGGGGCGGACGCCCGTCAGGTCACCTCGCCGCGCCGGGAGAAGCGTTCCTCCCGCCACTCGCCGCTCTCCAGGACCTCGGCCAGCTGCTGCGCCGCGTCCCAGACCTCGGTGTACGACAGGTAGAGCGGGGTGAAGCCGAACCGCATGAGGTCCGGGGCGCGGAAGTCCCCGATCACTCCGCGTGCGATCAGCGCCTGCACCACGGGGTAGCCGTCGGCGTGCCGCAGCGCGACCTGGCTGCCGCGCCGGGCGTGCTCGCGCGGGGTGGCCACCTCGACCCCGTCCAGGCCCTCCGTCAGGGCGATGAACAGATCGGTCAGCGCCAGGCTCTTCGCCCGCACCGCGGCCAGGTCGGCCCGCTCCCAGACGTCCAGCGAGGACTCCAGCGCCGCCTGGCCGAGCAGCGAGGGCGAGCTGGTCAGGAAGCGGCCGATGCCCGCCTTCGGGTCGTACCCGGGCTCGAAGGCGAACGGGCGGGCGTGCCCGAACCAGCCGCTCAGCGGCTGCTCCGGCCCGGCCGCGAGGTGACGCTCGGCCACGTACAGGAAGGCCGGTGAACCGGGGCCGCCGTTCAGGTACTTGTAGGTGCAGCCGACGGCGAAGTCGGCACCGCTCGCTCCGAGTTCGACCGGGAGCGCGCCCACCGAGTGGCAGACGTCCCAGATCATCAGCGCGCCCGCGGCCTGCACCCGGGCGGTGATCCCGGGCATGTCCAGCAGCTCGCCGGTGCGGTAGTCGACGTGTGAGAGGACGACGACCGCGACGTCCCCGTCGAGGTGCCGGTCCAGCTCCTCCGGTGCGACCAGGACGCTGCGCGCGCCCTCGAACAGCCCGGTCACGCCCTCGGCGATGTAGAGGTCGGTCGGGAACGCCGCGCCGTCGCCGAGCACCGTGCGACGGCCGGGGCGCAGCCGCAGCGCGGCCGTCAGCACCTTGAACAGGTTGACCGAGGTGGTGTCGCAGACGACCACCTCCGCCGGCCCGGCCCCGATCAGCGGGGCGATCCGGCGGCCCAGCCGGTAGGGCTGCTCGAACCAGCCGGCCTCGTTCCAGCTGCGGATCAGCTCCCGGCCCCACTCCTCCTCGACCACCTGCCGCACCCGCCCGGGGGTGCGGGCCGGCAGCGCGCCGAGCGAGTTCCCGTCCAGGTAGACGACCCCCTCCGGCAGCGCGAACTCCTTGCGGAACGCCGCCAGCGGGTCGGCGGCGTCCAGCGCCTCGCACTCCTCGCGCGTGATCATGCCCGTCCTCTCGCCCACGTTCCCGTCCTGTCCCTCGGTGGCGGACCGCTCGTTCACAGCTCGTCCCGGACGGTCCACAGCTCCGGGAAGACGTCCTGCTCGGCGGCCTTGCGCAGCCAGGTCAGACCGCTGGAGCCGCCCGAGCCGGGCTTGGCCCCCATCGCACGCCTGACCGACGCCAGGTGCCGCTGGCGCCAGCGGGTCACCCGCTCGGCGACGTCCAGCAGTGCCTCGGCGAGCGGCTGCAGCGCCGCGTGGCCGGGGTCGGTGTAGACCTGCCGCCAGGCCGCCTCCACCGCCGGGTCGGCGCGGTGCCGCTGCTCGGACGGCTCGTGCGGCACGGCCAGCCCGCGCCGGGCGAGCAGGGCCAGCGCGTCGTCGTACAGGCCGGGGGAGCGCAGGGCCTCCCGCAGTTCGGCCTGGGTCTGCGGCACCTCGTCGTACATCCGCAGCAGGGCGGCGTTCTTGTTGCCGAGCAGGAACTCCAGGTGCAGGAAGGCCGAGGACTGGAAGCCCGAGGCCTCGCCGAACACCGAGCGGAAGGCGTTGAACTCCTGCGGCGTCATGGTCGCCAGCAGGTCCCAGGACTCCACCAGCACGTCCTGGACGTGGGTGCCGCGGCGCAGCGCCGCCAGCGCCGCCGGCAGGTCGTCCTCGCGCAGCGCCTGCTGGGCGAGCGTCCACTCGTGCCGCAGCAGGCCGAAGAGCAGCTCCATCACCTGGGTGGTGACGATGAACGACAGCTCGGCCGGCACCTTGCTGCGCGGGTTCTGCAGGCTGTGCAGCTCGGCCAGCCGCACGTACCGGGCGTACGGGGTGCCGTGACCCGGTTCGCCGTCCCGACCGAACGACAGGTTGGGCTTCTCCACCGCGTCGTGCCCCATCCCGATCCCTCCTGATGACCCGCACCGTTGCGGGGCCCCAATTGTGCGGTCGCCACCACCGGCTCTTGAATGGGCTCCGGGTATCGCAACGGCCTCCTGACCTGTCATTCGAGAGGTCTTTGTGCCGATCTGCTTTACGATCGCGAAACGGCGGAATCCGGCCGTCCGCGGGCCCGCCCTCCCGGGCTCGCCGCCCACCGCCCGATGCCCGCCACACCACCACCTCCCGGGAGCCGCCGTGGACGCCGTCGACCGCCGCCTGTTGGCCGAACTGCAGGAGGACGCCCGGCTCTCGTACAACGAACTCTCCCGCCGGGTGAGCCTCTCCGCACCCGCCGTGGCCGAACGGGTGCGCCGGCTGGAGGCGGACGGGGTGATCAGTGGCTACCACGCCCACGTCGACCCCGTCCGGGCCGGGCTGCCGATCACCGCGCTCGTGCAGCTCCAGTGCTACGGTCCGCGCTGCGTGCTGCGCGACCCCGAGGTGGCCCGCTGGCCCGAGGTGCTCCAGCTGCACCGGGTGACCGGCGGGGCCTGCTGCGTGCTGCTGGTCGCGGTGCCCACGATGGCCGACTTCGAGGCCCTGACCGACCGGCTCGGCGCGTACGGGCAGCCGTCCAGTTCGATGATCCTCTCCAGCCCGGTGCCCTGGCGCCCGGTGGTCGTTCCCTGAGCCGGCCCGCCGGGCGGGCGGAGCCCCGGACCCGGTGGAGCCCCGGGCCCGGCGGAACCCCGGGATCCGACGGAACGTCAGACCCGGCGGAGCGGCAGGCCCGGCGGAGCGGTAGGTTCCTCGCCATGCCGAACGACGAGTGTCACATCCTGCTGCTCTCCGGCAGCCTGCGCGCCGGCTCCACCAACGAGACGGTGCTGCGCACCGCCGCCGCGGTCGCGCAGACCACCGAGGGCGTCACCGCCACCTACTACACCGGCCTGGCCGCGCTGCCGCACTTCAACCCCGACGACGACACCGACCCGCTGCCCGGGCCGGTCATCGAGCTGCGGGCCGCCATCGAGGCCGCCGACGCCCTGCTGATCTGCACCCCGGAGTACGCGGGCACGCTGCCCGGAGCCTTCAAGAACCTGCTGGACTGGACGGTCGGCGGCACCGAGATCTCGGACAAGCCGTCCGCCTGGATCAACGCCGCCGCCCCCGGCCGCGGCCAGGGAGCCGAGGCGACGCTGCGCACCGTGCTCGGCTACACCGGCGCGGCCGTGCTGGAGGAGGCCTGCGTGCGGATCCCGCTGGACCGCGCGGCCGTGGGCCCGGACGGTCTGGCCACCGACCCGCTGGTCCGGGACCGGATCGGCGAGGTGCTGGCCCGGCTGGCGGCCGGCTGACCCGCAGCGCCTCCTGCCGGCCGGGCTCAGTGCCCGTCCGGCAGGTGGACGCCGAGCCCCGCCAGGCCGTTCAGGAACAGCTCGACGCCGACCGCCGCCAGCAGCAGGCCGAGCAGCCGGGAGAGCACCTCCAGCGAGGTCCGGTGGGTGCGCCGCATCAGCGGGGCCAGCGCCGCCACGCAGAAGTAGTTGATCACCACGACCGCGAGGTAGGCCCCGACGATGGTGGTCCGCCAGCCCCAGTCGTCCTTGCTGAGGGAGGCCACCAGCACCGCGGTGACCGCCAGCGGGCTGGCGATGTACGGCAGCAGCAGCTCGCGGATGCCGTCCACCATCGGGTTCGGCAGGTGCTCGTCGGCCTCGTCGGGGCCGACGCCCAGGTGGATGCCGAGGACCAGCGCGACGGCGTAGACGAAGAAGATCGTCCCGCCGGCCAGCTGCAGCGACTGGTCGCTGATGTGGAACAGCGAGGTGACGGCGTCGGCGGTGTAGGCGAGCACCACCGCGATGACGGCGGAGATCAGCGTGGACCAGGCCGCGAGCTGCCGCAGCTCCGCGGTGCTGCGGGTGGCCGCCAGCCGGGCGAACGACAGCAGGACCTTCGGCGGGCCGACGACGGCGAAGAAGGCGATGAAGGCGCCGCTCAGGTTGAAGACGAACATGGGCCAAGCATGACCGGGATGATCATCGCAGTTCGACCGCCACGCCCTCGGCGCGCAGGGTGACGAGGATCGCGTCGAAGTAGCCGACCCGCCGCTCGCCGAGGAGGACCGTGCCGGTCAGGTGCCGGCGGGCGGTGTCGGCGTCCTTCCAGAGCAGGGTGAACGGGGGAGTGGGGCCGAACCCGCCGTGCAGGCAGTCGGCCAGCGCGTCGAGGTTGGAGCCGTAGTAGCCGCCGGGGCCGTTCAGGGCGGCGCCGAGGGCCGTGTAGAAGGCGCCGCGGTCGGTGATCCCGCGGCCGTCCAGCACGTACGTGGGCCGCTCCGGCCGGGTGACGGTCATCTGCCCTCCACTCCTGCTCGCCCCGTATTCCCCTCCTCCTCGATATTCCCCCGGATGGCGGTCCCAGGTCGATCAGGCCCGCCCTTTCGGCTGCTATGGAAGCGGGACCACCCTGCGCTGGAACGAGGATGCGACATGTGTCTGAACCGTAAGGACCTGGGCCTGCTGGCCCTGCGCGGCGCCGTCGGCGGGGTACTGATCGCGCACGGCACCCAGAAGCTGTTCGGCTGGTTCGGTGGCGGCGGCCTGGAGGGCACCGCCCAGGCGATGGAGCACATGGGCTTCCATCCGGGTCGGCAGAGCGCCATCGCGGCGGGCCTCGGCGAGGCCGGCGGCGGTGCCATGCTGGTGGCCGGCCTGGCCACGCCGGTGGCCGGCGCGGTGGTGGCGGGAACCATGGCGGGCGCGGTCGCGGTGCACGCGCCGGCCGGCTTCTTCGTCACCGCGGGGGGCTACGAGTACCCGGCCTTCCTCGGCGCGACCGGCCTGGCGCTGGGCCTGGCCGGGCCTGGCCGGTACTCGCTGGACCACCTGACCGGGCACGCCTTCGACCGCCCGTGGGTGGGGATGCTCGCCTTCATGGCCAGCGCGGCCTCGGCGTACGGCGTGGTGGCCCGCCGCCGGCACGCGGTCCGGCTGAGCGAGGAGCGGGCCGCGGTGGAGGCCGAGGAGCAGGAGGGCTCGGGCCTGTCCTGAAACCGCCCGTCCTGAAACCGCTTGTCCTGCAAGCCGCCTGTTCCGGGGGAACCGGTGCACGGGAAGTCGGGCCGGCCGACTTCCCGTGCACCGTGCCGTCACCCGGGCGCGGCGCCCCACGGCCGCGCTCACCCGGACGCACCAGCCCCGCTGGCGGCCGCGACCACGGCCTCGGAGGGTGGGCGGGAGGTGTGCCGGGTACCCCGGCGCCGGGCAGAATCGAGGACCCCGATGGATCGTCAGCCGGACCACCGGCCCGAGCGCCGGCCCGAGTGCCGGTCTGAGAACCGGCCTGAGAACCGGGCCGAGAACCGGCCCGTGCACCGGTCCGACCGCGGGCCGGAACAGCGGCCCGGGTGTCGGACGGCGGCCCCCTTCCGGCCGACCGCGCAGGACCCGGACGCTCCCGTCGTCCACCGCCCCCGCCGTGCGCTGGCCGGCGCGCTGGCCGCGGTCGTGCTCGGCGCGACGGCGCTGGCCGGCTGCTCCTCGAACGGCAAGGCCAGCAGCGCCGTCTCCTCGGTCGCGGGCGCGGTGGAGTCCGGGCTCTCCGCGGCCGCCTCCGCCGCGGCCTCGGCGGCGGCTTCGGCGGCCGCCTCGGCCGCGGGCGGGATCTCCTCGGCCGTCGCGTCGGCGGCCGCGTCGGCCGAGGCGGCGGCCTCCTCGGCTGTCGCGGGCATCAAGGGCGGGCTGGACGCCAAGGGCGACGTCGCCGCCGGAGCGGTCACGATCGGCTCGGACGGCAAGGCCGAGGTGCCGCTCACCATCACCAACCACGGGCAGCAGTCGGGCCGCTACGTGATCCAGGTCAACTTCACCGACGGCTCCGGCAACGTGCTGGACGCGACGGCGGTGACCGTTCCGGACGTCGCCCCCGGGCAGAGCGCCCAGGCCACCGCGCGCAGCAACCGGGACCTGACCGGCACGGTCAAGGCCGAAGTGGCAAATGCCGTCCGCTACTGACCCGCAGGTCAGCGGGGGTGACGAGGAAATCGGCCAACCTTAAGGGCGGCTCAAGGCTCAACATCACCCCTTGACGGGGGATTTGGTCTAGTCCATTTTATTCCCAGGTGCAGGGAGCCCCTGAACCGGCGTCAGCGGTCTTGGCCGCGGGCGCCGGTTCGGCATATCCCGGTGTCCGTCAAGGCATGTTCCCGCTCGATTCCCTTCCCTCGTTCTGTCATGCCCTGGTCGTGCGGCCCCACCCCGTACGGACCCGCCGGGGCGGCGGAATCCCCCACAACCAGGAGTCACGCACCCATGCTCCGTTCACGTATCGAAAGGGCCGGGACCCCGGCCCAGGAGGGCGGCCGCCGCCGGCGCCCGAAGAGCCTGGCCGCCGTCGCGGCCGGGACGACCGCCTCCCTGCTGCTCGGCGCGGGCCTCGCCCTCTCCGGCGGCGCCCCGGCCAACGCGGCCGTCACCAACTCCACCGGCGCACCGGCCACCAGCGGCGGCATCAAGGTCGCCTACTTCGACCAGTGGTCGATCTACGCGAACGCGTACTACCCCAAGACGATCCAGGACACCGGCGTGGCCGGGAAGCTGGACTACCTGATCTACTCGTTCGCCAACATCAACCCGACCGACCTGGGCTGTTTCGAGGCCACCAAGGCCGCCAACCAGGACGACAACAACCCGAACGCCGGTGACGGCGCGGGCGACGCCTTCGCGGACTACCAGAAGAGCTTCGGGCCGGACATCTCGGTCGACGGCGTCGGTGACGTCTGGGGCCAGCCGATCGCGGGCAACTTCAACCAGCTGAAGAAGCTGAAGGCGAAGAACCCCAACCTCAAGATCCTGATCTCGCTGGGCGGCTGGACCTACTCCAAGTACTTCTCGGCGGCGGCCGCCACGGACGCCTCGCGCAAGCACCTGGTCTCGTCCTGCATCGACATGTTCATCAAGGGCAACCTGCCGGTCGACGCCGGCTACGGCGGCCAGGGTGCGGCGGCCGGCGTCTTCGACGGCATCGACATCGACTGGGAGTACCCGGGCGGCGGCGGCCACACCGGCAACCTCTCCAGCCCGAACGACAAGCAGAACTTCACCCTGCTGCTGAAGGAGCTGCGCGAGCAGCTCGACGCCCAGGGCAAGGCCGACGGCAAGACCTACGCCACCGCGGCGGCGGTCGGCGCCGGCCAGGACAAGATCCGGAACGTCGAGACCGACAAGATCGGCCAGTACCTGACGTTCCTGGACATCATGACCTACGACATGCACGGTGCGTGGGACGCCAAGGGCCCGACCAACCACCAGGCCCCGCTCTACTCCGGCCCGGACGACCCGATGACCCCGGCCGCACCGGGCCACGGCAAGTACTCGGTCGACGCCGCGATCAAGGCGTACACCGCCGGCGACGCCGACTACGGCATCCCGGGCGGCTTCCCCGCGAAGAAGATCAACGTGGGCGTCCCGTTCTACTACCGCGGCTGGACCGGCGTCCAGAACAACGGCAAGAACGGCCTCTTCCAGCCCGCCACCGGCCCGGCCGCCGGTGCCTCGATGTCCGGCAGCGTGCCCGGCATCCAGATGTACAAGGAGCTCGCGGGCTTCGTCGACAACCCGGCCAAGACCTTCTGGGACGACACGGCGAAGACCACGTACTTCTACGACGGCTCCACCTTCTGGTCCGGTGAGGACGCCCGGTCGATCCAGGCCAAGGTCGACTACGCCCACTGCAACGGCCTCGGCGGCTCCTTCGCCTTCTCGCTGTACGACCTGGGCACCAAGACCGCGCTGTTCGACAAGATGGTCGAGGCCACCAACGGCTCCGCCGCCGGCTGCCCGGCCGCGCCGACGCCCACCCCGACCGCGACTCCGACGGTGACCCCCACGCCGACCGCCACCGCGACTGCCACGGCCACCCCGACCGCCACCGCGACCCCGACCACCCCGGCCGGCTGCTCCGCCGCCCCGGGCTGGGACTCGGCCGCCACCTACGCCAACCCGACCAAGGTCTCCTGGAAGGGCCACTACTACACCAACAAGTGGTGGACCAAGGGCGAGGACCCCAGCACCACCGGTCAGTGGGGCGTCTGGACCGACAACGGCCCCTGCTGAACCGCCCGAGCGACTGAGCACATGAGGGCCTGACGGACCCTCGCACGACCAGGAACGGTCCGGCCCGCCGGGGGAGCCCCCCGGCGGGCCGGATTTCGTGCTGTCCGGGCCGGCGCCGACCTGACTCGCCCGGGCTCCGTGCCGGCCTGATCCGTCCGTCGGGGGCGGCGTCCGGGGCGGCGGGCCGGTGCTCAGGCCAGGTCGTCGGTGCGCCCGAGGGCGTCGGGCTGGGTCTCCTCGATCCGCCGCAGCATCCGCGCGAGCATGCCGGAGAGCACGATGCGCTCCTCGCCGACGAGGTCCTGGAGCAGCACCTCCTCGAAGACGGCGGCCATCCGCATCGACTCCAGCCACTTGTCGCGGCCGTTGTCGGTCAGCTCGATGATCACCCGGACCCGGTTGGTCTCGTCGCGCTCCCGGGTGACGAGGTCCTCGGCGACCATCCGGTCGATCCGGTGGGTCATCGCGGCGGGGGTGAGTCCGAGCCGCTTGGCCAGCTCGCCCGGGCCCAGCCGGTAGGGGCTCCCGGCGACCACCAGGGCCTTGAGCACCTCCCACTCGGCGGAGGTGATTCCGAGCACAGTCAGCTGCCGGTCGTAGGCGACGCTCATCCGCCGGGCGACCCGGGAGAGGGTCTGCACGATGGTCTCCACCTGGGGGTCCACATCGGGGAATTCCCGCTGGTAGACGGCCACCTGCTCGGCGATGCCCAGCTCGCGGGCGGTGGCCGGCGCGGGCTTCTCTGCAGTCATGCGCAACAGTGTCGCACGCGGGGTGCACCCCTTAAGCCTTTGACTCCTCACTCTTCTGGTGCTAAGACTTTATGACGTCAGACTTTAGCTCTTAAATCTTACGGACTTAAGAGTATCCAGTGAAAGCCGGCTCCTGGGCCGGCAGGGACCTCATGAAGGGGTGTGCACGGTGACCGGCACGGTGAAGCAGCAGAGGCAGCAGACGCGCGGGGCGGGCGGCCCGCTGCGCCGCGTCCAGATCGGCAACGCGCTCAGTGCGTTCGGCAGCGGGTTCACGATGCCGTACATGTTCGTGTACGTGGACCAGGTGCGGGGGCTGGGCTCGCTGGCCGCCGGGATGGTGTTCACCGTCTTCGCGCTGGCCGCGCTCGCCGTTCTCCCGTTCACCGGCCGCGGCATCGACCGGTACGGCCCGCGCCCGGTGCTGCTGGCCGGCGCCGCGCTCGCCGCCACCGGCGCGTTCGCCTTCGGCCACGCCACCGGCACCCCGGCCCTGCTGGTCTCCTCCTTCCTCTTCGGCGCGGGTGTCACCACCTGCCAGCCGGCGCTGGCCACGATGATCGTCCGCTGCTCGACCGCCGCGACCCGCTCGCACGCCTTCGCGCTGCAGTTCACCCTGGTCAACCTGGGCATGGGCATCGGCGCGCTGGTCGGCGGCCAGATCGTCGATGTCGCCGACCCGGCCAGCCTGACCAGGCTGTTCACCATCGAGGCGGCGACCTTCCTGGGCCTCGCCCTGGTCACCGGCACGGCGCGGATCCCGAACGCCGCACCCGTCCTCGTCCAGGACCAGAAGGGCGGGCCGCAGGGCCTGCGCGCGCTGGTCGCCGACAAGGCGATGCTGCGGCTCTGCGTGCTCGCCGGGCTGATCTTCTTCACCTGCTACGGCCAGTTCGAGTCCGGCGTCGCGGCCTTCGCCACCGACACCGTCGGCACCGCGCCCTCCACCCTGGGCATCGCCATCGGCGCCAACGCGCTGACCATCGTGGTGCTCCAGATGTTCGTGGTGCGGATCACCGCGCGCCGCCGGCGCACCACCGCGATGGCCGCGGCCGGCGTGGTCTGGCTGGGCGCCTGGGCGATGGCCCTGGTCGCCGGCCTGATCCGGACCGAGACCATGGCCGCCACGGTCGCGATCGTCTCGATCTACGCCCTGTTCGGGGTCGGCGAGTCGCTGCTCGCCCCCACCATGGGCCCGATCGTCGCCGATCTCGCCCCGGCCCGGCTGCTCGGCACCTACAACTCCGGGTACGCCCTGGTGAAGCAGATCGCGATCGCGGTCGGCCCGGCCGTCGGCGTGCTGCTGGTCGGCTCCGGCACCTGGCCGCTCTACCTGGCGGCGATGGCCGGCTCCACCCTGCTGATCGTCGTCCTGGCGCTGAAGCTGCGCCCGTACCTCACCGCGGCCCAGGACAACGTGGCCCCGGTCGTGGTCCGCACCACCCTGCCCGTCCGGGAGCTGCAGACCGCGGCGTGACCGCGCTGAGCAGCCGTGCGACTGCGCCGTCCGGGTCACCTGGACGGCGCCCGTCGCGCTTGGATTCGCGACCAACGGCACATAGTGTCAGTTGCTGTTGACCGCCCGGCCCCGGCCGGCACAGGCGAGACAGGCGAATCGGCGAGGCTATGACGCAAGCGGCGCTCACGCACCCACCCGCACCACCAGCCCCCGCGGCCCCGACACCGGCGCCGCGGGGGCTGCTGCGCTGGGCGGCCGACCGGTCCGGCTGGCTCGGGCCGATCGGCGTGGCGCTCTTCGCCGGACTCCTCCGGTTCTGGAACCTCGGCTACCCCAACGCCTTCGTCTTCGACGAGACGTACTACCCCAAGGACGCCTGGTCGCTGCTCAAGCAGGGCTACGAGGGCACCTGGTCGGACAGCGCCAACGCCGACATCCTGGCCGTGCCGCAGAACGTCCCGCTCACCTCCGCGCCCGAGTTCATCGCCCACCCGCCGCTCGGCAAGTGGGTGATCTCGCTGGGCGAGGCGGCCTTCGGGCTGCACCCCTTCGGCTGGCGGTTCATGACCGCCCTGCTGGGCACCGTCACCGTGCTGATGCTGGCCCGGATCGGCCGCCGGCTCTTCGGGTCCACCCTGATCGGCTGCACCGCCGCCCTGCTGATGTCCGTCGACGGCCTCCAGCTGGTGATGAGCCGGGTCGGCCTGCTCGACGGCGTCCAGATGTTCTTCGTCCTCGCCGCCTTCGGCAGTCTGCTGATCGACCGCGACCACACCCGGGCCCGCCTGGCCGCCGTCCGCGACGCCTACGGCGGCGACACCGTCCGCCTCGGCTGGCGCCCCTGGCGGATCGCCGCCGGCGTGTGCCTCGGCGCCGCCTGCGCGGTCAAGTGGAACGGCTCCATGATCCTCGCCGCCTTCGGCCTGCTCACCGTGCTCTGGGACCAGTCCGGCCGGCGCTGGGCCGGCGCCCGGCGCCCGTGGCGCTCGATGCTGCGCCGCGACGCCGTTCCCGCCTTCCTCGCCGTGGTCGGCTCGGCCCTGGTGGTGTACGTGGGCGCCTGGACCGGCTGGCTCGTCGCCGGCGGCAGGACCGGCGGCGGGTACGACCGGCACTGGGCCGACAGCCGGGCCGGCCTCTCCCCGGACAGCTTCCTGGGCGTCCCGCTGCCGCAGATCCCCATGACCTGGGTGCCCGCGCCGCTGCGCAGCCTCTGGCACTACCACTCGCAGATGTACGACTTCAACACCGGGCTGAGCACCCCGCACACGTACCAGTCCAACCCCTTCAGCTGGCTGGTCCAGGGCCGCCCGGTCTCCATGTACTGGGAACAGGTGCCGAACGGGCAGCACGGCTGCACCGCTTCCGGCGGCTGCGCGGCGCAGATCCTCGGCCTCGGCACCCCCGTGCTCTGGTGGGCGGCCTGCTTCGCCCTGGTCTACCTGCTCTGGCGCTGGTTCTTCCGCCGCGACTGGCGCTCCGGCGCCGTGCTCTGCGGCGTCGCCGGGATCTACCTGCCGTGGTTCCAGTACCAGGAGCGGACGGTCTTCTCCTTCTACATGGTCGTGCTGGTGCCGTTCCTCTGCCTGGCCGTCGCCCAGATGCTCGGCGCGATGCTCGGGCCGGAGGGCTGCACGCCCGAACGGCGCCGCTACGGAGCCGTGGGGGCAGGGCTGATCGTGCTGGCCGTCGTCGGCTGCTTCGCCTTCTTCTACCCGCTCTACACGGCGGAGGTGATCCCGATGACGTCCTGGCAGGACCGGATGTGGTTCACCAGCTGGATCTGACGCCGGTGCCGCTCGCGGCCGCGGGCGGCGGCCAGCTGCTGCCGGTCACCCCGGTGCTCGGGGTGGTCACCGCCGTCCTGCTGGCCGCCGCCGTGGCCGTGGCCGGGTGGGGCCTGCTGGGCCACGGGCACGCGGTGCTCCGGGCCGGGCTGCGCGCGGTCGTGCAGTTGGCGGTCGTCGCGCTGGTGATCACCTGGGTGGTCGGCTCGCTCTGGTGGTCGGCGCTCTTCGTGCTGCTGATGTTCACGGTCGCGGTCCGGACGGCCGGCCGGCGGATCACCCCCGGTCCGGAGTGGACCAGGGCGGCCGCGCCGATCGGCGCCGGGGTGCTGCCGGTGCTCGCCCTGCTGCTCGGCGTCGGGCTGCTGCCGCTCAAGGGCCTCTCGGTCATCCCGGTCGCCGGCATCCTGATCGGCGGCGCGCTCACCGCCACCTCGCTGGCCGGCCGCCGGGCCCTGGACGAGCTGCGGCAGCGCCACGGCGAGGTGGAGGCGGCGCTCGCCCTGGGCTTCGAGCCGCGCGCCGCCCGGCTGGAGATCTGCCGTACCGCTGCCGCCACCTCGCTCGTTCCCGCGCTCGACCAGACCCGGACGGTGGGCCTGGTCACGCTGCCCGGGGCCTTCGTCGGCATGCTGCTCGGCGGCGCCACCCCCGTGCAGGCGGGGGCGGTGCAGCTGTTCGTGCTGGTCGCGCTGCTGGCGGTGGAGTCGGTGGCGATCGTGGTGGTGCTGGAGCTGGTCGCCCGCGGCCTGGTGGGCGCGGAGCCCGTGCCCGACGGCGTCCGGTAGGCTGGACGGCGTTGAAGGGGAGTAGCCCTCCACCGGACCGTCGACATACTGGCCCCCCGGGGCCCGGCGCCCGGGGCAGTCCGCGCGGTCGCGTGCGGGTGCCGGCGAGACCTTCGGCCGCAGTGCTGTGACCATGACCAGTGCTGTCGGGCCGAAGCGACCCCTTGCGGAGCTGCCGAGGCCGGACAGCCCGACCGAGGGAATCCAACCTCCGATGAGCGCGCGAAGCGAGCGAACCGTCCGAAGGTGCGTACGGGCGAATGCCCCTGTCGAGCGAAGCGGGGCGGGCGCATGAGCCTGACCGTGCTCGCCATCACCTTCGGCATCATCTTCCTGGCCGAACTGCCGGACAAGACCGCCCTGGCCAGCCTGATGCTCGGCACCAAGTACCGGGCGGGCTACGTCTTCGCCGGTGTCGCCGCCGCCATGGCCGTCCAGGTCGGCCTCGCCCTGGTCGCCGGGCACCTGCTCTCGCTGCTGCCGCACCGCTGGGTGGAGGGCGTCACCGGCCTGCTGTTCCTGGCCGGCGCCGCCATGCTGCTCTTCCACGGCGGGGAGGACGAGGACGGGCACGCCGCCAAGGAGCCGTCCGCCAACAGCTTCTGGAAGGTGGCCGGGGCCAGCTTCGCGGTCGTCGCGATCGCGGAGTTCGGCGACCTCACCCAGATCATGACCGCCAACCTGGCCGCCAAGTACGCCGATCCGCTGGCCGTGGGCCTCGGGGCCTGGCTGGCGCTGTGCGCCGTCGCGGGGATCGCCATCGCGGGCGGCCAGAAGCTGCTGAAGTACGTGCCGATGAAGGTGATCATCCGGGTCGCGGCCGGTGTGATGATCCTGATGGCCGGGGTCAGCATCTTCCAGGCGGTCACCGGCTGACGAAGGGTCAGCAGCCCGGGTCGGCCTCCAGTGCGGCCCGGGTCTTCGGCCCGTAGACGTTGTTCTCGCCCTTGATCCGGTTGTAGCGCTGGAAGTCGTTCAGCACCGTCTGGGTCCAGTAGTCGAACGTGCCGGTGATGATCGACTTGTCGACGATGCCGCACTCGGCGGCCCACAGGCGCTGCTGCATGTCCTTGACGTCCGGGCCGGTCATGTTCAGCTGGAGCACCCGGATCGTCGGGGACGCGGTGGGCGTCGGGGTGGTCGCCGTGGGCGTCGGCGTCGGGCTGGCCGTCGGGCTCGGCGCCGCGGGCGGCGGGGTGGTGGGTGCCGGGGGAGCGGCCGCAGGCGGCGGGGTCGCGGCCGTGGGGGCGGGCGCCGCCGTCCTGGTCGGGCTCGGCCGGGCCGTCCTGGTCGCCGTCGGGCTCGGGGCGTCGCTGGTGGACGGCGGGGCGCTCGGGCTCGGCTCCGGCGGCTTGGTCGGGTCGACCGGCGGGGGCGCCAGGGTCGTCGAGGGCGCCGGCTGCGCCTGGTGGCTCGGCTCGTCGGAGGGCGTCACCGCGTACGCCAGGCCGACGGTGACCGCCAGCAGTCCGGCGCCGGCGGCCACCAGCAGCCCCTTGCGCCGGGCCGACACGCCCCCCTCCGCCTGCTCCGCCGCGCGCCGGGCGGCCCGGCCGCCGGTGCCCGCCGCGGCCCCGGGGGCGGCGGGCGCGGAGTGGGTGAAGGGGAAGAGGCCGATCTCGTCGCCGTCGGTGGGGGGCAGGTGCTGGTCGTCCTGGGGCGCCGCCATGACCGGGGGCAGCACGGTGGTCGCGTAGGCACCGGCGTCCGGCCCGGCCGGCGGGACCTGCGGGAGGACGGTCGTCGCCTGCACCGAGGGCGGCGCCATCGGGCCCGGCGGCGCCATGGGTGCGGTCGGTGGCATCGGCGCCACAGGTGACATCGGCGCCTGGAGCGGCTGCTGCTGGAACGGCTGTTGCTGGACGGGCTGCTGGAACGGTGCTTGCTGGACCTGCTGCTGGAACGGCGGCTGCTGGAGCGGCGGTTGCTGGACGGGTGGCAGCACGGTGGTGGCGAACGGGTCCGCCGCAACGCCGCCGGCCTGAGCGTCACCGGCCTGGACGCCGCCGGCCTGAGCGCCGTTCGGCGGGGCGTCCGCGACCTGTCCGGCGGTCTGCGCCACGTACGGCCGGACCAGAGGCGGGCCTTCGAGGTGGGGCAGGACGGTGGTCTCGGTCAGGCTCGGGTCCGGGAGGCACCGGCACCCGGCGGAGCGTGCGGTGCCGCACGTCGGGCAGTGCTGGTCCGGCATCGGCCGGTCCTCCTCGGTCTCGGATCAGTTCTCGCGTTGCTCCCCCTGCGCGTTCCCGGGCGTCTGCTCCCGGACGCCTGCTCGGACGTTCTCTCGGACGCAGGTGCCCGGACGCGTGTTCCCGGGGGCGAACGCGCCTGATTATGCAGGACGTCCCGGACGGTGGGACAGGGGCGTCCGGCCCGCTCTGGGGGTGTTGTGCCGGTTGGTGGCGGTTGGGACTTGATGAACGGTCGGCGGGGCCGGACTGTCACCCGGATGGCCGCCGCTCTTGCGTTCGGCTCAACTGAACGGCGCAAACCAGGGCATTTCTGACAGCATGGTGAACCGGGAGTGATCGACCGCACGGACCCCGGCCGGCCGGGGCCGGCAACCCCGGGCCGGCGCCCCGCCCCAGGCTCGCGACCCCTACGGAGACCCCATGACGGATCCGATCGCCGCGTCCGACCGGAGCCCCGCGAGCGAGCCGGGCCCGCCGGAGGCCACCGTCCCCAGGCTCTGGGTCCCGATCAGCGCCCTGCTGCTGGCGATGCTGCTCGCCGCGCTCGACCAGACCATCGTCTCCACGGCACTGCCCACCATCGTCAGCGACCTGGGCGGCCTGGAGCACCTCTCCTGGGTGGTCACCGCCTACATGCTCGCCTCGACCGCGGCCACCCCGCTCTGGGGCAAGCTCGGCGACATGTACGGCCGGAAGCGGTTCTTCCAGGCCTCGATCGTGATCTTCCTGCTGGGCTCGGTGCTCTGCGGCATCGCCCAGAACATGGGCGAACTGATCGCCTTCCGCGCCCTGCAGGGCCTCGGCGGCGGCGGGCTGATGGTGCTTTCGCAGGCCATCGTCGGTGACCTGGTCTCACCCCGGGACCGCGGGAAGTACCAGGGCCTCTTCGGCGCCGTCTTCGGCGTCACCAGCGTGCTCGGCCCGCTGCTCGGCGGCCTCTTCGTGGACAACCTCAGCTGGCGCTGGGTCTTCTACATCAACCTGCCGATCGGCGTGGTCGCCCTGGTGGTGATCGCCGCCGTGCTGCACGGGACGGAGGTGAAGCGGCGGCACCGGATCGACTACCTGGGCACCGTGCTGATCGCCTCGGTGGCCACCTGCCTGGTGCTGATGACCTCCCTCGGCGGTACGACGTGGGCGTGGAACTCCTGGCAGATCGTCGGCCTCGGCGTGCTGGGCCTCGTCCTGCTGGTCGCGTTCGTGCTGGTCGAACGGGCCGCCGCCGAGCCGGTGCTGCCGTTGCGGCTGTTCCGCTCGCGGACGTTCAGCCTGGTCGCCGTCATCTCCTTCGTCGTCGGCTTCGCCATGTTCGGCGCGCTCACCTACCTGCCGACCTTCCTCCAGGTGGTCATGCAGGTCTCGCCGACCATGTCCGGCATCCACATGCTGCCGATGGTGCTCGGCATGCTGGTCACCTCGATCGGCTCCGGCCAGATCGTCGCCCGCACCGGCCACTACCGGATCTTCCCGATCGCCGGAACGGCCGTCACCACCGTGGGCCTGCTGCTGCTCTCCCGGCTGGACGAGCACAGCAGCACCTTCGAGATGAGCTGCTACTTCCTCGTCTTCGGCCTCGGCCTGGGCCTGGTGATGCAGGTGCTGGTGCTGATCGTGCAGAACTCCGTCGGCTACCAGGACCTCGGCGTCGCCACCGCCGGCGCCACCTTCTTCCGCTCCATCGGGGCGTCCTTCGGCGTCTCCGTGTTCGGCACCGTCTTCGCGTCCGGGCTGAACGACCGGCTCCGGGACGCCCTCGCCGGGGTGCCGCTGCCGCCCGGCTTCAGCCCCGGGGCGGTCACCTCCGACCCGCGCGTCATCGCCGGGCTCCCGACCGACGTGCAGGACGCGATCTACCACGCGTACGCCGAGTCGATCACCCGGGTCTTCCTGTACGCGGTGCCGGTCGCCGTCGTCGCCTTCGTGCTCTCGCTCTTCCTGCGCGAGCAGAAGCTCCGCTCGACGGTCACCGCCCCCGACCTCAGCGAGTCCATCGGCCTCAACCCGGTCGAGCGGTCCTCGTTGGACGAGATCGCCCGCGCCCTCTCGGTGCTGAGTACCCGGGAGGCCCGCCGCGACCTCTTCCGGCGGATCACCGAGGGTGCCGGACTGGACCTCAAACCGGCCTCCAGCTGGCTGTTGTTGCAGATGTACCACCACGGCTCGGTCGAGCCCGCCGAACTGGCCGAGCGGCGGATCGTCCCGATGGCGGTGATCGAGGAGGCCGTCCGCGAGGTCGAGGGCGGGGGGCTCGCCTCGCGCACCGGCGGTCTCCCGCTGCGGCTCACCGAACCGGGCGAGGAGGTGGCGCTGAGGCTGGTGGCCGCCCGGCGGGAGCAGCTCTCCGAACTCCTCGGCGACTGGGACGAGAAGCAGTACGCGGACCTCGCCGACCTGCTGACCCGGCTCTCCTCCGCCCTCTGCGCCGACGAGCGCGACCGGCCGGACCGGCCGGACCTGGTCGGACCGGAGCACCCGTACCACGCGGAGGGGCGTTCGTTCTGAGTGCGGCCGCCTCATCCCTGAGGGTGAACCGCCCTCAGGGCGAACCGTGTTCAGGGCGAACCGCCCTCAGGGCGAACCGAACCAGCGCGGGGTGTCGAGGCGGAACGGGTCGCCGGGGGCGAGTGCGCGCAGGTCCGACTCCAGGGCGCGCAGCCGCTCCTCGCCGAGCGTCTCGGACCACTGGGTGCGCAGCTCGTCGAAGATCCGGGCGGAGCGGACGAGGCAGTCGGTGCCGCGTGCGGTGAGCCGGACCACCTTGCGGCGGGCGTCGTCCGGGTCGCTGCCGCGCTCGACGTAACCGAGCTGTTCGAGCTGCTCGACGGTCTTGCCGGCGGCCTGCTTGGAGACGCCCAGCCGGCGGCCGAGCTCGACGGCGGTCGTGCCGCCGGGACCGATCGCCTGGAAGACGAACCCGTGCATCGGGCGCAGGTCCGGGTGGCCCTCGCGGGCGATGCGCTCGTGCAGCTCGTCGATGATCAGGCGGAAGGCGAGGAGGAGGCGGAGCGGCAGCTCGAAACCCGGGGGCGCGGAGTCGCTTGACAAGATGGACAACCTCATTGACTATATAGACAACTTGATTGTCCATTGTAGGGGGTTCACGCATGACCGTCATCCGCAGCACCGAAGCCCGTCGCACCGAGACGCCCAACGCCGTGATGACCACCCTCGCCTCGCCCACCCAGGGCGGCGCCACCAACTCCCTGTGGCGGGTCGAGATGAAGGAGGGCGGGCAGGGCCCGCTGCACGTCTTCGACGCCGAGCAGATCTGGACGGTCGTGTCCGGCGGCGCGACCGTCGAACTCGGTGACGACACACTCACCGTGGCAGCCGGTGACACCGTCGTCCTGCCGGCCGGGGTGGCGCGCCGGATCACCGCCGAGGCCGCTTTCAGTGCCGTCGTCACCGCGCCGGGCGGCGCCCGGGTGTTCAAGGTGGGCGACCCGGAGGAGGACCGCTTCACCCCGGGGTGGATCGCCTGACCTTCGCCTGACCTTCGCCGGCCTCCGTCCGACCTCCACGGATCTCCGCCCGGCCTTGGTCCGGCCGGTGGTGTGTGGTGTAGCAGACTGCTGCTGACACACATCAGAACCGGGGCCTGCACGGGCCGCGGTGAACGAGGAGGTGCGGCGTGTCCGTCGTGAAGATCAACGTGCTGACCGTTCCGGCCGAACAGCGTGAGGTGCTGGAGAAGCGCTTCGCCTCCCGGGCCGGGGCCGTCGAGAACTCGGACGGCTTCGAGTGGTTCGAGCTGCTCCGCCCGGTCGAGGGCACCGACAGCTACCTCGTCTACACCCGCTGGCGCAGCGAGGAGGACTTCAAGGCCTGGATGGAGGGCCCCATGCAGGCCGCCCACCGCCAGGGCCCGCCGCCTGCCGAGGGCGAGGCCCCGCAGCGCCCCGCGGCGACCGGCTCCACCCTGTGGTCCTTCGAGGTCGTCCAGTCGGCCGGCCCGAAGGCCTAGTCCGGCCCGAAGGTCTGGTCCGGCCCGAAGGCATGGTCCAGCCCAATGGCTTGGTCGGGCCCGAGCCTTGGTTCGGCCCCAGGGCCTGGTCCGGCCCGTTCTCCGAGGGCCCCGGCCGGACGTACCGGTCGGGGCCGCGGAGGTCACCACACCGCGGCCGCCGCATCCGGCGCCGCGCCTGCTCGTCCTTCGGTCCCCTCCCTGGCGGGGTGGGGGCCGAAGTGTTTTCGATTCCGCTTGGCGTGATGCCTCACAGCCTCCGGACGCGCAGCACGCCGGTCAGCATCGGGAGGGTGAACTCGCCGTGGGCGGTGTCCGGTTGCCCCGCGAGGTAGGCGAGGACCCGGCCGAGCGCGGCCTCCCGCTCCTGCTCCGGCATGACCAGCATTCCCGCCCTCGTCGCGAGGGTCGCCACGAGGGACTCGGCGGTGCGGCGCTGCCCGTGCGGGAACTCGGCCTGCTCCGGTGAGCCGAACCGGGCGGCCGCGTCCGTCTTGGGAAGGTGCATCCCGGCCGTCTCGGCGCGCCAACTGGCGGGCGTGTCGCGGGGACCGATGGCCTCGACCGGGCTGACCCGCGTGAGCCCGGCGACCCACTCGACCCGGTCGTCCAGGAGGTTCCACAGGCCGGCCAGGACGCCGCCGGGTGCCAGGACCCTGGCGATCTCCGGTCCCGCGACCGCCATGTCGAACCAGTGCATGGCGTTGCCGGCCAGCACGACGTCGACGGAGGCGTCCGGCAGCGGGATCGCCTCGGCGCTGCCCTGCAGGGCGCGGACCGTCGGCAGTCCACGGCGCAGTTCGGCCAGCATCGCCGGGTCGGGCTCGACCGCCGTGACCTCGGCACCCGCCGCGACCAGCGTGGCGGTGAGCTTGCCGGTTCCGGCGCCGAGGTCGAGCACCCGGAGGCCGGGCGCGGGTTCGATCGCCCAACGCACCGCGGCCTGCGCGTAGTCCGGGCGGTGTTCGGCGTACGCGCCCGCCGCCGTGCCGAACGACGAACTGAGGAGTAACTGATCGTCCTGTTTCATGCGATCACCGTATCCGTGCCACTCCCGGCCGACCACCCCTCCTCGTCACCTCCTCGCCGCCTCCTCGCCACTTCGACGGCGGCTGTCCGGCGGCGCAACGACGCGCCTCCGGGCCCGGGTTGACGGATGGTTCCGGGGCTCCGGGGGGTCGGACGGGTCACCGGCCGGCGACGTACGGGCGGTCGCGGCGGGCGTCGTGAAGGACTGCGGCCCACCAGTGCAGTTGGTCGAGCAGGACCTTGGCCGAGCCCTCCGGCTCCTCCGGGGCGATGAGGGTGCCGTCCGGCGAGAAGAGCAGGTAGTAGCGGGGGAAGGAGACGTACTCCCGGACGGTGTGGGCGTGCAACTCGTTGAACACCTGGCGCAGTTGCTCGATCGCCAGCAGGCCGCCGCTGGCGCCGCTGTAGCCGACGAAGCCGATCGGCTTGGCCTGCCACTCGGTGTAGTGCCAGTCGATGGCGGCCTTCAGGGCGGCCGGGAAGCTGCGGTTGTAGTCGGGCGTCACCACGACGACCGCGTCGGCGGCCCTGAGTCGCCGGGTCAGCTCGGCCATCCCGGCGGGGCGGGGCAGGTCGGGCTGCATCGCCGGTGGCACGGAGGGCAGTTCGAGCGGGATGTCGAAGTCCGCCAGGTCGATCAGGTCGACGGCGAACTCGCCGTGCCGTCCGGCCTGTTCGGCGAACCAGTTCGCCACGACCGGGCCGAAGCGGCCGTTCCGGACACTGCCGACCAGCACTGCGAGGTTGAGTCGTTCATTGGACATGGGGGTGCTCCGTGGGTTGTCGGGTGGCCCGGGGCGGGCCTGACGACTCCAATCTGCCGGGCGGGACGATGCGGGAGGGAGACCGGCTGGAGAGTGGTAGTGGCAGGGCCACGATCCGCTCCGGGGCCGGGTGTTACGTTCGGCGGGTGAGCGACAACGAGCTGGGCCTCTTCCTCCGCCTCCGCCGTGAGGCCGTCACGCCGGCCGAGGCCGGGCTGCCCGTCGGACCGCGGCGGCGCACGCCCGGACTGCGCCGCGCGGAGCTGGCGACGATCGCCGGGGTCAGTGTCGAGTACGTCACCAGGCTGGAGCAGGGGCGGGACCGGCGGCCGTCACCTCCGGTGCTGTCGGCGCTGGCGGACGCGCTGCGGCTCACCGCCGCCGAGCGGGTCCACCTGCACCGGCTCGTCAAGGGCGCCGATCCGGGCTTCAGTTGTACGGGAGGCGCCGGGCCGAACCGGGCGGTCCGGCCGACCGTGCAGGCCCTGCTGGACCGCCTGGAGCCGGCGCCCGCCCTGCTGTTGAACAGGCTGAGCGAGATCCTGGCCTGCACGGAAGGCTACCGGCGGCTGGCCGGGCCGGTCGGACTGCTGGACGGCAGGCGGCCGAGCCTCCCGCGGTTCGTCTTCACCGATCCGCGGGCGCGCGCGGCCTATCCGGACTGGGACCGGGTCGCCGACGAGCAGGTCGCCGCCATCAAGCAGGGACCGGGGCGGTCGGACGCCCATGTCGGCGCGCTGATGGACGAGTTGACCGTCGCGTGCGGAGCGGAGTTCTCCGGCCGGCTGGAGTCCGTGCCCGGGCTGCCGCAGGCGAACGGGCTCACCCGGGTCGTCCACCCGGAGGCGGGGGAGCTGCGGCTCGCCTACGAGACGCTCGAACTGCCCGCCGACGACGACCAGCGGCTCGTCGTCCACCTCCCGGCCGACGAGGCGACCGCCACCGCGCTCGACCGCCTCACCGGCCGCCGCCCGGGTGCCCTGCGGGCGGTCTGAAGGCTGCGGCGGAGCCGGACGGTTGCCACGGACTGCTGCTGCCACGGACTGTGGTGGCGACGGACTGCGGTGGCTTCCGCCGGTACTGCGGCGGCTCCTGCTGTCTCAGAGCCCTGCACGGCGTGGCGGCCCGGTCGCACCCTCGCCCGGGCCGTCGGTCCGGGAACGCCGCCATTCCGAGCGCAGTTCGCCGAACACCTCGACCTCCGGGACCAGCGAACGCGGCAACGTCGAGCGCCGCGATGGCCTTGGTCCCCGCGCAGAGAAGGGCGGCCACAGCCGACACCACGGTGACGGCGGCCAAGGACAACGGCTCGATGCTCAACACGGACCCGTCGCCTTCGCGGGTCGGATCGGTGACCCGGTGCAATCCTGGCCGGCTCACTGCCGGTCCAGTCCCCTTCCCGTCGGTCCCCGTGCCGGGCCGGTCCCCGTTCCCGGCCGGTCCCCCTATCGGCGGTGCCGCCGCCCCCTGGACCGGCCGCCCCCGGCCGGGCGGTCACGTTCCTACGGTGCCTCCCCGGCCGGGCGGTTACGTCCCTACGGTGCCTTCCCGGGCGGGCGGAACTCCACCGGGGCGGCGAACGCGGCGCGGCGGCTGGCCCGGCGCAGGGCGCGCAGGAGGGGGGTGCCGAGGCTGAGGCAGAGGACGACGGTGAGGGCGGCGCGGGGGAGGTCCCAGCCGAGCGAGGTGGTCAGGCAGTAGGCGGCGAAGCGGACCAGGTTGGCGGAGACCGGGTCGCCGGGGACGAAGGAGATCGAGCTCGCCAGGCCGGCGATGTAGGGCCAGCCCTGGAGGTTCATGACCGTGCCGTAGAGGACGGAGGCCACCGCCCCGTACCCGGCCAGCAGGGCGAGTTCGCGGCGGCCGCGCAGGGTGGCGGGGCCCGGGAGCAGACCGGCGCCGAGGCAGACCCAGCCCATGGCGAGCATCTGGAACGGCAGCCAGGGGCCCACCCCGCCGGTCAGCAGGGCGGAGGCGAACATCGAGAGCGAGCCGAGCACGAAGCCGAAGCCCGGGCCGAGCACCCGTCCGGACAGCACCATGAGGAAGAACATCGGCTCCAGCCCGGCCGTGCCGGCGCCGAGCGGGCGCAGGGCCGCCCCCGCGGCGGCCAGCACGCCGAGCAGGGCGACCGACTTGGCGTCCAGTCCCGGAGCGCCGCCGCCCGCCGTGCGGCCCTCGGAGATCTGGGCGACCACGACGGCGAGCAGCAGCGGCAGGAGCAGGGCGAACAGCCAAGGGGCGTCGGTCGCGTGGCCGACCAGCGCGGAGTCGGTCGCGGCGAGCAGCGGCCAGCCGAAGGCGGCCACGCCGACCAGCGAGGTGAGGAGCAGCGTCGCGACCGAGCGGCGGCCCAGGGGGACGGGGCGACCGAGGGGGAGGGCGCTGGGGGGAGGGGCCGGGCTGCCGGGTGGGGCCGGGTTGCCGGGAGGGACGGGGCCGTCGGGAGGGGTCGGGCGGCTCATCCGGCGCTCCCGTCGAGGGCCCGCTCGACCTGGTGGACGGTGAGCCAGGGAGAGGGGGTGAGGATCTTGGCGACCTGCGGGGCGAACGCGGGCGAGGAGACCACCACTTCGGGCGTCGGACCGTCCGCGACGATCTCGCCCTCGGCCAGGATCACCGTGCGGTGGGCGAGTTCGGCGGCCAGTTCCACGTCATGGGTGGCGAGCAGGACGGCGTGGCCGTCGGCGGCGAGCGCGCGCAGGATCGCGACCAGGCGGGACTTGGCGGCGTAGTCGAGGCCGCGGGTCGGCTCGTCGAGCAGCAGGAGCGGGGGCCGGGCGGTGAGGACGACGGCCAGGGCCAGGGTGAGCCGCTGGCCCTCGGAGAGGTCGCGGGGGTGGGTGGTGTCGGCGATGCCGGGCAGCAGCCGTTCGACCAGGGCGCGGCAGGTGCCGGGGGCGGCGCCCGCGTCGGCGTCGGCGGCGGCGCACTCGGCGGTGACGCTCTCCCCGTAGAGCAGGTCGCGCGGGTCCTGGGGGACGAGCCCGACCTGGCGGATCAGGTCGGCGGGCCGGCTGCGGTGCGGGGTGAGCCCGCCGACCCGGGCACTGCCGGCGGCAGGCGCGTGCAGGCCGACCAGGGCGCCGAGCAGGGTCGACTTCCCGGCGCCGTTGCGGCCCATGAGCGCGGTGATCTCGCCGGGGTGGAGGGCGAGGTCCACGCCACGGAGGGCGGGGACGGGGCCGCGCCTGACGGCGAGGCGCCCCGTCTCGGCGACGGGCGTGCCGGTGGGCGCGGGAGCGGCGTCCGGGTGCAGGCCGTCGAGCCGGGCGCGGAGGCCGGCCGCCTTGCGGCGGGCGTCGCGGACGGAGAGCGGCAGCGGGTCCCAGCCGGCGAGCCGGCCGAGGCCCACCACGGGCGGGTGGACGGGCGAGTGCGCCATCACCGCGGCGGGTTCGCCGAGGACGGGTGGCGCGCCGGGGGTGAGCAACAGGACCTGGTCGGCGTACTGGACGACCCGCTCCAGCCGGTGCTCGGCCATCAGCACGGTGGTGCCGAGGTCGTGGACCAGCCGCTGCAGCACGGCCAGCACCTCCTCGGCGGCGCCCGGGTCGAGCGCGGAGGTGGGCTCGTCCAGGACCAGCACGCGCGGGTGGACGGTGAGCACCGAGCCGATCGCGACGCGCTGCTGCTGGCCGCCGGAGAGGGAGCCGAGGGCGCGGTCACGGAGGTCGGCGAGGCCGAGCAGGTCGAGCGTCTCCTCGACCCGGCGGCGCATCACGTCCGGGGCCAGGCCCAACGACTCCATGCCGTAGGCGAGTTCGTCCTCGACCGTGTCGGTGACGAAGTGTGCCAGCGGGTCCTGGCCCACCGTGCCGACCAGATCGGCGAGTTCACGCGGCCGGTGCTCGCGGGTGTCGCGCCCGCCGACGGTGACCCGGCCGTGCAGCACGCCGCCGGTGAAGTGCGGGACGAGGCCGCTGACCGTGCCCAGGAGGGTGGACTTGCCGGAGCCCGACGGGCCGACCAGCAGGCAGAGTTCGCCCTCGGGGATCGTCAGGTCGACACCGCTCAGCGCGGGGGCCGCGGCGTCGGAGTACTGGACGGAGACCTGGTCGAAGGTGATCACGAGGCCCTCCGGGGCTGGTGCGGGGTGGTGGCCCGGGTGGTGGGCCGGTGCGGGGCGGTGGGCCGGGCGGTGGGCCGGGTGGGGGTGGCCATGAGGTCCTCCGGGGTGGTCACGAAGCCCTCCGGGGTGGTGGCGGCGCGGCGAACGCCGGGACCAGGCCGATCAGGACGGCGACCACGGCGGCCAGTGGCAGGGTGGGGGCGGTCGGCGGGACGACGGTGGGGGCGAAGGCGGCCGGGGCGCGCGCGGACAGCCAGATCGTCAGCCCGGCCACGGCCACGCCCGAACCGGCGGTCAGCCACTCCGGCAGCGCCCACGGGTCGGGCCGGTAGCGCGTCCTGGTGGAACGGCGTCCGCCGAGCAGCAGTCCGGTGAAGGCCGCGGCCAGGCCGAGCAGCAGCACGGGCAGGGCCCAGCCGGTGCCGCCGGCGGTCAGCAGCCCGTACGTGGCGAGGCAGACGCCGAGCAGGCCGGCCAGGGTGAGCGCGGCGGTGGTGCGGGCGAGACGCGGAGGGATGTCGGTGGTGCGGCCGAAGCCGCGGGTGTCCATTGCGGCGGCGAGCGCCACCGAGCGCTCCAACGCGCCCTCCAGGACGGGAATCCCGACGCTCAGTACGGCGGCGATGCCCCGGTCGGTGCGCCCGCGCAGACGGCGGGCGGCCCGCAGCCGCCGGACGTCGGCGACCAGGTTCGGCGCGAAGGTCATCGCCACGACGACGGCCACGCCCGCCTCGTAGAGCGCGCCGGGAAGCGTGCGCAGCAGGCGGGCCGGGCTGGCGAGGGCGTTCGCGGCGCCGACGCAGACCAGCAGGGTGGCCAGGCGCAGGCCGTCGTAGAGCGCGGCGAGCAGACCCTCGACGGTGACCCGGCCACCGATCCGCACGCCCTGTGCCCAGGTGGGCAGCGGCACCTCGGGGAGGGTGAAGAGGACGTGCGTCCCCGGGACCGGCGAACCGAGCAGTACGGCGAACACCAGGCGGATGCCCAGCACCATCAGTCCGAGCCGGAGGAACGCGCCGTACGAGCGCGACCACGGCGCATCGCCGCGGCGGGCGGCCACGACGTAGCCGGCCACGGCGGCGAGGAGCAGGAGGATGAGCGGATTGGTGGTGCGGGTCGCCGCCGCGCCCAGGCTCAGCGCCCACAGCCACCAGGCCCCGGGATGCAGTTGGCGGGGGCCGATGGGCGGGCGGCGGGAGCGGGCGGCGCGGGGCGGGCCGGCGGCGCGGGGTGTGGTCACGGCGGAGGGGGTCCAGGTCGGCGCGGGTGGGCTGGGGGAGGGAGCGGTTGGCGGGTTGAGGGGTGATGGGCGGTGGGCGGTGGGTGGTCGGCGAGCGGGTCGGCGGATGGGGTGGCGGGGCGGCGGCTGGTGGGCTGGGGGCGTTCGCGGGGCGGGCGCCGGGGGCCGGGCGCGCCGGGTTGGTGTGAGCTGGGCCCGGAGTGGGAAGTCGGCTGGGCCGACTTCCCACTCTGGCGCGTTCGCGGTGGGGCCGTTATCTGTAGACCGGTCGGTATATATGGACCGGTCTATATATGTAGACCGATCGGTATATTCGATTCATGCCGGCCGGGTTGGCCGGGTTGGCGGGGTTGGCCGGGTCGACTGAGCCAGCCAGGTTGGCCGCGTCGGCATCTATGGACCGGTCTACATATTCGCTCCGGGTTCACCGTCGTCGGCGCACCTGCCAGACGGCGCCCGCGGCGAGGGCGGTGACGAGGACGGCGCCGCCGATCACTCCGAGGTCCGGGCCGTCGGAACCGGGCGCGGGATCGTCGCGGACGGCGACGAGGGTGGCCTCGGACGAGGGCTGCCCGGCTGCGCCGAGCTGGTCGGCGCAGCCGGACCTCGGGTAGCCGGCGATGGCGCACAGCAGTCCGCTGCTGTCGTACCGCAGCGGCGGGGCGACGGTGGCCAGCACCTCCGCCGAGCTGGCGTTGCCGGGCACGACGGCGCAGGCGGTGCGGCGTCCGGGCGGGGTTTCGCCGGCGGAGTCGGCGGCGGTGCCGAAGTCCAGGACCACGCCCACCCGCTTGCGCCCCTGCTGTTCGGGCGTGGCCCCGCAGATGGTGGCGAAGTCCGCGTCGGTGCCGGGACGGGCGGCGTCCCGGCCGCCGTCCGGACTGACGGCGAAGCGCCACCCGTCCACGCCGCCGTCCTGCGGCACGTAGACCGTGGGCCCCTGCTGCTGGTACGCCCAGGCGCTGCCGGACCACTTCCAGAATGACCAGTACCGGTACCCGGCGGCCTGGGCCGGGGCCGCCCCGAGCACCAGCAGGATCAGCACCCCGGCCACCACCCCGGCGACGAACCGGACGACCGCAGGCGTCACCCGCCGGCCACAGCGGACAGCCGCCCCGGCCGACCCGCTCAGGCCGGCCGAGTCCGACCGGTCCCCCGAGCACCCGCTCGAGCCGGCCGTCCCGTTCGCGCGGGCCGTCCCGCCAGCGCCGGTCGACCCGTCCGGGCCGGCCGGCTCGCCGGGGCTGGTCACAGCTTCGGGCCGCGCTTGCGCTGGAGGCTCAGGACCAGGCCGCCGCCGATGCCGATGAGGAGGCCGACGCCGATCAGCCACCACTGGCTGATGCCGCCGTCCTTCTTCTCCTCCTTCGCCGGAGCAGAGGCCGAACCCGATGCCGCCGGGGCGGCCGCCTTCGGCGCGGGGCCGAGGGCGGTCAGCTGCGCGACCAGGTCGCCGCCGAACGAGGCCGGGTCGCGGTGGGCGGCCTGGGCGACGAGCAGCAGGCTGGCCGTGGCGGCGGCGTCGGTGCCGCCCTTGGTCCAGGTGGTGCCCTCCTTGGCCAGCCAGTCGACCGCGCCGGCGGCCTGCTGCGGGTGGCCGCCCTGGATCAGGCCGAGCGCGGCCCACGCGGTGGCCGTGTGGTCGGGGGTGGGAGCGGCACCGGGGGTGGTGAGGGTGAGGTGCTGCCCGCCCGCCGCGAGCTGCGCGGTGACGTAGGCGCCGGCGGCCTCGCCGGAGTCGGCGCGCGGCACGGCCGTCGACGTGGCGCCGGTGGATCCGGTGGAGCCGTCCGCACAGACGAGCGCCTTGGGAGCGGCGTCGGTCCGGTTGGTGTTGGTGACCGGCAGCTTCCCGCCGGCCGCGGCCAGCGAGGCCTGGCCGGTGGCGAGGGCGTTCGGCTCGAACGTGCCGTCCGGCTTGGGCTGGTAGGCGAAGGCTCCGCGCTGGTCGGCCGGGGCGGCACAGCCGAGTTGGAAGAGCGCCAGCCCGTCGAAGGCGTTCTTTCCGGCCTTGGCGACGCCGGCCGGGTCCACCTTGGCGGCGAACAGGGCGCTGACGGCGAGACCGGTGGAGTCGGCGTCGCCCGGGCTGCCGGGGTTGTAGGCCCAGCTGCCGTCCGCGTTCTGGTTGGTCTTCAGCCACTGGACGCCCTTGTCGACGGCGTCCTGGTGTCCACCGAGCGCGACCAGCGCCTGGATGGCGAGGGTGGTCGCGTTGCTGTCCTCGGTGGTGGCGTCGCAGGCCGCGGTGGTGTCCGCGCGGAACGAGGGCCAGCCGCCGTCCGCGCACTGCTGGCCGGTGAGCCAGGAGACGGCGGAGTCGGCGGGCGTCACCTTGGCGTCGGCCAGCGCGGTGAGGGCGAGCGACTGCCGCCACACCCCGTCGAACGTCGGGTCGCTCTTGCCGTACAGGCCCTCGGGGACGGTGACGGCGCCGGGCGAGGGGCTGTCGGCGAGGGCCGGTGCGGCGGCGGTGCCGGTGAGCAGCGCGGCGGACAGGGCGGCGGCGCCCAGACGGGCGGCGGTGTGCATGGTGGAGATGAGCCTTTCGGTGAGCGGTGGTGGCCCGGGGGCCCTCCGTAGTCCTCGACGGTGCCGGGCACGGGTGTGCCCGGTCCGGCCGCTCGCCCCTCCCCGGGCACTCCGACTCGCCCGGCTGTCCACCGGGCTCACGGTTGCGGGTCAGTGCCGGATTCGCACCGGCTTTCCCCGGAGGAGAAGCGGGATGGAGTTGTCCTGCGGGTCGACTCTAGCCGCCGTTCGGCGCCCGTCCGACCCGCCCTGACGAGAACAGGTTCCACTTGGGCGGGGTGCGTGGCGGCACGGCGGTGGGACGCCGGCGGCGGAGCGGCGCCTCGGTGCTGACACGGCACCGGCACGGCGTCCGCCGGGCACCGGCGGTGCGGCCGCCGGGGCGGTGGCGGGCGGGCGGCGGGCCGGTGTCAGGGCGGCGGCCGGCCGGCGGAGCGGCAGCCGCCGGGGCCGGGCGGTCAGGGCAGCGTGAGCAGTCGGGCGGCGGTGTTCAGGTCGGCGCGGACCTCGGCGATCGAGGACCGGCCGGAGAGCCAGGACACCAGCGCCGAGTGCCAGGTGTGCTCCATCACCCGGACGGCGGCACGCTGGCTCTCGGTGGGCGGTCCGGACTGGCCGATCGCGTCCAGGATCAGCTGCCCGGTGGCCGTGCTCACGAGGTCCACCTCGGTGCTGACCGAGCGGTCGGCGAAGGAGAGCGCCCGGACCATCGCCTCCGCGAGCAGCGGTTCGCGCTGGAGCGCGTGGAACGCCCGGGTGAGCGTCTCGGCGACCCGCGGCGCCGGTTCGCGCTCGGCCGGCGGGTGCCGCCGGACCTGCTCCTGGAGGCCCTGCAACTGCTCCAGCATCACCGCGACCAGCAGATGTACCTTCGACGGGAAGTAGCGGTACAGGGTGCCGAGCGCCACCTGCGCGCCCTCCGCGACCTCCCGCATCTGCACCGCCTCGTACCCGCCGCGGGCCGCCAGCACGGTCGCGGACCGCAGGATCCGGTGGCGCCGCTCGGCCTGTCGGGCGGTCAGCGGCGGGCCGTCGGGGGGCGGTACGGCGGAGGGTGCGGTGGCCGGTGCGGGGTGCGTCGCGGGGGCCGGCGCCGGGTGCGCGTCGGCGGGCGCCGCGGGGTTCGGCACGGGGCCCGGTGCGGTGCGGGGAGCGGATGGTGCGTCGGCGGGCGGTGCGGCATTCGGTGCGGCTGGCGAGTGCAAGGGTGCTCCCGGTGCGCGAGAGTGGCGGGGTGCTCCTGGAGTGCCGGAGCAGGTCCGGAACAGCTCCGGAGCATGCCGGGCCGACCGGTCCCGCGAGGTGGGTCCGGCAGGTCGGTCGGGTGCTCCGGCGTGGCGTGAATCACCAGCCCTGGCTCCTGACGGGAAGCTACGGGCCGGTATCTTCGAGGTCTCTCATTGTTCACATGGTCACTGGTGAACTCCACACCACACTGAAACCTGATCTACTTTAGCGACCGGCAGCACACCTAGTAGCAGAGATGGGGGCCGAGGATGACCGCGCAACCGCTGCGGATTGCCCTGCTGTCGTACCGCGGCGACCCGTTCTGCGGCGGCCAGGGCGTCTACGTACGACACCTCTCCCGTGAACTGGCCCGGCTCGGCCACCACGTGGACGTGATCGGTGCTCAGCCCTACCCCGTACTGGACGAGGTCGAGGGCCCCGGCTCGGTCCGGCTGGTGGAGCTGCCCAGCCTGGACCTCTACCGCGCCGACGACCCGTTCCGCACCCCGGGCCTCGCCGAGTACCGGGGGCCGGTGGACGTGCTGGAGGTCGCCACCATGCGCACCGGCGGCTTCCCCGAGCCGCTGACCTTCTCGCTGCGCGCCCGCCGCCACCTCGCCCTGCACAGGGGCCGCTACGACGTGGTGCACGACAACCAGACCCTCGGCTACGGCCTGCTCGGCCTGGGACGGCACGGCTTCCCGCTGGTCACCACGATCCATCACCCGATCACCGTGGACCGGCAGCTGGAGCTGGACGCGGCCCCCACCCGGCTGCGGCGGCTGTCGCTGCGCCGCTGGTACGCCTTCACCCGGATGCAGCGCCGGGTGGCCGCCCGGCTGGACCACATCATCACCGTCTCCGGCAGTTCGAAGCGGGAGATCGTCGAGCACCTGGGCGCCGCGCCCGGCGCGGTCTCGGTGGTGCCGATCGGCGCCGACACGCGGCTCTGGTCCCCGTCGGAGACGGTGCGCCGGGTGCCCGGCCGGATCGTCACCACCTCCAGCGCGGACGTCCCGCTCAAGGGCCTGGTGTACCTGGTGGAGGCGCTGGCCAAGGTCCGCACCGAGCGGGACGCGCACCTGGTCGTGGTCGGCAAGCCGCAGAAGGAGCGCGGGCCGGTCGCCGACGCGGTGCGCCGGTTCGGCCTGGAGGAGCACATCGAGTTCCGCAGCGGCCTGACCGACCAGGAGCTGGTCGACCTCTACCGTTCGGCCGAGGTGGCCTGCGTCCCGTCCCTGTACGAGGGCTTCTCGTTGCCCGCCGCCGAGGCGATGGCCACCGCGACGCCGCTGGTCGCCACCACCGGCGGGGCGATCCCGGAGGTGGCCGGGCCGGACGGCGAGAGCTGTCTCGCCGTTCCGCCGGGCGACGCGGGCGCGCTGGCGGCCGCACTCGGCCGGCTGCTGGACGATCCGGAGCTGCGCGTCGCGCTCGGCGGGGCCGGGCGCGAGCGGGTGCTCGAACGGTTCACCTGGCAGCGGGCCGCCGAACTGACCGTCGAGGGCTACCGGGCGGCGATCGCCACCGGCGTCGGGCAGCGGGCCCGCTCCGGTCCGGGCTGGCGCTACGTGGCCTGACGGGCCGCCGGGCCGGACCGGCCGCCCGGCCGGGACGGTACCCGGCGCGTCGCCCCGCCGGCCGTCCGGCAGGTCACCCTGTTCTCACGCTGTCCCCCACAGTTCTGACGTGGCGTCAGAAACGCTTGGTACCAAAGGAATGGGAGCCCCGCAGTGCTGACCGTTGATTTCTCGCGCTTCCCGCTCGCCCCCGGCGACCGGGTGCTCGACCTGGGCTGCGGCGGGGGGCGGCACGCGTTCGAGTGCTACCGGCGCGGGGCCAACGTGATCGCCCTCGACCAGAACACCGAGGAGATCGCCGAGGTCAGGAAATGGTTCGCGGCCATGGAGCAGGCGGGCGAGGCCCCCGAGGGCGCGTCGGCGGTCGCCATGGAGGGCAACGCGCTGGCCCTGCCGTTCGAGGACGAGTACTTCGACAAGATCATCATCTCCGAGGTGATGGAGCACATCCCCGACGACAAGGGCGTGCTCAACGAGATGTTCCGCGTCCTCAAGCCCGGCGGCCTGCTGGCCGTCACCGTGCCGCGCTGGCTGCCGGAGAAGATCTGCTGGGCGCTCTCCGACGAGTACCACGAGGTCGAGGGCGGCCACATCCGCATCTACCGCGGTGACGAACTGCTCGGCAAGCTCAAGGACGCCGGCCTGGAGCCGTACGGCACCCACCACGCGCACGCGCTGCACGCGCCGTACTGGTGGATCAAGTGCGCGGTCGGCGTGGACAACGACAAGGCGCTGCCGGTCAAGGCCTACCACCAGCTGCTGGTCTGGGACATCGTCGGCACCCCGGTGATCAGCACCCTCACCAAGGCCGCCGAGAAGGCGCTCAACCCGGTCATCGGCAAGAGCTTCGTCGCCTACGCCTCCAAGCCCAACCGCGCCGAGCCCAACCGCGCCGAGCAGGTCGGTGCCGAGGCGGACCGGGCCGAGGCGGACCGGGCCGAGACCGGGCGGGCCGGCGAGTGACCGCCGCCGTTCCCGAGGTGCTGCTGCTGGACGGGGTGCTCGACGCCGAGCAGGCCGCCCGCACCGTCGGCAGCATCCTCGCCGAGCAGCAGGCCGATGGCGCCATACCGTGGTTCACCGGCCACCACCTCGACCCGTGGGACCACACCGAGGCCGCGATGGCCCTCGACACCGCGGGCGAGCACGCCGCCGCCGAGGCCGCCTACCGCTGGCTGGCGGCCCGCCAGAACCCCGACGGCTCCTGGTACGCGGCCTACGCCTACGGGCAGGGCGGCACCGACGGCGAGGTCTCCAACCCGGCCAAGGAGACCAACTTCTGCGCCTACATCGCGGTCGGGGTCTGGCACCACCACCTCAGCACCGGCGACGACGCCTTCCTGGACTGGATCTGGCCCGTGGTCAGGCGCGCCCTGGACTTCATCGTCGGCCTGCGGCTGCCCGGCGGGCCGATCTCCTGGCGGGTCGACGAGAACGGCGAGGCGCCCGACGAGGCGCTGCTCACCGGCTCGTCCTCGATCCTGCACGCGCTCCGCTGCGGCCTGGCCATCGCCGACTACCTGGAGGAGCCGCAGCCCGACTGGGAGCTGGCGGCCGGCCGGCTGCGGCACGCCATCGCCCACCACCCCGAGCGGTTCCTCGACAAGGACCGCTTCTCGATGGACTGGTACTACCCGGTGCTCGGCACCGCGCTGCGCGGAACGGCCGCACTGGAGCGGATCGAACGGGACTGGGACCGCTTCGTCGTCCCCGGCCTCGGCGTGCGCTGCGTCAGCGACCGGCCCTGGGTGACCGGCGGGGAGAGCGCCGAACTGGCCCTCGCGCTCTGGGCGGTCGGCGAGTCCGACCGCGCGGTGGACATCCTGCGCTGGATCCAGAAGCACCTGCGGCACACCGACGGCTCGTACTGGACCGGGTACGTGTTCGAGGACGACGCCATCTGGCCCGAGGAGCGCACCACCTGGACGGCGGGCGCGCTGCTGCTGGCCGTCGCCGCGCTCGGCGGCGACCCGGCCACGGTCGCGGTCTTCGGCGGTGACCAGCTGCCCGCGGGACTGGTGGTGCAGGACTGCTGCTGAGGCGCGCACCCGCCCGCGCACGCCGCCGCTGAGGCGGGCGTCGGCGGCCGCCACGGGGGAGCCAACGGCCTCGGCGGCCGCCACGGGGAACGAACGCCGAAGGGCGGGACCGGATCGATCCGGTCCCGCCCTTCGGCGTTGCGTGCGACCGCCGTGCGGCGGTGGCGACGGGTCAGCCGCGCTGGATGCCCGTGGTGTCGGTCAGCAGGCCCTGCGAGCCGTCCTGGAGCTGGGCGACCAGCGCGGCGCCGCGCTGCTCGACCGCCAGGTACCAGGTGCCCGGGACCAGCTCGCCGACAGGGGCCCCGGCCGGGTTGTCCTTCGGGGCCAGCTGACGCGGCGCCGGGACGGCGAACCAGAACGGCGCGAAGTCGGCAGCCGGAGCCGCCGGAGCCGCCGGGGCGGGCTGGGCCTGGGCGGCCGGAGCCTGCTGGGCGGCGTGCTGGGCCGCGGCGTCCTGCGGCTGGCCGGCCTGGGGCTGACCGCCCTGCGGGGCCGGGTAGCCGTAACCGCCGGGCTGGCCACCGAACGCCGGCGGCTGCGCCTGGAGCGGGTCCTGGCCGGGGGCCGGGTAACCGTACTGGCCGGGCTGGCCCGGCTGGCCCGGCTGGCCGGCCTGCGGGCCCGGGTAGCCGCCAGGGTAGCCCTGCGGGACGGCCGGCTTGTCGGTGACCAGGGGCGCCTTGAGCGCGGGGATCAGCGGGCTCGCCGCGGCGGCACCGGCCAGCACGATCAGCGAGATGACGGCGAGCCAGGCGCCGAAGCCGTGGTCCAGGCCCTTCGGGCCGCCGCCCAGGGACCAGATCGAGGTCCAGAGCGCGGCGACGGCGAAGGCGATGCCCCACTGGTCCAGCCGCAGGCCGAGCACCTGGCGGTTGGCGGCGGCCTCACCCTGGAAGCGCTGCACCAGGATCAGCACGGCGGCGAGGATGCCGAGCAGGAAGACCGAGGGCAGGACGGGGAACAGGACGCTGTCCCAGGCGTTCTGCGACGTGTCGCCGCAGTACCTGCCACTGCAGTCGACGGTCCAGTACGGCAGGAAGGAGGCGATGAAGAGCAGGACGGCCGCACCTGCGACGGCGGCGTCTCCCCTGGTGAGAGCGCGCAGATTCACTAACGTTCCCCTCGTTGGTGTGTCGTGGACGGCGGTGGTGCTCGGTCGGCTTGACCGGTCCGGAAAACTCCGAACGGACCAGAAGCCTAGGGCCAACCGCCTCGCGGGTGCACAGCGGGCTCGGGAATGGGGCGAAGTCGTTGCAAACTGCGCGGGCCCGACTCCTGCCGTCCACCTGATGGTCGGGCAGGCCCCTCGGCCGCAGGCGCCTACCGCGTGGTCAGAAACGTCGTCAGCGCGTCGGCGATCCCCTGGGCCGCCTGCTGGCGCCACTGAGGGTCCGTCATCCGCCTGGCGTCGACCGAGTTGCGCATGTTACCGCACTCGATGAAGACCTTGGGCACGGTGGAGAGGTTCAACCCGCCGAGGTCGGAGCGGGTGTCGAGCCCCTGACTCGCCGTGTAGTCGGCGTACTGCTCGCCGCTGGCCGCGCGGAAGCCGTCGCGCAGGAGCAGGCCGAGCCGGTGGGAGGGGGCGACGATCGCGGAGTTGTCCGCCTTCCCCGCGACCACCTTGGCGGGCGTGATCACGTGGAACCCGCTGCCGCCGGCCGGGCCGCCGTCCCCGTGCACCGAGACCGCCACGTCGGCGTGCGCCTCCGCGCCCGCCCGGGCGCGCTCGTCGATGCACGGTCCCCAGGGCCGGTCGCCGTCCTGGACCAGCACCACCGTGGCGCCGCGGGCGGTGAGGATCGCGCGGGCCCGGCGGGAGACGTCCAGGGAGAACTCGGCCTCGGTGTAGCCGGCGTTGGTGGAGGTGCCGGTGGTGTCGCACTCCTTGCGGGCGTTGCCGATGTCGACCAGGCGGTTGATCTCGGTGGCGTGGGCGAAGTTGCCGGGGTTGTGGCCGGGGTCGAGCAGCACCGTCCGGCCGGCGAGGCCGGTGGACGCGGGGGCGGAGGCGCCGGGAGTGGTGGCCGGGCCGGAGGCGGGAGTGGTGGCGCCGGCCTCGGGGGTGGCCGGCGCGGCACTCGTCGGCTCCGGTCCGGTCGGGGTGGAGGTGGCGGTGGGGGTGGCGGTGGCGTCCGGGGAGGCCGGGGCCGTCCCGGCGGCCGTCGTGGCCGAGGGCGCGGGCGGGGCGGCCGCCTCCGCCGCGTGGACCGACGGCGCCGCGTCGTCCGCCTTGCCGGGGTCGCCGACGGCCTGCCAGAGCAGCCAGCCGGCCAGGCCGAGCGGCACCAGCGCGCCGGCCACCGTGGTGGTGAGCAACAGGCGGGAGCGGCGCGGTGGTTCGTCGTGCGGGTTGCCCTGGGTGGTGCGGGTCACGGGTGGTTCAGATCCTGTCCTGGGTGCGCGCGGTCAGGCCGTACGTGTCGGCGATGGCCTTCCACTTCGTCACGAAGTCCTTCTTCGCCTGGGTGGCCTGCGGATTGAGCTCGTCCGCGTGCTTCTTGTCCGTGGTGTTCGGCGCGGAACCGGAGCAGCCCTGCGCGGACACCGCACGGGCCCAGCTCGCGTACGCGCGGTCGATGTCGGCGGACAGCTGCCAGGCCGACTTCAGCGACGCCACCGCGTCCGCACCGCCGGGCAGGTCCGTGACGGCCAGGGTGGCGAGCTTGGTGAGCAGCTGGTCGCGCTGCTTGGCGCCGGAGTCGAAGACCTGGGCCGCGCTGTCGATGTCCGCCTTGGACGGGCAGCTGCTCACCTTGGCGACCGCACTGCCGATCGGCGCCTTCGCGCTCTCGCCCTGGGTCAGCAGGTCGTCCAGCGCCTTGGCCTGGGTCGGCGCGTTGGGACCGGCCGCACCGGCGGTCGGGCTCGCGGAGGCGGAGGCGGAGGCGGTGTCGGTGGCGGCCGGGGTCGGCGCACCGGTCGAACCGGTGGGTGCCGGGGCGGGCTGCGCGTTGCCGGAGGCCGGCGCGTCGGTGGGCGCGGCCGTGGCGGACGGACCGGGGGCGGCGGCCTTCTCGGCCGGGTCGCCGTCGCCCTTCACCGCCCAGAGGATGCCACCGCCGAGTGCCAGCACGAAGAGCAGGGCGAAGCCGATCAGCACGGGCGCGCGCTTGCTGCCGGGGCGGTCCTCGTCCTCGGGGTCCTCGTAGCCGGTGGCGTAGTCCGGCTGTCCGTACGGCGGCTGCCCGTACGGCTGCTGGGGGTAGGGCTGCTGCCCGTACGACTGCTGGGGGTAGGGGGGCTGCTGCGGGGCGGCCGGGGGGCCGTAGCCGCCGGGCGGGCCCTGGTGCGCGCCCGGGCCCGGGTTCTGCGGGGTGGCGTGGCCCGGGAAGCCGCCGGAGGGCGGGGCGGCCGGGGGCGGGGTGACCGGCTGCGGGGCGGTCGCCGGGAAGGCGGGCGCGGTCGGGGCGTCGTAGCCGGGGGCGCCCGACAGGTACGGGCGCGCCCCCAGCGGCGGTCCCTGGTCGCCGACGGCGCCCGGCGCGGGCGGCTGCTGCATCGGCGGCCGCTGTCCCGGCGCCGGCTGGGCCGGCGGTTGCGGCGCGGGCGGCTGGAACGCGGGCGGCTGGGGTGACCCGGCGGGTGGCGCCGCCGCGGGCGTGGCGGGCGCGGGTGCGGCGGGGTTCTGTGCGGCGCCCGGGGCAGGCTGCTGCTGCGGCCCGCGGACCCAGCCGCCGGCGCCGCCGCGCGCGGTGGGGTCCCAGACCGCCGGAGCGGTGTTCTGCTGGTCGGTCATTGCGCTCTAGCCCCCACCGTCTGCCCGGATGCTCTGCCTGGTGCCGTGCCGGGGTACCACTGTGCCCCGGTACCGCCGTGTCGCCCGGTTGCCGCCCGGTCGCCGTTCCGTCGCGTGCGGCACCCGTCGGCGCCGCGCGGACACCGTACCGTTCGAACCCCCGCCCGACAGCCCCGGCTCGACGTTAGAGCATCCGTGATCGCCCGTGGGGCGGGTCCGCGGATCTCGCTTCGGCCGGATCAGGCGGCGGTACGGCGCAGCACCCGCAGCGAACCGGTCACCGAGACCTCCTCGAACCCCTCGGCGAGCGCGCGCAGGTAGACCCGGTACGGAGCCTGCCCGCCGTCCGCCGGGTCGGGGAAGACGTCGTGCACCACCAGCAGGCCCTCGGGCGCCAGGTGCGGCGCCCAGCCCTCGTAGTCGCCGGTGGCGTGCTCGTCGGTGTGGCCGCCGTCGATGAAGACCAGGCCGAGGCGGCCGCCCCAGAGCGCGGCGATCTGCGGCGAACGGCCGACCAGCGCCACCACGTGCTCCTCCAGCCCGGCCGCGTGCAGCGTGCGGCGGAAGCGCGGGAGGGTGTCCATCTGGCCGACTTCCTGGTCCACCAGCGTCGGGTCGTGGTACTCCCAGCCGGGCTGCTGCTCCTCCGACCCGCGGTGGTGGTCGACGGTGAGCGCCACCGTCCCGGCCTCCCGGGCCGCCGCCGCCAGCAGGATCGCCGAGCGCCCGCAGTAGGTGCCGATCTCCAGCACCGGAAGTCCGGTCCGCCGGGCGGCGGTCATCGCCGCCGCGTACAGCGCCAGCCCCTCGTCCACCGGCATGAACCCGGTCGCGGCCTCGAACGCCGCCAGCACCTCGGCCCCGGGTCGCGTGTTCTCCAGGAGGTCGGACATGCTGCAGCTCCTTGCCGGGGGTGGTCGGTACTCCGTACTCGCCGTCGGACCCTACTCGACGGTACGTCCCGTCGTCCCGCCCGCCCCGACCGGCGCGGAGCGGCACGGAGCGGCGCGGAGCGGCGGGCCCGGCGCCGTCGGCCTTCCCGCGCCGGGCGGCGTCAGCGGGTCCGCCGGCCGGCGCCGTCAGCCGGCGCCGTCAGCCGGCGAGGAGCGTGCGGGCGATGCGGGTGCGGTGGGGGGCCAGCTCGGCGTTGATGGCGGCGGCCTCGGCGGCAGTCGTGGTGACGGCGGCCGGGAGGTCCGGCCTCCGGTCCAGGAGGGCCAGCCGCAGGTGGGTCGGCGGGTGGGTGGAGTCCACGGCACCCCGGTCCAGGGCGGAGCGGCGCAGCAGGCGCTCGTGCTCCAGCGGCGGGACGGCGGCGAGGTGGTCGCGCAGCTTCTCCCAGAGCTCCTCGGTGGCCGTGGCCTGCGGGGCCGGCCCCGTCGCCGAAGGGTCCGCGCCGCGGCGGGGCGCACGGGGGCGGCCCTGCAGCTCCGCGCGCACGCGGGTCACCACGGTGTCGACGGTCCCGAGCAGCAGCAGCGTCCGCAGCAGGCGGCGGGTCGCCCCGGTGGACGCGACCCGGGTGGCCAGCGTGTCCGCGTGGTACTCGGCCTGCTGTCCGGCCCGCGCGGTGAGCCGGTCGAGCAGCCCGAACACCCGCCGCAGCATCCAGGCGACGACGCCGAGCACGGCGTTGGTGACGAGGTCGGTGAAGTGGAGCAGCAGGTGCATCAGGCCCACCCCGCCGCCGGCGTGGGTGCGCGGCCGGGCGAGCTCGTGCCAGTGCGCGATCGCGTGGATCGCCGAGCCGAGCCAGAGGCCCCGCCGGTGGTCGCCGTTGACCCGGTGGCCGAACTCGTGGCCGAGCAGGGCCACCCGCTCCTGCTCGCCGAGCGCCTCCCAGAGCGGCAGGCCGAGGGTGAGCACGCTCCGCCGGCGCAGCCCGACCGCCTCCACGCTCGCGTTGAACTCTCCGTCGACCCGGATCACCCCGACCGGCCCGGCCCCCACCTCGGCGGCGACCCGGTCCGCCAGCCCGTACAGGGCGGGTGCCTGGGCCCGGTCCAGCACGCCCTCGTCGCGCGGGGGGCGGCCGAGCCGCGGCCGCAGCAGGACCACGACCGCGAGCACGATCGCGCCGAGGCAGCGCAGCGGGGTGTTGCCGGTGACGAGCAGCCAGAGACCCCAGGAGAACAGGGAGGCGGTGGCGAGGTGGACGACGGTGGCGATGGCGGACGCGGCCAGCCAGTCCCGCCGCCCGGCGGTGGCCGTACGGCCGGTTGCGACGTCCTCGTAGAGCCGGTCGGTCCGGGCGGCTGCGGCCGCCTCCTGCCGGGTGGCCGCGGCGCGCTCCGGCCCCGGGGTGAGGTTCCAGTCGCAGTGCGGGCACCAGACGGTGAACCGCGGGTCGGCGTCCAGCGCGGCGGCGCAGCGCGGGCAGGTCTGCGGGGCGGCGGCGGGGGCCGCGGCAGAAGTGGCCGCGGCGGGAGTGGGCACGGGGGGAGTGGGCACGGCGGACGATCATGCCAGCGGGGGCCCTTCGCCGACACCCCGATTCCCGGTGGGCCGCTTCCGTCTTCGTCCGGGCCGGGCCCCAACCGGTGAAACGTGTTCTACTCCGGGCGGGCGGGGCGTGCCAGAATCGGCCCGACCACCGATCCGAGGGGAATCCGGGAGCAGCCCCATGCGCGCAGCCATCCTGCACAAGACCGGCCAGGACACGCTCGACGTCCGCGACGACGTGGTGGCGGTCGGTTTCGGCCCCGGCAAGGTGAGAGTCCGCCTGAGGGCGGCCAGCCTCTGTCACTCCGACCTCTCGGCGATGAGCGGCGTCCTGCCGCAGCCCGCGCCGTTCGTCCCCGGCCACGAGGGAGCCGGTGACGTGGTGGAGGTCGGCGAGGGCGTGACCGGCGTCGGGGCGGGCGACCGGGTGGTGCTCTGCTGGATGGCGCCCTGCGGTCGCTGCGCCCACTGCGAGCGGGGCCGCGGGCACCTCTGCGTCTCCAGCCTGCGCCGGCTCGGCGCCCCGGGCTTCCGGTTCGACGGCGGCGGTGCTCCGGTGGACGCCTCCGGCTTCTACGGCACCGGTGCGTTCGCCGAGGAGGTGGTGGTCGAGCGCGACGCCGTGATCAAGGTCCCGGCCGACCTGCCGTACGAGCTGGCCGCCCTGATCGGCTGCGGGGTGACCACCGGCATCGGTGCCGCCGTCCACACCGCGCAGGTCGAGCCGGGGTCCTCCGTCGCGGTCATCGGCGCGGGCGGGGTGGGCGTCGCGACCGTGCAGGGGGCCCGGGTCTGCGGCGCGGGCCGGATCGCCGTGGTCGACCCGGTCGTGTCGAGGCGGGAGCGGGCGCTGGCCTTCGGGGCCACCGACGCGCTCGCCCCGGAGGAGCTGAAGGCCGTCGCGAAGGGCCTGCCGGGCGGCGGCTTCGACTACGTCTTCGAGGCGGTCGGCCGTGCGGCCACCGTCCGGGCCGGGTACGACGCGGCGAGGCGCGGGGGCGCGGTGGTGGTGATCGGCGCCGGGGCGCAGGACGACCTCGCGCAGTTCACCATGGGCGAGCTGTTCTTCAACGAGAAGCGTCTGCTGCCCTCGCTGTACGGCGGGACGTCGGTGCCCCGCACCATCGCGCTGGTGGTGGACCTCTGGCGGGCCGGGCGGATCGACCTCGCGGGGATGATCACGCACCGGGTCGGGCTGACGGACGTCAACGAGGCCGTCGCGCAGATGCGGGGCGGCGAGGCGCTGCGCACGGTCGTGACGCTGGACTGAGTTCCCGGCGCCGGAACGCGGCAGGGCCCGCCGGTCGACACATCGTGCGACCGGCGGGCCCTGCCGCGTACTGCGGGAGCGGCTCAGCGCTGGTCGGCCCCGGCGCCGAGCCGGTGCCGGCCGTGCGGGTCGGCCTCGGGGCTGTCGTCGGCGGCGGTGCGGCCGCGGTGGCGGCCGTGCGACGCGGTGTCCTCGGCCGTGGTCTCGTCGGCGTCGGTCCCGTTGGCCGCGGGTCCGGTGGTGTCGGTGAGGGTGTCGGACATCAGAATCGTCTTCCGTGCGAGGGTGCAGGTGTGTCGGCGCCCGACGGGCGCCGCGGGCGGCGGGCGGGCGTGTGGCCGGCCTGACCGGGCGCGCGAACAGCGCCGGAGCCGGTGATCACGGCCCGCGCCCCGGCCACCATAACGGCCGGAACGGGCGAGATCCTATCGAGATCACGTCGGGTGGCCTGCGAACGGCGCGGCGCCGCGCTGCCCGGCCGATCCCAACCAGTGGCCCACCAGTTCGCGGTAGAGCGGCGACAGCACCTGGAGATCGCCGTGCCGGGCGAGCACGCCGCGGCCGCCGTCCAGCAGCAGGACGCGGTCGGCCCGGAGCGCCGAACTGATCCGGTGCGCCACCACGACCAGGACTCCGGGGCGGGCGGCGAAGGCGCGCTCGACCCGCTCCTCGGCGGTGGCGTCCAGGTGGCAGGTCGCCTCGTCCAGCACCACGACGGGCGCGGGGGAGAGGTACGTCCGCACCAGCGCCAGGAGTTGGCGCTCGCCGGCCGAGAGCGCGCCCGGGTCGGCGAGCTCGGCATCGGGGCCGCCGAGCCGGGCGACCAGTCCATCCGCACCCAGGAGGGCCGTGGCGTGGGCGAGTTGGGCATCGGAGGGTCGGGCCCCGGCGGGTGGGACGGGCCAGCAGAGGTTGGCGCGTACCGTACCCGGGAACACGTACGCCTCCTGCGGGAGCAGCGCCACCAGGCGGGACCGTTCGGGGCCGGGGAGGAGGTGCGGGCGGACGCCGCCCACACGGACCTCGCCGTCGAGCGGGGCGAGCAGGCCGGCGAGCAGCGCGGCGAGGGTGGACTTCCCCGTTCCGCTGGGGCCGACCACGGCCAGGTGCTCGCCCGGGGCCAAGGTCACGTCGAGGCCGGAGAAGACCGGTTCGGCGGCCGGGCCGTGGGCGTAGCGGAGGGCGGTGAGACGGAGACCGACGGTCGCGGGCGGGGGCACCGGGGAGGAGGGGGCGGCGGGCGCGGGGCGGGGTTCCGGCCCGCCGGACGTGGTGGCGAGCCGGTCGAGGACGACGGCCAGGCTCAGCAGCCACCCGCCGACCGTTCCGGCCAGGGTCCTCACCGCGGGGTCGAGTTGCTGGAGCAGATAGGTGGCCACGCCGAGCAGTTCGCCGGGTGTGAGGCCGCCGCCGCCGAGCAGCCAGGGCGACGCCGCGACCACCGCCAGCACCGGCAGGCGGCCGCCGAGCGCCACCACCAGCGAACGGAGCGCCGCGGCCCGGCCGAGCGCGCGGGACGCCGCGGCGCTGTTCCCGGCGGTGGCGGCGAGGGCCTCGGCCGTCCTGTCGCCGGAGCCGGTGGCCTGGATGTCGCGCAGGCCGTGGAGGGCGCGTCCGGCCTCGGCGGCCAGGCGCTCCTCCGCGAGCACCACGGCGCGGCGGCGCTCCACCAGCGGACGGAGCAACCGGGCGAACAGCAGCCCGGCGGCGATCAGCGGGACGAGGACCAGCGGCAGGACGGCCGGCGCGAGCAGGGCGAGGCCCGCCAGGGCGGCGACCAGGGTCACCCCGACCCCGCGCAGCGTGCGGAGCAGGGTGGCGGTCAACTGCCGCGCGGACTCGACCTGTTCGGTCAGCCGGGCGACCTCGGCCGGGTCGGCGTGCGGCCGGGCGAGCGCACTCCGGACGACCCGCTCCACCAGGGTGTCGCGCAGCGGCTCGACCACGGCCGCGAGGTACGGGAACCCGGCCCGCGCCGCGTACGCACGGGCGGCGGTCACCGCCCCGAACCCGGCCAGCCAGGCCACCCCGACCCCCGGCCGTCCGGCCAGGAACCCCCGGTCCACGGCGGCCGACACCATCAGTCCCGAGGTCAGCGCGGGCAGCGCCTCCACCCCGGACCACCCGAGCAGCCGCCACAGCGCCCCGGGGGTGGTCGCGAGTTGCCGGCCCAGCAGCGTCCAGCCGGGCGGGCGTCGCCGCACCGGACCGCCCGCGTGCGGCATGCCGCGGCCGTCGCGGTGGCCGTTGCCGGTGCGGTGGCCGGTGTCCAGGGCGGCGCCGTGGCCGTGACGGCGCCCGGTGCCCAGGGAGGCGCCGTGGCCAGCGCTGTGACGGCCCATCAGGCGGTGGCCGCTGCGAGGGCGGTGCCGGAGAGGGTGGCCCGGTAGGCGGGGTCGGCGAGGAGCTGGGCGTGCGGGGCGAGGGCGCGGAGCCGGCCGGCGTCGAGCCAGGCGACCAGGTCCGCGCGGGCGGCGGCCGACTCGCGGTGTGCGACCACCAGCCGGGTGCTCCCGTGGGCGGCCCGGTCCAGGGCCTCGGTGATCTGGTACTCGGTGGCGAGGTCGAGCCCCGAGGTGGCGTCGTCCAGTACCAGGACCCGGGCCGGCCGGGCCAACAGCCTTGCCAGCCCGAGGCGCTGCAACTCGCCGCCGGAGAGCCGGAGCTCGTCCAACGGAGTGTCCCGGCCGGCCGGCAGCCGCCGCAGGAAGCCGTCCGCCCGGGCCGCGGCCACGGCCGCGGGGCCGGCGCCGTCCAGCGCGTCGCGGACCGTCCGGCCGGTCAGCGCGGGGCGTTCGAAGGCGTATCCGACGGCGCGCCGCAGTTCGGGGGCGGCCAACTCCCCGACGGGGACGCCGTCGACGAGTACCCGCCCCTCGTCGGGGTCGCGCAGCCGGCCGGGCAGCGCGGCCAGCAGGGACTTGCCGCAGCCGGAGCGGCCGACCAGGGCGACGGTGCACCCGCCCGGGACGGTCAGGTCGAGAGGCCCGAGCAGCACCCGGTCGCCGTCGCGCACCACCACGCCCCGGAAGGCGAGTTCGCCCGCTCCGCCCTCCGGGAGGACGGCCGTGCCGCCGGTGGCCGGTGCGAGCGCCAGCAGTTGGTCCACCCGGGCCTGCCCGGCCCGCGCGTGCGCCACCCCGACCAGCGCCTCGACCTGCTCGAACAGTCCGGCCCCGAGCGCCGCCCAGCCGGCCGCCGCCGCGAGGGCGCCGGGCGCCAGCGTGCCCGCCGCCACCAGGGCGCCGGCCGTGGCCAGCACCGCCACCTCGACCACGGCGATCAGCAGCGTCGCCTGCCACGCCGTCCGCCGCTGCGCCGCCCAGAGTGCGTGCCCGGCCGCCGAGAGCGCGGGCAGCGGCTCCAGGACGCGCGCCTCCTCGCAGCGCAGGGCCCCGGCCGCGTGGATGCTGCGCAGCCCGGTGAGCGCCCCGGTCAGCCGGGCGGCGAGGTCGGCCTGCACCTCCTGGTAGCGGACGAAGACCTGCCCGGCCTCCCGCAGGAAGAGCCGGATCAGCACCACCCCGGGCACCACCCCGCCGAAGAATGCGAGCGCCAGCCACGGCGAGAGCACCCCGAGCCCGACGATCGCGCCGGCCGAGGTGAGCAGTGCGGTGGCGGCGCCGAGCACGGCGGGCAGCCGGCCGCCGGCGTCCGCCGCGGAGCCGACCAGCCGCGCGGCCAGGTCGCCGGGCGGCGGGCCGTCGCGCCACAGGCGGCCGCCGGGGCCGAGGGCGAGCAGGTGGCGGACCAGCCGCCCGCGCAGGCCGGCGGTGGCCTCGGCCGCGCAGGCGGGACCGGCCGCGGCGGCGAGCGCGTCGGCGGC
>NZ_JAGIYX010000013.1:0-224207 GCF_017813315.1 Kitasatospora sp. RG8
AAGGCCCCGCCCGCCCCGGCCCCCAAGGCAGTGCCGCCGCCGGCGCCGAGCCCGCGGCCGACGACGGCGGCGCCGGCCGCGCCGGCCATCAGCCCGGCGCCCGGGCCGCAGCCGCCGAAACCCCCCGTCCCGAAGCCCCCCGTCCCGGAGGTGCCCACGCCGGTCGTGCCGCCGGTGCCCACGCCGGACGTCCCCGTGGTGCCCACCCCGACGCTCCCGCCGGTGCCGACTCCGACACCACCGACGCCGAGGCCGACGCCGACGCCGCCCGCCCCGACCGACTTCTGGGCCGACGACCTGCCGGTGCTCAAGCCCGGCAACAACCGGGTGCCGCCGCCGGGCCCGAGCATCCGGCAGAAGGGCAGCGACTGGTTCTGGCAACGGGACAGCGTCTCGATCGGCGGCACCCGGTACGCGCACGGCATCACCGTCCACGCGCCCGCCGGCACGCTGGTCGACCTCAACCGCGGCTGCACGTCCTTCGACGCGCTGGCGGGAGTGGACGACATCACCGCCTCACCCGGCGGCGTGGTCTTCTCCGTGCAGGGCGGCGACGGCCGCACGCTGTGGAGGTCGCCCGTCCTGGCCACGGGCGACGACGCGGTGCCGGTGCACGTGCCGCTGGGCGGGCAGCGGTCGATCCGCCTGGTGGTCACCCCCGCGCACGGCGTCTGGTCGGCCCTGAACGCCGCGGACTGGGCCGAGGCCCGCTTCAGGTGCGACTGAAGCGGGCCTCGGGGGGCTTGCCGTGAGGGGCGGGCGGGTCAGATCGCGCAGGAGCCGTCCGCGCACGCCTCGCCGGCCGCGGCGACCTGCACCGGCACCGGGCGGCGCTCGCCGATCTCGGTGGCGACCTGCTCCAGCACCTTGCGGAAGGTCTCGGCCTCCTGGCCGCCCTGGACCGCCCACTTGCCCTCGAAGACGAAGGTCGGCACGGCGGTGATGCCCAGCTCACGGGCCTCGGCCAGCTGGGCACGGACCTCGGCGGTGCCCTCGTCACCGGCCAGGTAGGCCGCCACCCGGTCGCGCTCCAGGCCGGCCGCGACGGCGACCTCGGTGAGCGCCGCGCGGTCGCCGACGTCCACGCCGTCGGTGAAGTGCGCCTTGAGCAGCGCCTCCTTCAGCCGCCCCTGCACGGCCGCGCCGTACTCGGTCTCGGCCAGGTGGAGCAGCCGGTGGCCGAGGAAGGTGTTGGCGTGCAGCGCCGCGTCGAAGTCGTAGGTGATGCCCTCGGCGAGGCCCAGCTCGGCCACCCGGGCGTCCATCGCGACGGACTGCGGGCCGTAGCGCTCGGCCAGCCAGGCGCGGTGCGGGCTCGCCGTGGCGGGCGCGTCCGGCACCAGCTGGTACGGCTGGTAGACCACCTCGACGTTCTCCTTGCCCGCGAAGCCGTCCAGCGCCTCCTCGAAGCGGCGCTTGCCTATGTAGCACCAGGGGCAGGCGATGTCGGAGTAGATCTCGACCTTCATGACGGGGTTTCTCCAGGGGGTGGGGAGGATGGTTCCGAGATAGGTGAACGATGAACCATCTCGGGACATTCCCGGCAGCGCATCTCGGGACATTCCCGGCAACACGGGGTGCGGCGACTCAAGGGGCCGGCGGAGCGGGGACGACCAGGACCGGGCAGCTCGCGTGGTGGACCGCCGCCGAGGTGACCGATCCCAGCAGCAGCCGGGTGAAGCCGCCGTTGCCGCGGGTGCCGATCACCAGCGTGTGGTGCCGGGCCGACGCCGCCAGCAGCACCTCGATCACGTTGCCGAGCACCACGTGCAGCGACAGCTCCCCCTCGTACCGGCGGGTCCGGGCCCGCTGCACCGCGGCCACCGAGCGGCGCAGGCCGTCCGCCATGCTCTCGACCAGCGTCTCGACGCTCTCCTGCACCAGCTCGGCCATCCCCGGCGGGTAGCCGCCCGGCGCCGGGTTGACCACCGCGAGCACGTACAGCGGCAGGCCGAACCGCTCGGCCTCGGTCATCGCCCGGTCCAGCGCCCAGAGCGAACCGTCCGAACCGTCGCACGCCGCCAGCACCCCCGGCGGGCGGCCCGTCGGCGGCCGGCCGAGCACCGACAGGACGACGGGGACGGACGGATCCGGGCTGGCGCTGGTCACCACGGCCTCCACGGGGGCGGGACGGGACGGACGGGCAGGGACGGGCAGGGCGAGACGGGACGGGCAGGGCGGAGGGAGCGAGTCGGAATGGCGCCATGATTGCCCGCCCGGCCCGTCCGGACGGGCGTGCCGCGCCGGAACCCCGGCCGGAGTCCCGGCCACCCGGTCCACGTGCCGCGCCGGAGCCCCGGCCGGACTCCGGCGCGGGTCAGGCGAAGCGGGTCAGGCGAAGCGGGCCGGGGCCAGGGCGGCGCGCTCGGCGACCGGGAGGCCGGTCCAGCAGGCGCCGTGCCGGCGGGCGCGGATGCGACGGAGCCACAGTTCGGTGGCGACCAGCTCGGCGAGCCCGGCCAGGGTGCCCGGCGCCGGCGGGGTGGACGGGTCGGCGGAGCGGGCCAGGCCGGCCCGGACGGCGGCGAGGTCGATCAGGCCGGCCTCGGCGAGCAGCGGGGCGTCGAACAGTTCGGCGAGGCCGTCGGCGGCGAGCCGCAGGCCGGCCCGGGCGGGGGCGGTGCGGTCGGGGCGGGTGCCGCGGCCCCAGTCGGACGGAAGGTCGGTGCGACCGGCCCCGGTGAGGACGGCGTGCAGCAGGGCGGACCGGGCGCCCGGCTGGAGCCGGACGTCGTCGGGGAGCAGCCGGGCCGCGCGGACCACCTGGTTGTCCAGGAACGGCGCGTGCAGCCGCTGGCCGGGCTGTTCGGCGGCGTGCACCAGGGTGCGGAACCCGCGCGCGTGCCGGTGCAGGGCGTACCGCGCCCGTCGCGCGCCGGGCAGCTCGGCGGGCGCCGGTTCGCGCGCCGCCAGCCGCAGCCGCAGGGCGACGGCGGACAGCGCCTCGTCGGAGAGCCAGCGGGCCGCCGGGCCGGGGACGCACCAGGCCAGGTCGTCCGCCGAGCGCGCACCCGCCGTGCCGCCCCCGTCCGGGACGTGGCGGAGCGTCAGCCGTACCGCGGCGTCGTCGAGCGCCTCGGCGTAGCGGATCCGGGAGAGCCGGTGGGCGGCGCGGACCACGGTGAGCGGGGTGCGCAACGCGCCGGCCAGGACGCCGACGGCGGCCCGGTCGGCGCCGGCCAGCGCGGCGACCGGGGGCAGCAGCTCGCGCGGGCGGCCGGCCCGGACCAGGTCGGCGAGCCGGGCCGGGTGCCCGTCGAGGACCTGACGGGCGCCGTAGCCGGTGAGGTGGTCGGTGCCGCCGGCATCGAAGCGGGCCTCCGCACGGACGGCGGCGACCAGCTCGGGGCCGGGTTCGTCGGTGAGCCGGCCCGCCTGAGGGTCGGCCCGCAGGTCCGCGTACGGGAGGGTGCCGGGCCCGGGGGCGAGCACGGTGTGCCGCAGCCGGGGAAGGTCGGGGGCGAGCGCCAGGGTGGCCGGCGTCTCGGTCTCGTCGAGGGTGACGGCGGCCAGTTGCTCGGGCGCGGACGGCGGCCGCGTGGCCGGGCGAGCCCAGGAGCCCTTCACGGCCCCGCTCCTGGCGGCGGCCCCGTCCCCGGCGCCCCCGGCCGCCGGCGCCCCCTGGACGGGAACGCCCGAACCGGGCGCGGGGGCGAGCGGCACGGCGGCGGCGAGCAGCGCGACGGTGGCGGACGCCGTTCCGTACGAGAGGTCGACGCCCAGCCGGGCCCGGCCGTTGCCGGCGGAGCCGGGGGCGGGGGTGCGGACCCGGGAGCGGACCGACTCCAGCAGGGCGCGGGTGAGTTCCCGGACGGCGGGCGCCTCGACGCGCTGCCGCGCCGCGCCGGCCGGCTCGTCGTACGCCGAGAGGTAGGGGCGGCCGCCCCTGATCGCCAGCGCGTGGCCGGGCGGCACCTGCTGGACGCCGAGGTAGGGGGTGCCGGTACCGAGTGCCTCCGGGGACTCGGGGCAGGCCAGCCGGGCGGCGAGGTGGCCGGTGTCGAGGGGCGCGCCGATCAGGTCGGCGAGCGGGAGGGCGGCAGTGGCGTACGCGGTGCCGCCGGCCCAGGGGGTGTGGAAGACGGGCTGGGCGCCGGCCAGGTCGGTGAGCAGCACGGTGGAACGGGTGCCGGTGCGCAGCACGACGGTGTAGCTGCCGGGCCAGGCGGTGAGGTGGCGGACGGCGCCGCCGCGGGCGGCGGCCAGGCCGGCGGCCAGTTCGGCGTCGGAGGCCCCGCAGTGACCGAGGACGGCGAGCCGGGTGGTGGCGGGGGTGTCCTCGGCGGGGTCGGGGCCGGCCGGGCCGGTGGTGACGGTGGCGGGGGCGCCGGGGCGGATGGTGGCGAGGCGGATCTCCTCGGGCCGCCAGTCGCCGACCGCCCAGAGCGGGTTGGGGCCGGTCCAGAGGGCGCGCGCGGCGATCGGTGCCACCGTGCCGGGCGCCTCGTGCGCCGGGGTGCCCGGCCGGGCCGTGCCCGTGCTCCAGCCCGTCAGCCACCGCATCGCGCCTCCACCGGACGAGGACCTGCCGCCGTGCGGCGCCTCCGCCGCCGGGCAGCCCCGTGCCAGCCCGTGGCGCGCCGCGGCGGCCGCCCACCGCGGATCCGGCGCGCCGTCAGGAGACATCGTGCCACCGGTTCGCCGCGCCGTGACCGGAGTTGGCGTTTCCGATTTCGCGGCGCCGGGCCGCACCGGCCGGCCGCCGGGGCGGCGGTGCCCGGTGGCGCCGCGGCTCCCGCCGGGCGGGCCGGGCCTCCCCCTCCCTGGCCCGGACCGCCCTCGCGACCGCCTGTCATGGCCATCGCGAGATGGCCGAAAGGCGTCGTTCGGCCCGGGAGGGCATCCGCATGCCCTCCCGGACTCCGCCGCCGTCCGCGGGGATTGAGACGGCGGCATCCCCCGGCCCGCCGGGTCCTCGACGGCGGGCCGACCCACGACCACCAGCGAATCGCCGACCCGCCGGTCGGGCCAGGGGGCACGGCCGGGCGCACATCGACACGGGACCGGAGCACAACGCTCCGGCGCGCGGCCGGACCGACCACCGGCGGCCGGTTCCGAGCGGTCCGGACCAACCCCGCCGCGCCGCCCGCCGGTGCACCGGCCGACCGCCGCCGGGTGCGCGATCCCGCCATCCGGAATGCGGCCTCTTAACCCTCGGAACGCGTCCGACTACTCTAGGTACAGCAGCTACGGCCCGGTGCCGCCCGGGCCCCGCGCACAAGGCCGCAGGAGGTGCCGCCGCCACCATGACCGTCAGCCCACGAGGACCGAACGAACGGCTCGGCACGCTCCTGACCCTCGCGCAGATCAGCAACGCCGGCCTGGCCCGCCGGGTCAACGACCTCGGCGCCCAACGCGGACTGACGCTGCGCTACGACAAGACCTCGGTGGCCCGCTGGGTCAGCAAGGGCATGGTCCCGCAGGGCCCCGTCCCGCACCTGATCGCCACCGCGATCGGCGGCAAGCTCGGCCGGCCGGTGCCGCTGGAGGAGATCGGACTCGGCGACACCGACCCGGCGCCCGAGCTCGGCCTGGCCTTCCCGCGCGAGGTCTCCGAGGCGGTCCGCTCGGCCACCGACCTCTGGCGGATCGACCTCGACCTGCGGCGCGGCCCCGGCGGCGGCCGCTGGAGCGACAGCCTGGCCGGCACCTTCTCGGTCGCCGCGTACGCGACCCCCGTCTCCCGCTGGCTGATCACCCCCGCGGACGGTTCGGTGGCCCGCGAGGCGGCGCGCACGCCCGCCGACGCGGGCTCCTACCGGGTGGGCCACTCGGACGCCGCCAAGCTCCGCGAGGCCGCCCAGGAGGCCCGCCGCTGGGACTCCAAGTACGGCGGCGGGGACTGGCGTTCGTCGATGGTGCCGGAGTGCCTGCGGGTGGAGGCGGCGCCGCTGCTGCTGGCCTCGTACAGCGACGCGGTCGGCCGGGCGCTGTTCGGCGCCACCGCCGAACTCACCCGGCTGGCCGGGTGGATGGCGTTCGACACCGGCCAGCACGAGGCCGCCCAGCGCTACTACATCCAGGCGCTGCGACTGGCCCGGGCCGCCGCCGACGTGCCGCTCGGCGGCTACGTGCTGGCCTCGATGAGCCTGCAGGCCGGCTACCGGGGCTTCGCCGAGGAGGCGGTCGACCTCGCCCAGGCCGCCCTGGAGCGCAACCGGGGCCTGGCCACCGCCCGCACCATGAGCTTCTTCCACCTGGTCGAGGCGCGGGCCCAGGCCAAGGCCCGCAACGCGGCAGCGTGCGCGACGGCGCTCGGCGCGGCGGAGAGCGCACTCGAACGGGCACGCGCCGGGGACCCCGATCCGGCGTGGATCGACTTCTACGCCTACGACCGGCTCGCCGCCGACGCCGCCGAGTGCTTCCGCGACCTCGGGGTGCCCTCCAAGGTCCGCCAGTTCACCCGCGAGGCACTGGCCCGCCCCACCGAGGGCTACGTCCGCTCGCACGGGCTGCGGCTGGTCGTCTCCGCGATGGCCGAGGCCGAGGCGGGGAACCTGGACGCGGCGGTCGCGGCCGGCGAGCGCGCCGTCGAGGTGGCCGGCCGGATCTCCTCCCAGCGCAGCCGCGAGTACGTGGTGGAGATGCTCCGCCGCCTCGAACCCTTCCAGGGGGAGCGCCGGGTGAGGGAGTTGACGGAACGGGCGCGCGCGGTGATCGTCGCCCCGGCCTGAGCGGGACGCCTGCGGTAATTCGGATGCACCGGCGCGAGAGGCCCGGCTATGGTCTCTCACGTCCAGGTGCGCAGGCAGGGGTTACTTCCTTTCCATGGAGCGTGTCGCGGGTTCGAGTCCCGCCATCGGCTTCGGCCGGTGTAGCTCAGTTGGTAGAGCAGCTTGTTACCCCAGCCGCTTCGGAACTCTGGACACCCACAGGTGAATAGGTTTTCCGCACCTCCCGGTGCGATGACAGCGGTTACTTCGTGGAGTGCCCCGGCGGGGCACGTTGAATCGGAAAACCGAACCGCCGTCACCTTTGATCTCGGGAGGCAGAGCGCCGGGGTGCCCGGTGCGCAGGCGGGGGTTACTTCGGATCTTGCGGTTCCGGGTTCGAATCCCGGGCGTGCCGTGCGCGAGCGCAGCTGCTAGCTCAATCCGGTAGAGCACAAGGCATACACCTCCGCCGAGGCCGGCCGCCGGGCCGGCACGATCTCGGGCACCCCTTCCTTTGCCATGCCTCCTGCACGTCCGACCAGTCAGCAGGGGGATTCCACCATGTCGCGTTTCAACGTCCGCACGGCCAGGCCGAGTCCGGGCTCGCCCGTGACCACCACCGGGCGGCGCGCCGCCAACCACAACGGCGGCACCGGATTCCTCCGCGACGCGAAGTCCGAGCTCTTCCTGCTCGCGGTGGCCAACATGGTCGGCCAGGACACCTGTTACGAGACGGGCGGCGACCGCGACGACCGCTACACCGCACTGGTGCGCGAACTCGCCGTCGCCGACCCCGAGTGGACCCTCGGCCTGCTGCGCTGGCTGCGGTCCGACGCGCACCTGCGCACGGCGGCGCTGGTCGGCGCCGCCGAGTTCACCCGGGCCCGGCTGGACGCCGGGGCGCCCGGCCACTCCCGGCAGGCCGTCGACGCGGTGCTCCAGCGCGCGGACGAACCCGGCGAGCTGCTCGCCTACTGGACGTCCCGCTACGGCCGCGCGCTGCCCAAGCCGCTCAAGCGCGGCACCGCCGACGCCGTCCGCCGGCTCTACCACGGCCGCTCGCTGCTCAAGTACGACACCGCGTCCAAGGGTTACCGCTTCGGGGACGTGCTGGAGCTGACCCACCCCTCGCCCGACCCGGCCAAGCCGTGGCAGGGCGAGCTGTTCCGCTACGCCCTGGACCGCCGGCACCGGCCGGAGGAGGCCGTCCCGCCCGCCGCCGACCGGCTGCTCACCGCCAACCGCGAACTGCTCGCACTGCCCGTCGAGGAGCGGCGGGCGGCGGTCACCGCCGAGGGCGGCGCCGAGCGGCTCGCCGCGGCCGGGCTGACCTGGGAGGCGCTGGCCGGATGGCTCCAGGGACCGTTGGACGCGGCCGTCTGGGCGGCGGTCATCCCGTCCATGGGCCCGATGGCGCTGGTGCGCAACCTGCGCAACTTCGACCAGGCCGGCGTCCCGGACGAGGTCGCGGCCGAGGTCGCCCGGCGGATCAGCGACCGGGAGGAGGTGCAGCGCTCCCGCCAGTTCCCGTTCCGCTACCTCGCCGCCCACCGGCACGCGCCGTCGCTGCGCTGGGGGCACGCACTGGAGACCGCGCTCTCCCACTCGCTCGCCAACGTGCCCTCGCTCCCCGGCCGGACGCTGGTCCTGGTCGACCGCTCGGGCTCGATGTTCGACCGGCCGAGCGCACAGACCCAGCTCAACCGGGCCGACTCGGCGGCGATCTTCGGAACCGCGCTGAAGGTCCGGGCGGCCGACGCCGACCTGGTCGAGTTCGGCTCCACCAGCCGGGTCGTCGAGGTGGGCAGGGGGGAGGCGGTGCTGCGCGTCCTGGGGCGCTTCGGCAACCTCGGCGGCACCGACACCACCACGGCCGTCCGCACCCACTACCGCGGACACGACCGGGTCGTCATCGTCACCGACGAGCAGACCGGTCCGGGCCACTGGAGCGGCGGCGACCCGCTGGCCGCCGTGCCGGCCGACGTCCCCGTCTACACCTGGAACCTGGCCGGCTACGCCACCGGCCACGGCCCGAGCGGCTCGGCGAACCGGCACACCTTCGGCGGGCTGAACGACGCCGCGTTCCGGCTGATCCCCCTGCTCGAATCGCGCCGGGACGCGGCCTGGCCGTGGCTGGAGCCGAAGGGCCGCTGAGGCCCCCTCGACCGGCACGGCCCGCCGTGGCAGCATCGGCGGCGGGCCGTGCCGGGGCGGAGCGAGGAGCGAGCGGTGGCGTACGACGTCGACGTGCTGGTGGTGGGCGGGGGAATCGTCGGGCTGTCCACGGCGTACGCCCTGACCCGGGAGCGGCCGGGGCTGCGGCTGGCGGTGCTGGAGAAGGAGGCCGGCTTCGCGGCGCACCAGACCGGCCGCAACAGCGGGGTCATCCACAGCGGCGTCTACTACCGGCCGGGCTCGCTCAAGGCCCGGTACGCCGTCGCGGGCGCCGCCGAGATGGTCGGGTTCTGCCGCACCCACGACATCCCGCACGAGGTGACCGGCAAGCTGATCGTGGCGACCGGCCAGGCCGAACTGCCGCGGCTGCGCGCGCTGGCCGAGCGCGGCCGGGAGAACGGCATCCCCGTCACCGAGCTGGACCGCACCGGGATCGCCCGGTACGAGCCGCAGGTCACCGGCATCGCCGGGCTGCACGTCGGAACCACCGGGATCTGCGACTTCCCCGCCGTGGCCGGCACCTACGCCCGGCTGGCCCGCGAGGCCGGGGCGGAGCTGCGGACCGGGACGGAGCTGCGGGCGGTCGCCCGCCGGGCCGACGGGGTGACGGTGCAGACCTCCGCCGGGGAGCTGCGCTGCCAGGTCCTGGTGAACTGCGCGGGCCTGCACAGCGACCGGATCGCCCGGCTGGCCGGCGACGACCCCGGCGTGCGGATCGTGCCGTTCCGCGGCGAGTACTACGAACTGGCCAAGGACCGCCGGGAGCTGGTCCGCGGCCTGGTCTACCCGGTACCCGACCCGGCGTTCCCCTTCCTCGGCGTGCACCTGACCCGGGGCATCCACGGCGACGTGCACGTCGGCCCGAACGCGGTGCCCGCACTGGCCCGCGAGGGCTACGACTGGCGCACCGTGCGCCCCCGCGACCTGGCCGGGACGCTCGCCTTCCCCGGCACCTGGCAGATCGCCCGCCGGCACTGGCGGTACGAGCTCGGCGAGCTGCACCGTTCGCTCTCCAAGCGGGCGTTCACCACCGCCGTCCGGCGCCTGCTGCCCGCCGTCACGGCCGAGGACCTGGTGCCGGCCACCGCCGGGGTGCGGGCCCAGGCGGTCGGCCGGGACGGCTCGCTGCTGGACGACTTCGCCTTCGCCGGGTTCGACCCGGAGGACCCGCGCTCCACCCGCCGCCTGGTGCACGTGCTGAACGCGCCCTCCCCCGCGGCGACCGCCTCGCTCCCGATCGGCCGCGAGGTGGCCCGCCGGGCGCTGGCCGCGCTGGAGGCGGGCGGGTGACCGCACCCGGCGCCCCGTCGCACCCGCGGTCCGCCCGGTACGTGCGGTGCGCCGGGCGCGTCGCGTGCGTCACAGGCCCTGCGGCCCGTGCACGGCGGCCCCGTAGACTCGGGTGATTGTGACTGCCACCGCCCCGATCCCCCAGCAATCGCCCTCCGCCCGGCTCTCCGCCGCGCCGGCCGGCTACCCCGCGCCGATGTACCCGCACCGGGCCACCGAGGCCCAGCACAGCGAGCGGCGCATCCGCAGCTTCCAGCCGCGCCGGGGCCGGATGACCAACGCCCAGGCGGGCGCGCTGGACCGGGGCTGGGAGAAGTACGGCATCGCGATCGACGGCAGCCCGCTGGACCTGCGCGAGCTCTTCGGCGACCTCCCGGTCACCCTGGAGATCGGCTTCGGCATGGGCGAGACCACCGCCGCGATGGCCGCCGCCGACCCGGCGACCGGCATCCTCGCCGCCGACGTCCACACCCCCGGCCACGGCAACCTGCTCGGCATGCTGGAGCGCGACGGCTCGAAGAACGTCCGGCTCGCCGCCGGCGACGCCGTGATCCTGCTGCGCGACATGCTCCCCGACGCCTCGCTGGCCGGCCTGCGGGTCTACTTCGCCGACCCGTGGCCCAAGCCCAAGCACCACAAGCGCCGGCTGGTCCAGCCGTCCTTCCTGGAGCTGGTGCTGCCCCGGCTGGCCCCCGGCGCCCTGGTGCACTGCGCCACCGACTGGGAGCCGTACGCCGAGCAGATGCTGGAGGTGCTCTCCGCCTCTCCCGAGCTGGAGAACCTGCACCCCGAGGGTGACGGGACCGGCTGGCTGGAGCCCGCCGACCACCCGGACGGCAGCATCCCCGGCTACGCACCGCGGCCGGACTGGCGGCCGGTCACCAAGTTCGAACGGGCCGGCATCGCCAAGGGCCACGTGGTGCACGACCTGCTGTTCCGCCGCCGCTGAGCCGCCGCCGGGCGTTCGACCCGGCGGCCCCGCGGAGCCCGTACGGCCCGGACCGGCCCGGCCCGGGCGGGGGGATTCGTCCCGAGTCCTCCCGTGGGGCCGGTGCCTTGGCCTACCCTGTGCCGGGTGAGCAGCCCGTCCGGCGGCGGCTTCCGGACCACCGTCCGGGCCACCGCCGACGACCGAGAGGTGCCCACGCGCACCGCCGGCACCCGCACCATCCCGGGGCCCCGGAGGCGCCGGGCCCACCGGATCGTGCCCTGGCCGCCGCCCGTCCGCGTACCGTCCGTCCCCGTGCCGTCCGCGGCCGTGCCGCCCCGGCCACCGCGCCCCGCCCGCCCGGTCGCGCTCTCCTCCGTCACCGCGACCGCCGTCCTGACCCTGGCCGGCTGCGGTGTCCTGATCCTCCACCTGGTCCGCCGCCAGACCGGCACCACCGGGCTGCTGGTCGGCCTCGGCCTCGCGATGGTCCCGCTGCCCTTCGTGCTCGGCGGCCTCGCCTGGCTCAACCAGACCGCCCGGGTGCCGCTGCGGCACACCGTGTTCTGCCTCGGCTGGGGCGCCTTCGCGGCGACCACCGTCGCCATCCTCGCCAACGGCTGGACCAGCACCTACCTGACCGCCCACCAGGGCGGACTCGGCGAGATGCTGGGCGCCGACCTGGTCACCCCGGTGATCGAGGAGAGCGCCAAGGGCGCCGCGCTGCTCGTCCTGCTGCTCCCGCTCGGCCAGCGGCTGCGATGTCGCGGCCACCGCACCGACCGCCCCTGCGCGACCGTCCTGCACCGGCTCCCCGGCCCCCGGCCGCCCCGCCGGTACGGCAGGCGGCCCGCCCTGCCGCACGCCCGCGGACGGCTGCGCCCCTACCTGCGCCCGCTGCCGTACCTGCGCCCGTACCCGCTGACGCACGACCGCCCGCGCGCCCGTGCGCGGCCGCGCACGCTGGCCGCCGGCGTGGTCCTCGGCGGGATCACCGCCTGCGGGTTCGCCTTCACCGAGAACGCGCTCTACCTGGGGCGCGCCTTCACCGACGACCAGCAGCAGCGGCTGGACAGCATCGGCCTCGGGGCAGAACCCAGCCTGCGGGACTTCGACAGCACCGTGCAGACCTTCGTCCTGCGCGGCCTGCTCTCCCCCTTCGCCCACCCGCTCTTCACCGCGCTGACCGGGCTGGGCCTGGCCGTCACCCTCACCACCGGCCGCCGCTGGCTGGCCCGGCTGGCCGCCCCCGCCGGACTGCTCCTCTCGATGGCCCTGCACGGCACCTGGAACGCCGCCGCCGACCTCGGCACCCACGGCTTCCTGCTGGTCTACGCCGTCCTGATGGTGCCCTGCTTCGCCGCCCTGGTCTGCTTCGCCGCCTGGGCCAGGGCCCGCACCGCACGCCACGGAACCCGCCGGACGAAGGCACCGGAGCAGGCCCGCCGGGGAACGGATTTCCCATCCGCGTGACTTCCCCGTATTGTTGGGTTCACCGACGCGGGGTGGAGCAGCTCGGTAGCTCGCTGGGCTCATAACCCAGAGGTCGCAGGTTCAAATCCTGTCCCCGCTACTCAGTAGCACGAAAGGCCCGGAGGACTCGTCCTCCGGGCCTTTCGCATGTGCGGGTCCGTTCCTCGAAATAATCCGTTGCCCTCCTTCGGGGGAGCTGCCTACAGTGGCGGCACACTGAAAGGAGGTGATCCTGGTTGAGTACCGTCAGGATGTGTGAGGTGGCTGCTCGCTAGAGCCGCCCCTGCCTGCGCAGGGCGAGGTCCTAGGCCTCCGGCAGGCGAAATCCCAAGCAGTCACCCGGCCCGTGGGCTCACCGGTACATCCCCGGTGCCTCGGCGCCCGGCCCCTCACAGGGCCGGCGCGGAGGAGCAGCCCACGGGCCGTCTGCGTTCCCGCCGGGTCCGGCGGGGGCGGCCGGGGCGTTCCGGCCGGGTTCCGGGGGCACTAGGCTCGGCCCGGATTCCGGAGCGGAGCCGGACGGGCACAGGGGGTAGGCGATGGCGAGGACGACCCGGCGGGCGGGGAGCGCGGCCGGACGTACGGCGCAGCGGACTGCGGCCGGAGTGCTGCCCGGGGTGGGGGTGCTCGGGCTGCTGCTCTTCTCGCTGGGCCGCGAGCACGCCTGGCAGGCGCTGGGCGGCGGCCTGGTGGTGGCCGGGGCGTCGGTGGTGCTGGGCGGTGCGCTGGGGTTCCTGTTCGGGGTGCCCCGGGTACGCGGCGGGGCCGGCCCGAACGGTGAGCCGCACGGCTCGTACGCGCCGAACACCAATCTGGAGCAGGTCTCGGACTGGCTGACCAAGGTGCTGCTGGGCGTCGGACTGACCCAGCTCGGCTCGCTCGGCGAGCGGCTGCACCGGCTCGGCACCGCACTGGCGCCCGCGCTGGGCGGCGACGAGGGCGCGGTGCCGTTCGCGGTCGCGCTCGTCCTCTACTTCCTGGTGTCCGGCTTCCTGGCCGGGTGGCTGGTGACCCGGCTGACGCTGCCGCAGGTGCTCTCGGACGCGGACCAGGCACTGGACCTCTTCCTGGCCGGGCAGGACCGCGACCGCAAGGGCGACAAGGTGGGCGCGGACGACTTCCGGGTACGGGCGATGCAGCACCTGGGGCTGCTGGGCAACAGCGCGGAGCGGCCCGAGCAGCTGGCCGGCCAGCTGCCGCCGAGCGCGGTGGCCGGGCCGGAGGGCGTGGTGGCCGAGGTCCGCTCGACGGCGCGGCGCTCGGCGCTGACCGCGCAGCAGGTGCGCGAGCTGTTCGCGGACGGTTCCGAGGGCCGGCGGATCCAGGCGCTGGCACTGATGCAGGGCGACCCGTCGCTGGCCGACCTGTCCAGCCTGCTGGACGCGATCGAGCAGCCGCGCTCGGGCTTCGAGCAGTACCACGCGCTGCTGGCCGCCCGCGGCCTGCTCTCCCGCCTGCCGGCCGCCGAGGCTCAGCGGCTGCGCGAGGCGGTGGCCGGGCGGCTGATGGCGCCGGACGGCATCCCGTACGGCTCGGACCGGAGCTGGCTGGCGGAGAAGATACTGTCCCGGCTGGAGGCACCGGCCGTCCCTGCGCCAGAAGCCCCTACGCAGGTCGCCCCCGTGCCGGACGCCCCCGTGCCGGTCGCCCCTGCACCGGTCGTCCTCCCGCAGCAGGCCGGGCCGGCCGGCGAGGCGCAGCCGCAACCGCCCGCCTAGACCCGCCCGACCTCCGACCGCCCGGCCCCGGCCCCGGCCCCGGAGCCTCCGGACCGGCGGGTGACCGTCAACCGGCGGCGGCCCGGCGGCGGCGGTCGGCGGCCCGGAGGACCAGGACGCGCCCCGGACGCCCCGCGCCACCGGCCGGCAGGCGGCGGACCTCGCTGGCGATCCGGCGCTCGCCGAGCGCGTGCCGCACCCCGTCGAGGTGGGGGCAGTGGCGGCCGGCGCCGTCGCACAGGGGGTGGACCCGGACCTCGCCGTCCGGGTCGGTCACCCGGACCAGCTCGGCCAGCGCGGCCACCTGCCGGTCGGGGCCGAACAGCTCGGGGTAGGCGAAGATCAGGTACCCGCTGAGGGTGAGCGCGAAGGTGCCGTCGGCGAACGGCAGCCGGGGCAGTGCGGCGGCCACGTACTGCTGCGGGTGGGCGGCGGTGTCGGCGGCGAACAGCCGGCGGGCCCGGTCCCAGCTGCGCAGGTAGCGGTCGTTCGGGTGGAAGTAGGGCGCGGGGTACAGCTCGGGGCGGGCGTGCAGCGCGGCGGCCATCGTCGCCCGGGCGGCCAGTGCGCCGGCCTCGATCTCGGGGACGGGCCACGCGTACGCCGGGTCGGCGGCGATCACGTGGCAGCCCAGTGCGCGTGCCTCGGCGGCCAGGCCGGCCGCTCCGCCGGGGCAGTCGAGCAGCGGCCCGGGGAGGGCGGCGAGCTGGGCGCGGGTCAGGCCGAAGAGTCCGCAGTACTCGTCCAGCGGGCGGGAGGTGACGAGGGCTCCGGTGGCCGGCCCCGGTTCGGTGCGGTTGGTGCGGGCGGTCATCCGGCCATGCGAACACGGGCCGGCCCCGCCCGCATCCGGAGTGTCCGGGCGCGGGCGGGGCCGGTGGAGCGGTCAGCGGGTCAGTGGGTCAGCCGGTCGGCGGGTCAGCGAGTCAGCCGGTCAGCGGCCGAGCAGGCCCCGGACGGCGAGGCGGTTGACGTTGGTCAGGCCGCGCAACAGCTGCGGGGCGAGGAAGACGAGGAGCGTCCCGATCAGCGACACCCCGGCGATCTGCCACGGCGACTCGATGTAGTAGACGTGCTCGACCCCCTTGTCCCAGTAGTCGAACACCCGGTAGCCCGGCCAGTCGGTGTAGGTCCGGAAGCTCCAGTGGTAGGCGGGGTAGAACGCGAGCACCCAGCCGACCAGCGTGAAGACCAGCGACAGCGAGAAGCTCAGCACCGCCCAGGGGAACATCAGCACCTGGTACAGCGCGGCCTTCCAGCCGGCCACGTCCGTCAGCCGTGCGGTGACGGCGCCCCAGGCCCCGGGCCGCACCGCCCGCACCGGCTCCGGGCCCGGCACGTCCAGCGCCAGCATGCCGCGGGCCCGGGCCCGCTCCAGCCGGCCGAAGCCGCGGGCGCCGCTGGTCAGTCCGGCGAGCACCGGCAGGCCGAGGACGGTGACGAAGGTGGCGAGGCCGAGGCAGAACAGCGTGACGGAGAAGACGAAGCCGGCGATGGCGACCGGGAACCCGCTGAGCACGAAGCCCAGCTCCCGGTAGTAGTAGGAGGAGAACGGCGCCCGCCAGGCGTAGGGCGGCTCCTCGGTGCGGCGGGCGCCGTCGTGGCGGTCGTACTCGCTGCGCAGTGTGTGCTCGCTGGTCGTCATAGCCGGGCCTCGGTCCTCGGGTCTGTGGCGGTGCCGTTCGGGCTGATGGGTTAACCCTGTCAAGGAAGCGGCCTGCCGGACATCCGGCTCCCCGCCGGAGCGGGGGTGGGGTTATCCCCCCGTCCGGGCGGCCACTCGTCCTGGAGCAGGGAGTACTGGAAGGAGTCGTGCCAGGCACCCCGCAGGTACACGTCGTGCCGCACCCGGCCCTCCAGGTGGAAACCGGCCCGGGTGAGCACCCGGGCCGAGGCGTCGTGGTCCACGTCCACCCGGGCCGCCAGCCGGTGCAGGCCGAGCGGCCCGAACGCGAAGTCGCAGAGCAGCGAGGTGATCTCGCCCGCGTAGCCGTTGCCCCAGGTGTCGGCGCGCAGCGCGTAGCCCAGGAGGGCGGAGCGGTGGCCGCCGAGGGTGAGGGCGGCGGTGCCGATCGGGGTGGCGTCGGCGGGGTCGCCGGCGTCGGTGTGCCGGGTGACGGCCAGTCGGTAGACCGTCCGCTCGTCCCGGAGCGCCTCCTCCAGGTACTGCTCGATCTGGTCGGCGCAGTCCTCGCGGTCGCGCGGCTCGAAGGGCAGGTAGCGGATGGCCTCCGGGTCGCCGAAGACCGCGTGCAGGGCGTCGACGTCGCCCGGCGTGTGGTGGAACTCGCGGATGGCCAGGCGGGGGCCGGTGAGTCGGACGGGGACCATGTCTGCCGACCCTACCCGCGCTTTCCGATTACCGTACGTCACATGGAAGAAGATGACCTGCGGCTCGCCCCGCGCACCAAGGCCGCCGACCTGCTCGCCTGGGCGGAGGCCGAGGGCCGCGCGCCGGTGGCCGAATCCGCGGTGCGGGCGGTGCTGGCGCTGCTGGAGCTGGGCGAGAGCAGGATGCACGACGGCTGGCCGGAGCTGACCTCGAACGCCGTGGAGCAACTGCTGTACGAGCGGCTCCACCTGTACGTCCAGCCCGCGCCCGAGCAGGACCCGCTGGCGTACGGCGAGGCGGTGCGGCTGTTGGTCGACCACCAGCGCGCGGCGAAGCGGCTCAACGCCAAGCGGCAGGAGCGGCTGCACGCGGAGGCCGAGTGGCAGGGCGAGGTGGCCGCCGGGCTGCTGCGCCGGGCCGACCTGGTGACCTGGCCCCGGCTCTACGCGGTGCTGCTGTGCGCGCACGACGTCGACCTCGCCGACAAGGCGGCGGTGCGGGAGTGGCTGACGGCGTTCCGGGAGCTGGCCGAGGAGGACCGGCGGGCCGCCTTCGAGGCGCTGGCGGTGGCCGGCTGGCTGGACGAGGCGGACGAGGAGGGCTGGGGCGCGGCCCGGGTGCTCTCGGTCGGGATGGCCACGGACGGCGCCCGGCGGCTGCTGGAGCAGGGCCTGATGCGGCGCAGCTACCGCAACCTGGCGGAGCTGACGGCGCTGGGCCGCCCGATGCCGGACGAGCTGGCGGGGGACTTCGGGGCGTTCGAGGAGGCGGCGGTCGAGGCGGCGCTGGACCTGTTCGGCGAGTGGACGGTGCCGGGGCTGCCGCGGCTGCTGGTGGCGGAGTTCCCGGACCTCGCGCCGGAGCCCGGCCAGGAGGAGATCGACGCGTACCTCGCGCAGCTGCCGGGGGAGTGAGCGCGGGGGCACGGGGGCGCGGGCCTGGTCCGGTCCGCGCCCCCGGGGCGTGGCCCTGGGCGGGACGCACGGGTGCCCCGGCCGTCGTCGTGACGGCCGGGGCACTCCGGTGCTCGTCAGGGGGTGATGCCGCGCTGCTCGAACCAGCTCTCCGGGTCGACCGGGGCGCCGCCGCCCGGGCGGACCTCCAGGTGCAGGTGGGGGCCGGTGACGTTGCCGGTGGCGCCGACCTTGCCGAGCTGCTGGCCGGGGACGACCTTGCCGGAGCCCTTGATGATCGAGGAGAGGTGGCAGTACCAGATCTCGGTGCCGTCGGGCAGCGTCTCGACGATCCGGTAGCCGTAGGAGCCGGCCCAGCCGGCCGAGGTGATGGTGCCCTGGCCGACGGCGTAGACCGGGGTGCCGGTGTCGGCGGCGAAGTCCAGGCCGGTGTGCAGGTGGGCCCAGTAGGAGGCGCTCTGGCCGTAGTGGGCGGAGAGGTTGTAGTCGCGCACCGGCAGGTTGATGGCGGCGAGCTTGGCCTTCTCGGCCTCCTCGGCGGCCCGCTTGGCCTCCTGCTGCTGGGCGGCGCGCTTGGCCTCGGCCTCCTTGGCGGCCTGGAGCCGGGCGCCCTCCTCGGCGGCGGTGCGCTGGCTGTCGGCCTGCTGCTGGATCCGGGCGGCGAGGGCGAGGCCGGGGTCGGCGGCGAGGGCGACCGGGGTCTCGTCGGGGGCCTCGACGGCGGGGGCGGCGGCCGGGGTCGCGGAGGCGAAGCCGGTGGCGCCCAGGGTGGCGGCGACGGCGGTGACGCCGAGCAGCGGGGCCGTCCCACGGGTCTGACGCGGCATCCGGTGCCGGTTGGCCTCGGCGGCCTGCGGGGCCGCCTCGTCGGAGGGCCCGCCGGACTCGCCCGGGTGGGCGGGCGGCCACGGGTGGTCGAGCAGCTGGGTGCCGGCGGAGGAGCCGGGCAGGTTTGCCGGAGAGTGCGTCGACGCCACGGAGGCGCGCTCCTTTCCTTCCTTCGCGCCTACCGGGTTAGCTGACGGGTTCGGAGCAGGAAGGTCTCCTACGGCTGGGCCTGGGCCCGGCCGATTCACCCCAAGGAACGTGGTTCCCCGGCTCCCTGGCCTGCCCGGAGGCCGGCCGGCGGGATTAGGCGACGGCGCACGGTGCCGTCTGGGTACGGCGTTGCGGACCGCGCTGCGTTATCAAACGTTAATCCTAGGAGCCCCTGATTCCAAGCCATCCGTCAGGAGCAGCAGGACACAGCCCGGACACTACGTGACCCGATGGGCATTTTGGGGCGATTGACAACAACTGACACTACCGAACGTTATTGGACGTCAACGAACGAACCCCTACTTGAGTACCCCTACTCATGTGCGACCCGGCCCGACGCGGCCATCCTGACGCCATGAACGCACCGATGCAGTCACGCACCACGGCCGCGTACTACGTCCAGGCCGTGCTCTCCTTCGCCCTCTCCGCCGGCGCCCTCGCGACCGGGATCGCCTACCTCCCGGTGGGCGGCTGGACCCGGGCCTTCCTCGGGGTCGGCCTGCTCTACACCGTCACCTCCTCGTTCACCCTGGCCAAGGTGGTCCGCGACAAGCAGGAGAACAGCGAGATCGTCACCCGGGTGGACCAGGCCCGGCTGGAGAAGCTGCTGGCCGAGCACGACCCGTTCAAGGTGGAGGGGGTCTGATCCGGGCCATCCTCGGATCCGGTCGATAGCTTGACGGCTAAGGCTATTAGCCTTAGCTTTATGGGTGTCGGCACCACCGCCGACGCCCCGGCGGACCGAGGAGGCCCCCATGTCCCGCACCACCGCCCCCACCACGCAGTACCTCGACGTCACCGGCGGCCGGATCGCCTACGACGACACCGAGCAGGGCGACGGCGCCCCCGTCGTCCTGCTCCCGGGGATGCTCGACAGCCGGGCCGCCTACCGGCACCTGCGCCCGCTGCTCGTCGCCGCCGGCCGCCGCGTGATCACCATGGACCTGCGCGGCTTCGGCGACTCCTCGATCGTCTGGGACGACTACTCGCCGGCCGCGATCGCCGCCGACGTCCTCGCCCTGCTCGACCACCTCGGCATCGGGCGCGCCGTCCTCGCCGGCAACTCGTACACCGGCGCGACCGTGGTCAAGGCCGCCGGCGACGCACCCGAGCGGGTCGCCGGGATCGTCCTGCTGGACGCCTTCGTCGAGAACCTGCCGCCGAACGCCCTGCAGCGCGCGATGTTCGGCGTCATGGGCAAGCTGCTGGTGCACTCCCCCGCCTTCTGGGGCCTCTACCACCGCAGGATGGCCTACCCGACCGCCAAGCCGGCCGACTTCGACGCGTACGTGGACGGGCTGGTCGCCGCGATGCGCACGCCCGGCCGCAAGACCGCCACCCGCGGCCAGGTCCGCGGGGACTCGGCGCCCGTCGGCTGGACCGCGGCCGTGCGGTGCCCGGCGCTGGTCGTCATGGGCAGCAAGGACCCCGACTTCCCCAAGCCGGAGGTGGTCGCCGACCGGCAGGCCGCCGCGCTGAACGGCCGCAAGGTGATGATCGAGGGCTCCGGCCACTACCCGATGGCCGACCACCCGCAGGCGACCGCCGACGCGCTGCTCGGGTTCCTCGCCGAGCTGGCCTGAGCCCTCCCGCCCCACCGGAACCGGACCCACGGAGAATCGCCCCCATGCCCCGAGTAGGACTCACCCCCGAGCAGGTCGTCGGCCACGCCCTCGCCCTCATCGACGAGCAGGGCCCCGAGGCCCTCACCCTGGCCGCGGTCGCCGCGCGGGCCGGGGTGGCCACTCCCTCGCTCTACAAGCACGTCAGCGGCGGCCTCGCGGAACTGCGCCGGCTGGTCGCCGTCCGGGTCACCGAGGAGCTGGCCGACCGGCTCGCCGAGGCGGCCGTCGGCCGGGGCGGGGACGACGCCGTCGCCGCCGTCCTGCGCGCCTACCACGCCTACGCCACCGAGTACCCGCACCGCTACAACTCGCTCCCGCAGGCCCCGCAGCCGGACGACGACCTCACCCGGGCGGCGACGCGGCTGGTCGGCGTGATCATCGCGGTGCTGCGCGAGTACGGGCTCGCCGGGTCGGAGGCGATCCACGCCGCCCGCGCCGTCCGCTCGGTGGCCCACGGCTTCGCCTCGCTCTCCATCGGCGGCGCCTTCCAGCTCGCCGAGGACCTCGGCGACACCCAGGACCGGCTGATCACCGTCCTCACCCACGGCCTGCGCGACTGGCCCGGGGCCTGAGGCGGGACGCGCCCACCGGGGCCGGTCGCGGGGGCCGGCCGCAGGGACGCCGAAGGGCCCGGAGCGTGATCGCTCCGGGCCCTTCGCGGTGGTGGGCCTAACAGGACTTGAACCTGTGGCCTCTTCCTTATCAGGGAAGCGCTCTAACCGTCTGAGCTATAGGCCCTTGCCGCTCGCCGATCCTACTCGACCGGCGGCCCGTCGGTCGCACCGGGTGCCACGGCGGTCCGGTCCGGGGGCCTCCGTGGCACCCTGGGCGACCATTCACCGGCTTAAGAAATAAGGTATTAAGAATTGGGTGTCCGATAAGGCACCACCCCGACAGGGCAACGGAAAGGCCGGGCATCCCATGGACCTGTCCTCGCCGTGGCTTCCCCCCTCCGAGGACGAGAGCCGGACGCCGCGCAGCAGCCCCACCGCGCGCAGCGCCATGCGCTGCGTCCGCTTATTGCTCGGCTGCACCAGCGCCGCCGAACTCCTCGGCACGATCCTCGCCGAGGGCCCCGGCTGGATCACCGGCGAGGGGTCCGCGCTCTACCTGCTGGACTCCGCCGGAATGCTCCGGCTCGCCGCCTCCCACGGCCTGCCCGAATGGGCCCACGAGCGGTACGGCATGGTCGACCCGGCCGGCGACCTGCCCGCCGCGATGGCGCTCAGGCTGCGCCGCCCCTACCTGCTCAGCCCCGAGCGCACCAGCGTCGACTACCCCAACCGCAACGCCGGCATGGGCACCGGCATGGTCGCCATCATCGCCCTGCCGATGATCGTCGACGAGCGGCCGATCGGCGTGCTGGCCCTGGCCCTCGCCCACCGGGGCACCGTCCCCCGGCGCGACCTCGACGTCCTGGAGACGCTCGGCGACGCCTGCGCCCACCGGCTCTCCCACCTGCTCCACCACGCGAACGCCGAGACCGGCCCGCCCAGGGGCGGCCGCCCGGGCGGTGCGCCCGCGACCGGCGCCGGAACGCCCCCGGGCCCCGACGGGAACGGACCCGACACGAACGGACCGGACGCGGACGACGCCGGCCGGGCCGCCGGGCTGGCCCACCCGATGCTCTCGCTCGCCGTCCGCTCCGCCGGGCACGGCGCCTTCGAACGCGACCTGGTCACCGGCGAGTCCTACTGGGACGCCCAGGCCTACCGGGTGGCGGGCCAGCCGCCGCCGGCCGACGGCGGCCCGGCGGCCGCACCCGACCTGGACCGGATCGTCCACCCCGAGGACCTGCCGGACTTCCAGGCCGCCCTGGCCGAGGCGCTCGCCACCGGCGGCCCGTACCGGATCACCTACCGGGTGCTGCGCCGGGGCGGCGGCGTGGTCCGGATCGAGGAGACCGGCGAGGTGATGCTCGACGTGCACCGGCGGCCGGTCCGGATCGCCGGGCTGGTCGCCGACCGGGACCGCGTCCGCGCACCCGGGGAACGCCCGCCGGCCGACGGGCCGGGCGGCGCCCCGGCGGCCGGGGCCCGCTCGGCGCTGCTGCTGGCGCTCACCCGGGCGCTGTCCCGCGCGGTCACCGTCCGGGACGTCACCACCACGGTGACCGACATCGCCCGCCCGGCCTTCGGCGCCGCCAGCATCGTGCTCGACCTGGTGGACGAGGGCCGGCTGCTGCCCGTGTCGCACACCGTCTACGGCGGGCCGCGCCGCACCGAGCTGACCAGGCTGGCCGACCTCTCCGAGGGGGTCATGCAGCACGCGCTGGCCCGCTCCACCCCGCTGTTCAGCGAACCGGGCCGCACGGGACGGGCCCCGGACGGCGGCGGGCCGCTCACCCCGCCCGCCTGGACGGTGCTGCCGCTGGTCGCCTCCGGGCGGCAGGTCGGCTCCTGCCTGATCACCTTCGCCACCGAGCGGGCCTTCGGCCGCGAGGACCGCACCCTCTACTCCGCGTTCGCCGGCGTCCTGGCGCAGTCCCTGGAGCGCGCCCGCCTCTACGACACGCACCACCACCGGGCCACCGAGCTCCAGCGCGCCATGCTGCCGCGCACCCTGCCCCGGCTGCCCGGGATCGCCAGCGCCGCCCGCTACCTGCCCAGCACCGAGGGCATGCAGATCGGCGGCGACTGGTACGACCTGCTGCGGCTGCCGGAGGGCAGGATCGGCCTGGTGATCGGCGACGTCCAGGGTCACAACGCCGAGGCCACCGCCGTGATGGGGCAGCTGCGCAGCGTCCTGCGGGCGTACGCCACCGACGGGCACGACCCGGCCGCGACGCTGGCCAGGACCAGCCGGCTGCTCTCCGGGCTGGACACCGACCTCTTCGCCACCTGCCTCTACCTCACCCTCGACCCGGCCGACGGCACCCTGCGGGCGGCCCGCGCCGGGCACCCGTCGCCGGTCCGGATCACCGACGACGCGAAGGCCGTGGAGCTGGACCTGCCGGGCGGCCCCCCGCTGGGCGTCGACCCGGAGGCGGCCTACCACCTGTCGGTCGGTCACCTGGCGCCCGGGGAGACGCTGCTCGTCTACACCGACGGCCTGGTCGAGGACCGCGAGGAGGACTACGACGAGTCGGTGCAGCGGATGCTCGGCGGGCTGGAGCTCTGGGCCCGGCAGACCGGGCCGGGCCGGATCGGCCCGGCGCCCGCCCTGGAGCGGCTGGCCGACCTGCTCACCCTCAACGTCACCGAGCGCCGGTCGCGGCCGGACGACGTGGCACTGCTGCTGTTGCACCGGATGTCAGCAGGGCAGTAAACGGTGCGGCGGTCGGTGCCGCAGACCGATCGGGGGCGAAGCAGACCGGATTGACGCCGTATTGACGGGATATTGAGGAGATCCGGTCACTTGGCGAGATCCGGTCACACCATCGTAGGATCATCACCCTAGAATTCGCCGCGTGACGATGACTCAGTGGTGCGCAACGGCAACCGGCGTTCTCGCCGCCCTCGCCCTCGTGGCCGCCGCCCGCTACCGCGCCGTCTCCGTCACCCACCGCCGACGTCACGACCGCCAGCAGCGCGAACTCGCCCGCCTCCGGGACCAGCTGACCACCGAACTGGCCCGGCGCGGCAGCGAACTGGCCGCCGTCCAGCAGGAACAGGAACTCAACGCCTCCACCCAGCGCGCCTTCCTCAGCGTGGCCCGCCGCATCCTCGTCATGGCGCACGACCAGCAGGCCCTGCTGGACGAGATGGAACGCACCCACGACGACCCGACCCTGCTGGAGGGCCTGCTCAAGGCGGACCACGCCGCGGCCCAACAGGCCCGCCTCGCCCAGACCCTGGCCGTCCTCTGCGGCGCCCGGGCCGGACGGCACTGGCCGGAACCGGTCTCGCTGGAGGACGTGGTGCGCGGCGCCCAGTCGCGCATCCTGCCCTTCCAGCGGGTGGTGGTCCGCAGCCGGATCGAGACCGCCGTGGTCGGCGCCGCCGCCGAGGCCCTCATCCACGCCGTCGCCGAGCTGCTGGACAACGCCACCCGCTACTCCCCGCCCAGCACCCAGGTGTTCGTCACCCTCATGCCGGTGCACAACGGCGCCGTCATCGAGATCGACGACGGCGGTGTCGGCATGCCCGAGCAGGCGGTCGCCAAGGCGGCCTCCGCCCTGGCCGGCGGCTCCGCCCTGGAGGTCTCCCGCCTCGGCGAGGTGCCGCAGTTGGGCCTCGCGGCGGTCGGCCGGCTCTCCGAGCAGTACGGCTTCCGGGTCACCCTCAGCTCCGCGCCCTCACCGTACGGCGGTGTGCGGGTCGTGGTGCTGCTGCCGAACGCCCTGCTCACCGAGCCCCTCCCGCCGACCGTCCCGGGCCTCGGCCCGGACGACCCGGCGTTCGCCCCCGGACCGCACCACCCCGCACCACCCCTGCACCCGGCCGCACCCACGACCGCGTCCCAGGAACCCACCCGGCCCCCGGTGCCCGGACACCCCCTGAGCCCCGGGCACCGACTGGTGGACACCCCGCCGGCCGACCGGTCCCCCTCGGCCGGCCCCGCCGTCCCACCACCGCTGCCCCGCCGGAGCCACCGGCGCGACCGCGCCACCCGCCACGGCGCGCCGGCCTCTCCCCCGCCGGCACCCGCCCCGCCGTACCGCTCGGCGCAGGACGCCCAGGCGTTCATGGCGATGTTCCAGGCCGGGACGGCCAGCGGCCGCTCGGCCGTCCGGGCCCACGCCCACCCCGATCCTTCCCATCCCGCTTCCCCCCAGCTTCCCCAGCGCTTCGGAGAGTTCCATGACCACCACCCCTGACCTCGGCTGGCTGCTCGCCGACATCGTCTCCGTCCCCGAGGTCCGGCACGCCGTCGTCGTCTCCAACGACGGACTGGAGATCGGCCGCAGCGAGGGCATCCTGCGCGAGGACGCGGAGCGGCTCGCCGCCGCCTGCTCCGGCCTCCAGTCGCTGGCCCGCGGCGTCGCCCAGGGCTTCGGCGGCCACGGCAGCGCCACCCGGCAGATCATCATCGAGTACGGCGGCGGCTACCTCTTCATCGTCGCCGCCGGGGCCGGCGCCCACCTGGCCGTGGTGACCGGCGAGGCCGTCGACGCCGGCCTGGTCGCCTACCAGATGCAGGTCCTCGTCGAGCGGATCGGCACCCACCTCACCAGCCCGCCGCGCGTCGACCACGCGGCGGGGGGACAGCGGTGACCGGACCGGTCCGGCCCTATGTGATCACCGGCGGACGCAGCCGGCCCACCCGGGCCGCACTCGCCGTCGAGAGCCTGGTCAGCGCCTTACCCGACCGGCCCGAACTGCCCGAGGACGCGCTGCTCAGCCGCGAGCACCACCGCATCCTGGACCTCTGCCGCAGCCTGCTGTCGATCGCCGAGGTGGCGGCCCACCTGAGGCTGCCGCTCGGCATCGTCAAGGTGCTGGTCGGCGACCTCTGGGACCTCGGCACCGTGCAGGTGCTCCCGCCCGTCCCGCAGGCCGAACGCCTGCCCGCAACCCTCCTGGAAGAGGTGCTCGTTGGCCTCCGCCAACTCCGCTGAAGCCCCGGCCGAGCCCCAGTACCTGCCGTCCTCCGTGCAGGGCGCGGTCAAGATCCTGGTCACCGGCCCGTTCGGGGTCGGCAAGACCACGCTGGTCGGCTCGCTCAGCGAGATCACCCCGCTGCGCACCGAGGAGGTCATGACGGCCGCCAGCAGCGGCATCGACGACCTCACCGGGCGCGGCGACAAGAGCACGACCACCGTCGCGCTGGACTTCGGCCGGATCACGCTCAACCCGCGGCTCGCGCTGTACCTGTTCGGCACCCCCGGGCAGCAACGGTTCTGGCCGCTCTGGGACGACCTGTCGCGCGGAGCGCTCGGCGCCATCGCCATGGTGGACCTGCGCCGCCCGGACGAGAGCTTCGACGTGCTCGGGCGGCTGGAGGAACAGCAGATCCCGTTCGCCGTGGCCGTCAACACCTTCCCGGACACGCCGACCTACCCCGAGGAGGAGCTGCGCTCCGCCCTCGACCTGCTGCCCGACGTGCCGATCCTCTACTGCGACGCGCGGGACCGGCGGGCCGCGTACGACCTGCTGATCGACTTCGTCGGGCACCTGCACGCCACCGCCGTCCTGGAGCTCCACCGATGACGAATCCCGAGCCCGGCACGACCGTTCCCCCGCTCACCCCGCCGCCCGGCTGCCCGGCGCACGCCGGCGGGGGCGCACCGGGCGGGGGCGGGTTCCCGGCCGGGGGGCCGCTGCCGGCGCTGTACGGCCCCGCGGTCGCCGACGACCCGCACGGCCTCTACGCCCGGCTGCGCGACCAGTACGGCCCGGTCGCGCCGATCGAGCTGGAGCCCGGGGTGGAGGCCTGGCTGGTGCTCGGCTACCCCGAGCTGCTCGAACTCACCCGCAACGAGGCCCTGTTCTCCAAGGACTCACGCGGCTGGCGGGTCCCCGCCGAGGGCCGGCTCGCCGCCGACTCCCGGTTGCTGCCGATGACCGCCTGGCGCCCCACCCTGCTCAACCTGGACGGCGCCGAGCACCAGCGGCTGCGCGCCGCCGTCTCCGACACGCTGGCCGAGATCGACCACCGCCAGCTGCGCGAGACCACCGAGGCCGCCGCCCACGCCCTGATCGACAGCTGGGGGCCGGACGGCACCGCCGACCTGGTCGCCCAGTACGCGCGCCGGCTGCCGCTGCTGGTCTTCACCCAGCTGGTCGGCCTGCCCGCCGAGGCCGGGCCGCGGCTCATCGAGCTGATCAGCCACTTCGTCGACAGCAGCGAGAAGTCGGTCCGGGCCAACGCGGAGTTCCAGGCCATCCTGGTCGACCTGGTCCGGCAGCGGCGCGTCACGCCCGCCGCCGACCTCACCTCCTGGCTGCTGGCCCACCCGGCCGCGCTGACCGACGAGGAGGCGGTGCACCACCTGGTGGTGATGCTGGTCGCGGGCAACGAGACCAGCATCAACTGGACCGGCAACACCCTGCGGCTGCTGCTCACCGACCGCCGCTTCCGGACCACCCTGACCGGCGGCCGGCTCACCGTCGCCGACGCGCTGGAGGAGGTGCTCTGGCGCGACCCGCCGACCCAGAACTTCCCCGGCCGGTGGGCCACCGGCGACACCGTCCTCGGCGGCCAGTACATCAGCGCCGGCGACATGCTCGTCCTCGGCCTGGCCGCGGCCAACGCCGACCCAGCCGCCCAGGGCGCCGCCTCCGCCGCGCACGGCTCCCTCGGCGGCAACCGGGCCCACCTGGCCTGGGGCGCCGGCCGGCACGTCTGCCCGGCCCAGCACCCGGCCCGGATCATCGTCGAGACCGCCGTCGAGACCCTGCTGCACCGCCTGCCCGACCTCCAGCTGGCGGTACCGCCGGGTGAGTTGGCCTGGCGCCCGTCGCCCTGGTCGCGCGCCCTGGTCGGCCTGCCGGTGCTCTACAGCGCCTTCACCCCGCCCCGCCCGCCCGCTCCCGAGAGGCCCGCATGGACACCGCCGCACCCGAGCACGACCGAGACGGCCACCGGCCCGGACCCGGCCGCCCCGAACCCGTCGGACTCGACCCCTTCGGACGCGACCAGCACGGCGAGAACGCGCGGCTCCGGGCAGCCGGGCCCGCGGTCCTGGTGGAACTCCCTGGCGGGGTGGTGGTCTGGGCGATAACCCACCACGACACCCTGCAGGAGCTGCTCGCCGACCCGCGCGTCGGCAAGAACCCGCAGCTGTGGACCACCTTCACCGAGGGCCGCCTGCCCAAGGGCTGGCCGCTGCTGAACTTCGTCACCGTGCCCGGCATGGTCACCGCCGACGGCGCCGACCACCGGCGGCTGCGCGGCCTGGTCAGCCAGGCCTTCACCCCGCGCCGGATCGCCGAGCTCCAGCCCGCGATCGAGGCCCGGACCGTCGCCCTGCTGGACGCCGTCGCCGGGCTGGACGGCGAGTTCGACCTGCGCGAGCACTTCGCCTACCCGCTGCCGATGCAGGTCATCGGCGAACTGCTCGGCCTGCCGCCGAAGCAGCAGGACGAACTGCACGAGCTCTCCGACACCCTGGTCTCAAGCTCCGCGACCCCCGAGGCCGCGATCGCCGCCCAGCAGGGCCTCCAGGCGCTCCTGGCGTCCGTCGTCGCCGCCAAGCGCGCCGAACCCGGCGACGACCTCACCACCGACCTGATCGCCGCCCGCGAGTCCGACGACCGGCTCAGCGAGCCGGAACTGGTGGGCACCCTGCTGCTGATGCTGGTGGCCGGCCACGAGACCACGCTCAACCTCATCACCAACGCCGTCCGGGCCCTGCTCGCCCACCCCGACCAGCTGCGGCTGGTGCTGGACGGCTCGGCGTCGTGGTCCGAGGTGGTCGAGGAGACGCTCCGGTACGACTCGCCGGTCGGGCAGTTCCCGCTGCGGTACGCGACCGAGGACATCACCGTCGGGGACGTCGTCATCCGGCGCGGCGAGGCACTGCTCGCCTCGTACGCCGCCGCCGGCCGGGACTCCGGGCACTACGAGGACGCCGACCGCTTCGACGTCACGCGCCGGCCGAACCGGCACCTCTCGCTGGGCCACGGCCCGCACTTCTGCCTCGGCTCCGGGCTCGCCCGGATGGAGGCGGAGACGGCGCTGCGGCACCTGTTCGAGCGGTACCCCGGGCTGGCCCTCGCGGAGGACGCCCGGCCGGAGCCGATCGGTTCGTTCGTCAGCAACAGCGTGCGGACGCTGCGGGTGACGGTCTGAGGGGTTCGCGGTGACCTGAGGGCGGCCGGGTCGTTTGGCGTTCCATGAAGAAACTCGCCACCCTGGCCGCCCTCACCATGGCGGGCCTCGCCATGGCCGCCCCCGCCGCGTCCGCCGCCACCTCGGTCGCCTCGCAGCCGGACGCCCTCGACGGGCTCTCCAGCGGTCTCAACCTCTCCCCCACCGACCTCGCCCTGCACGAGGCCGCCAAGCTGCCGCTGGCCGGCAAGCTCGCGCAGCAGGTGGAGGCCGTCGGCACCGACCAGATGACCCACCCGGGGATCAGCGGGCAGGTCCTGAACTGACGAGCGGGTCCGCCCCGGGCCGACGGGCCGGGCCCTCGCCCACCGGACGGACGGGGTCCGGGCGCGCCCCCGTGCGTGCCCGGACCCCGTCCGTCCGGCGCCGTCACGCGCCCGGCCCCCGCCCTGCCCGGCCGTGGGCCGGCCCGGCCACGGCGGCCTGATCAGCCCTCGGCGAGGGCGTTCAGCTCCTGGTAGGTGAGGCCGCCGTCGAGGGCCGTGTAGGTGCCCGCGCCGTAGACCTCCTCGGCGGCCCGGCGCACCGCCGCGTACGCCACCTTGGCCAGGCCCGGCCCCAGGCTGACCCGGGCCACACCCAGCCCGGCCAGTTCCGGCACGGACGGCGAGCCCGGGCCGGCCAGGACGTTCAGGGGCGCGGGGACGGCCTTCACCAGGGCCGCGATCGTCTCCGGGTCGGCCACACCGGGGACGAACACGCCGTCCGCGCCCGCCTCGACGTACGCGCGCAGGCGGTCGACCGCCTCGTCCAGGCGGCCGGCCGGGTCGCCGATCCCGTGGAGGAAGACGTCGGTGCGGCCGTTGACGAAGAGCCCGATGCCGGCCGCGTCCGCCGCCGCCCGGGCCGCCGCGATCCGCTCGGCCGCCTCGGCGGCGGGCCGGGCCGCGTCCTCCAGGTTCACTCCGACCGCGCCGGTGGCGAGCAGGGCCTCCACCGTCCGGCCGACCTCGGCCGCGGTGGCACCGAAGCCGCTCTCCAGGTCCGCCGTGACCGGCAGGCCGACCGCGCGGACCACCAGCGCGGTCTGGGCGAGCACCTCGTCACGGTCGGCCGCGTCCCCGTCCGCGCTCCCGAGCGTCCAGGAGACGCTGGCACTGGCCGTCGCGACGGCCGGTGCGCCGGCCGCGGCGACCAGCCGCGCACCGGCCGCGTCCCAGACGTTGGCGAGTACCAACGGATCGCCGGGACGGTGGAGTTCGCGCAGGGCGCGGGCCTTCTGCTGCTGGAGCCGAGTGTCCGTCATGTCGGCGACCCTACTTCGCGGCCGGGCTGAGGCGGGAGGTCACGCCGATCCGGTTCCAGGCGTTGATGGTGATGATCAGCGCGATCAGCTGCGCCAGTTCGGCCTGCTCGAAGTGCTCGGCGGCCTCGTTGTAGACGGCGTCCGGCACGTGCCCCTGGGTGAGCAGGGTGACCGACTCGGTCAGCGCGAGCGCCGCGCGCTCCCGCGCGGTGAACCACGACGTCTCCCGCCAGGCCGGGAGGGAGAGCAGGCGGTGGTTCTGCTCGCCGTTCTTCAGCGCGTCGGCGGAGTGCATGTCGATGCAGAAGGAGCAGCCGTTGATCATCGAGGCGTGCACCTTGACCAGCTCCGCGAGCACCGGGTCGACGCCCTTCCGGGCACCGCGCTCCAGCGCGATCATGGCCTGGTAGAAGTCGGGGGCGAGGTCGGGGAGGGAGATCCGCTGCTCGGGGGCGGGAACGGTGGCGTGGTCGTGCGTCGTGGTCATACCGGCAACCCTAGGCCGGTGGTGGACTCCGGCTCCGGCACATTCGGGCCCGAAGATCCTGGGCCACTTCGGGCCCGGCCCCCGGGGGCTCAGGAGCGGTACACCGTCTCGCCGCCGTCCTCGTCGTACAGCTCGACGACGTGGGCCAGTCCGAGCGCGGAGAACGCGGACAGCAGGTCGCCGATCCGTCCGGGCACCACCGCGCCCCCGAACCGCAGGGGCGTGTCGGGGCGCAACTCCAGCTGGGCATAGGTGTGCTCGACCTCGTACTCGGTCCAGCCGGACCTGCGCACCCGCCAGCCGGCCCCGCGGAAGGCCCGCGCCACGTCCGGGGCGCCCGCCGCCGACGGAAGGAACCCGTAGACGTTGTTGCCGAGGCCCAGGTCGTACCCGCCCTGGTCGAACCGCGGGCCGACGGTGGCGCCGGAGGTGAAGTCCACGGCGGCCAGTATGGCGGTGGGAGGGGAGCGGGGCCAGGGCCCTCCCGGAATCCGAACGGCCGTGCGAGGATCGGCGGCAGGGTGGTGCGCGGCCGCCCGTTCGGCGAGGTCAGGGGGCCCTGCGCGTGTGTACGGCGTTCGTCAGCATCGAACCGTCGTCGGCGGTGCCCGTGCTGCTGCTGTCCGTCCGGGACGAGTACGCCGGGCGGCGCTGGTCGCCGCCGGACCACCACTGGCCCGGGCGCCCCACGGTCGTCGGCGGGCTGGACCTCGCGGCGGGCGGCACCTGGCTGGCGGTCGAGCCGGGCGCCGATCCCCTCGCGGCCTGCCTGCTGAACGGCTTCGGCGCCATGGCCCCGGCGCGGGGCCGGCTCTCCCGCGGCGAGCTGCCGCTGACCGCCGTCCGGGACGGCGGGATCGGGCACCTCGACCTGACCCGCTACGACCCGTTCCACCTGGTCGTGGCCCGGTCCGACGGCGCACGGGTGCTGAGCTGGGGCGGCAGCCGGCTGGAGGAGCGCGAACTCCCCTCCGGCCTCAGCGTCGTGCTCAACGACGGGCTGGAGGGGGCGGCGGCGGACCGCACGACCTCGGAGCTGGTCCGCTCCCTGATGGCCGCCCGGGCCGCCCGCTTCCGTGCCCGCTTCGGGGCCGCCGAGCGGCCGCTGCCGCTGCCGGACGCGGGGACGACGGAGCAGGCCTGGGGCGCGTGGCTGCCGATCGTCTCCGGCGACGGCCTCGCCCTGGACGACCCGGCGGCGCTGATCCAGCGGCGCGATTTCGGGGACGGGCGGATCTGGGGCTCGTCCTCGATCTCGCTGCTCGCCTTCGGCCCGACGGGGGTCCGGTACGACTTCGGACCGGCTCCGGTGGGCGACCCGGCCGACGACGCCTGGCGCCGGATCGTCTAGACGGGGGGAGTAAGCGGTGCCAACCAGTAGACGGAACAACCAGCGGACGGCGCCGACTCACCCGGTCGCGCCTCAGTCCTGCGCGCGGGCCTTGAGCCAGCGGCCGGCGGTGCCCGCGCTCATCGTGTAGAAGAACTCGACCTTCAGGCCCGGCTCGTCGGTGAGCGACTCCACCCAGGTCATCGGCCAGTTCCGGCGCCCGTAGTGCCGGTGCACGGCACGGGTGAAGGCGGCCAGGTTGCCCTGGAGGTTCTTCTTCTCCATGCCCAGCCGGGTGGCCAGGGTCGTGTAGCTGACCTTCGTGTCGGGCTGGTCGGCCAGGACGTCGAGGACCCGGGCGACCGCCTGCACCGAGCCCAGCGGCTCGATCATCAGCCGGCGGAAGTCCTCGACGGTCCACTCGACGACCGGCAGCTTGCCGTCGTCCGCCGGGGCCGGCTCTCCGGAGCCGTCCGGCAGAGCCGGGGAGACGGCGGGAGTGGCGGTGGTGGCGGTGGTGGCGGCCTCGCCGGCGGCCAGCTCCGCAAGGAAGGCGTAGACCTTGGTGACGTGCTCGGCCGGCACCGGCACCATCACGAACTGCGGCTGGTTCTCCTGGGACACGGGTTCCTCCCCCTGATCCGCCCGCCCGACCCGTTGTCCGGCAGCAGGAGCGATCCTGACACACCGACAGTTCCGGCGTCTAGGCATTACTGCCGTCTACTCAATCTGCACTCTCCTCTACTGTCGGGTGGCACCTGCGGAACGGCCCCGCCCGGCCCGCGCCTCGGTCACCGGCCGGGTCCGGCGTCCTGCGCGGCCGGCCGACTGGCAGGCTTGGGGCGTGACATCAGGAACCGCCGAGGAGTTCACCGCCCACCGCCCCAGGCTGTTCGGCCTGGCCTACCGGCTGCTCGGCTCCGCCGAGGAGGCGGAGGACGCGGTGCAGGACGCGTACCTGCGCTGGAGCGGCGCCCGGCGTGCGGAGATCGGGCACCCGGGGGCCTGGCTCGCCAAGGTCGTCACCAACCTCTGCGTCAACCGGCTCACCTCGGCCCGGGTGCAGCGCGAGCAGTACCCGGGGCCGTGGCTGCCGGAACCGGTGCTCACCGAGGACGGCACCCTCGGCCCCCTGGAGTCCGCCGAGCAGCGGGACGCCGTGTCGACGGCGCTGCTGGTACTGCTGGAGCGGCTCACGCCGACCGAGCGGGCGGTCTACGTGCTGCGCGAGGCGTTCGGCTACAGCCACCGGGACATCGCCGGGGTGCTCGACCTGGGCGAGGCCAACTGCCGCCAGCTGTACCGCCGGGCGGTCCAGCGGGTGGCGACGCCCGAGGCCCGGTTCGCCCCCGCAGCCGAGGAGCGGCGCAGGCTCGTCGCCTCCTTCGTCACGGCGGCCCGCGAGGGCGACCTCGCCGGTCTGGAGCGGCTGCTCGCCCACGACATCGTCTGGTGGAGCGACGGCGGCGGGAGGATCACCTCGGCCCGGCGCCCCGTCATCGGCCGCGAGAAGGTGCTGCGCTTCCTGCTGGGCACCAGCGAACGGTTCGGCGGGGGCTGGGAGTTCACGATCGCCGAGGTCAACGGTGCGGCGGCGCTGGTGATGCACGCGGACGGGCAGCTGGTCTCCGTCGCGTCCTTCGACCCGCGGGACGGCGTCATAGCCGAGGTCCGGGTCGTTCTGAACCCGGAGAAACTCGCCTACGCAGGCCGTCAGCTCGCCGCCTCGGCGCCCCGGACGTGAACCGCCGCCGGGAGCCGCCCCGGGGCCCTTGTCACAAATCCGGGGGCTCGTCGGTTCTCAGCGGTTGACGCGCGCTCCACCGGGAGCGCGCACCACCGAAGGGACGGCAATCGCGATGACCACGATCCTGGTGACCGGCGGCACCGGCACTCTCGGCCGGCTCGTCACCGAACGGCTGCGCGCGGACGGGCACGAGGTGCGGGTGCTGAGCCGGCACTCCCAGCCGTACGCCGTGGACCTGCGCGAGGGCACCGGGCTGGCCGAGGCCGTGGCGGGCGTCGAGACGATCGTGCACTGCGCCACCTCCCCGCGCGGCGGCGACGAACAGGCGGCCCGCCACCTGATCGGGGCGGCCCGCCGGGCCGGCGTACGGCATCTGGTCTACATCTCGATCGTCGGCGTCGACCGGGTGCCGCTGGCCTACTACCGGGCCAAGCTGGCCGTCGAGAAGCTGGTCGAGGAGTCCGGGCTCGGCTGGACCCTGCTGCGCACGACGCAGTTCCACGAGCTGATCCTGGAGCTCCTGCAGGCCTCGGCCAAACTGCCGGTGATGCTGCTGCCCTCGGGGGTCGCCGACCAGCCGATCGAGGTGGCGGAGGTCGCCGCCCGGCTGGCCGGGCTCGCGGCCGGGGAGCCGGCCGGGAGGGTGCCGGACATGGGCGGCCCCGCGGTCCGGCCGTTCCCGGAGCTGGCCCGGGCCTACCTGCGCGCGACCGGACGGCGACGCCCGCTGCTCAACGTGCGGCTGGCCGGCCGGTCCTACCGCGCGCTGCGGGCCGGCGGGCACCTGACGCCGGAACGGGCGGTGGGCGAGGGCACCTTCGAGCAGTTCCTTTCGGGGCGATTTCCGGCCGAAGGCTGACGCCTCCGTTGCGACGGCCGCCTGGGCGCCCAGACTGGTCGGTATGGAAACCATGGTGTCCGTCGGCAACGGTGAACTCTGGGCAGAGGACTCGGGAGGGGACGGGCTGCCACTGGTCCTGGTCCACCCGGGCGTCGGTGACTCGACCATCTGGGACCCGGTGCTGGCGGCGCTCGCCACGCGGTACCGGGTGGTCCGCTACGACGCCCGCGGCTACGGGCGGTCGCCCGCACCCACGGCCGCCTACTCCCCGTCCGCGGACCTCGCCGCGGTGCTCGACCACTTCGGGCTGGCCCGTGCCGTGCTGGTCGGCTCCAGCATGGGCGGGGCCGCCTCGGTCAGCCTGACGCTGGACGCCCCGGAGCGGGTGGCAGGGCTCGCGCTGTTCGTCCCCGGGGTCACCGGGTACGACTTCGACGAGTCGGACCTGAACCAGGAGGTGGCGCGACTGGCCGAGGCCGGCGACCTGGAGGGCATCGTCCGGCACGGACTGGGCCTCTGGGGGAGGGTCGGCGGGGGCACGCCCGAGGCCGATCCGGTCGCCGCCGCGCACCTGCGGGCCGTGCTGCCCGCCTGGTTCGGCAACGTCGGCCACCAGCAGCCCGACGCGCCGGCCTTCGACCGGCTCGGGGAGATCGCCGTGCCCACCGTGCTGGCGCTGGGCGAGCAGGACCGTCCGCAGGTCGTGGCCTGCAACGAGCAGATGGCGGCCCGGATCCCCGGCTGCCGGCTCGTCCGGCTGGCGAAGTCCGACCACTACCCGACCCTGCGCGAGCCCGAGGCCGTCGCCCGGCTCGTCGAGGAGCTGTACGCCCAGGCGCGGTGACATCGTCTCCTGCGCGAGGAAGCCGGCCGGGCCGGCCCAGCGGCGGTACCACCAAGTCGGTGGCACCGCCGCTGCGTTGATCCGGACCACCGACGTCGTGACGGTGGCGGTGCTGCTGCCGGGGTCGGGGGGGCGGCGGGGCGGGGGTCGTGGTGAGCCCGGGTCAGGTCCGGTCAGGTCCACTGCTCGGACGGCTTGACGCCCGGGAGGGGCTTGCCGATCAGGGCCAGCGGGATGAAGAAGTTGACCTGGCCGATGGCGATCGCCAGCGTCGCGAGGGCCGTCTCGTCGTAGTGCGCGGCCGCCCGGGCGTACAGCTCGTCGGAGACCCGCTCACCGTGCGGGGACGGCTGGAGCACCGCCTCCACCAGGGCCAGCGCGACCGCCTCGGCCTCGGTGAAGCACGGGGCGTCCTGCCAGGACGCCACCGCCGTGATCCGCTGCTCGGACTCGCCGGCCGCGCGGAGGCTCTGGGTGTGCATGACCGTCAGATAGGTGTTTCCGACGATCTGGCCGGCGCGCAGCTGGACCAGGTCGATCGTGGTCCTCGGCACCGAACCGTTGCCGGTGGCCTTGAACAGGGCGCCGGCCACGGCCCCCAGCTCGGGGACGAGCTTCGCGGGGTTGGACATCCGCGAGCCGGGGGTGGTCGCCGTGGCGGGGGCGGCGGTGGCGTTGGTGGTCGCCGTGGCGGTGGCGGGGGCGGTGGGCTGGGCTTCCATCGTGGTGTTCCTCTCGGTCCTTCGGTGCCTTCACAGGTCCGACGGATCCCGGAGGCCCGATGTGACAGGCGCCGCCAAGCTCCTTCCGGCAAGCTCCTTCCGGCCGGCTCAGCGGCCGGGGAACGCGCCGATCAACCGGGCCAGCTCCGCGGGCCGTTCGAGGTGGAGGTCGTGACCGGTGCCGGGGACGCTGACCGCCACGGCCTCCGCGCCGGTGGCGAGCATCCGGCCGATCTGCTCGGCGTCGATGATGCCGGACTGCCCCAGCACGGCCAGGGTCGGACAACTGATCCGCGCCCACTCCTCCCACCAGGAGCGGTGGACGTTCTCCGCCAGGGAGGCGACCATCACCTCCTTGTCGAAGCGCGGCCACCAGCCGCCGTCCCGTTCCTCCAGGCCGGCCGCCCAGCCCTCGCCGACCGGGCCTCCGCCGAGGAACTCCACCGCGGCCTCCGCGACGGGAACGGCGCCGGCCAGGTGTCGAACCAGTCGGCGATCCCGGCCGACGTCTCCGGGTCCGAGCCGGCGGGGCCCGCCTCGACCAGGACCAGACGGCTCACCAGCGCGGGGTGCGCGGCGGCGGTGAGCATCGCCGCATGGCCGCCGTAGGACTGACCGACCAGGACCGGGCGGTCCAGGCCGAGTCCGTCGATCACGGCGACCACGTCCGCGACGTACGCGGCCCGGGAGACGTCCTGCGGGTGCCGCTCGCTGGCGCCGTGGCCGCGCTGGTCGACGGCGACCACCCGGTACCGGGCGCCCAGGACCTCGGCGACGGCGTCCCACTCCCCCGCGTGGCCGGCCAGGCCGTGCAGCAGCAGCACCGCCGGGCCCGGACCACCCGAGTCGCGGCAGACGAGCCGCACCCCGTCCCGGACGACCTCACGAACGACGAACCTCATGCCGTGGCCTCCAACCGCCTTGCACGTTCCGTCAGATGGCGGCGCTCGGGCGCGCTGGTCGTGCGGCGGGCCGCCTCCCGGTAGGCCTCCACAGCACGGGGCCCGTCGCCGAGCAGCTCCAGGAGGTGGGCCCGGGTGGCGGCCGGCCGGTGGCTCCGGGCCATCGCCCTGTCGCCGTCCAGCGTCGCCAGCAGCTCCAGCCCGGCCGCCGGTCCGTGCACCATGCCCACCGCGACCGCGCGGTTCAGGGTCACCACCGGGTTCGGCCCGAACCGCTCCAGCAGCTCGTAGAGGGCCAGGACCTGCGGCCAGTCGGTGGCCTCCGCCGACCCGGCCTCGTCGTGCACCGCCGCGATGGCCGCCTGGAGCTGGTACGGGCCGGCCTGCCCGCGCGGCAGGGTGCGGCTGATCAGCTCCACACCCTCGGCGACGAGCCGGCCGTCCCACTGCCCGCGGTCCTGCTCCGCCAGCGGCACCAGCTCGCCGCCGGGGCCGGTGCGGGCCGGGCGGCGGGCCTCGGTGAGCAGCATCAGGGCGAGCAGGCCGGCCGTCTCGGCGTCCCCGGGTTCCAGGCGCAGGAGCAGCCGGGTGAGGCGGATCGCCTCGGTGGAGAGCCCGGGCGCGGTGAGGCCGTCCCCGTCGCTCGCCGTGTAGCCCTCGTTGAAGACCAGGTAGAGCACCTGCCGGACCTCGGCCAGGCGCCCGGCGCGCTCCGGGCCCCCGGGGGCGGCCGGCGGCAGGCCCTTGAGGGTCTGCTTGGCCCGGCTGATCCGCTGGGCCATCGTCGCCTCGGGGACCAGGAAGGCGGCGGCGATCTGCGCGGTCGTCAGGCCGCCGACCGCGCGCAGGGTCAGCGCGATCCGGCTGGGGGCCGAGAGGGCCGGGTGGCAGCAGAGGAAGAGCAGCGCGAGCGAGTCGTCCCGGTCCGTGTCCGGACGGGCGTCGGCGGCGTGGGCGAGCAGCGCGGACCGCGGGGTGGCGAGGGCGAGGGCGTCCTCGCGGCGGCGGCGGGCGGTCTCGCTGCGCACCTGGTCGACCAGGCGGCGGGAGGCCACGGTGAGCAGCCAGCCGCGCGGGTTCTCCGGCACGCCGGTCCCGGGCCACTGGAGGGCGGCGGCGAGCAGCGCCTCCTGCACGGCGTCCTCGCACGCGTCGAAGACGCCGTACCGGCGGACGAGCGCGCCGAGTACCTGCGGCGCCAGTTCGCGCAGCAGGTCCTCGGCGGCGTGGGGCAGACCGGTCACACGTCCGCCGCGGCGTCGTGCAGGATCGGCCAGAGTTCGACCGGCTCGACGTCCGCGAACGGCATGTCGGCGGCGATCTGCTGGGCGCGCTCCAGGCTCTCGCAGTCCAGCAGGTAGAAGCTGGCGAGGTACTCCTTGGTCTCCAGGTACGGGCCGTCGGTGACCGCCGGGAGGCCGTCCTGACGGCGCACCAGCTGGGCGGCGGCCGCGTCGGCCAGGCCGTAGGCGCCGATCAGCTCGCCGCTCTCGCGGTACTTCCGGTTGAACGCGTCCTGCCTGGCGATCGCCTCGGGCCAGGCCTCGGCCGGGAACGCGTCCCACTTGGCCTGGTTGCCGTAGATCATCGCGATGTACTTCATCCCGGGTGTCCTCCCCGTCCCGCGCGCCCCGTCGGCGCGCTGTCACCCTTCAGTCGGAGCCGCCCCCGCGTTCTCGACATCCCCCGCGGAGGATTTTCGAAGATGATCGGCGCCCCCGCCGACCCGGCGCAAGCCGCCCCCGCCGGCCCGGCGCAAGTCGGCCCGGCCCGCGGCGGGGCGCGGCGGGCAACCGGCCCGCCGCGCCGCCGCTCCGGGCTCAGCCGTCCAGGACGGCCGACAGGTCGAGCCGCGCCAGGCGCTCCGGGTCGGTGAGGAAGTCCAGCGCGATGATCCGGCCGCCGTGGATGGTGAACGCCATGAGCGAGAGCGGCCGGCCGTCGGCGAGGGCGAGCATGCCGGGCGCGCCGTTGACGAGCACCGGTCGGCCGTCCTGGGCGAAGCGGGCGAAGGTGACCGCCTGGGAGGCGACGTCGGCCGCGCCGCGGCGGACCAGGCCGGGGCGCAGCGTCCCGCCGTCGGAGCGGGCCACCACGTCGGGGTCCAGGACGGCGAGCAGCGCGTCGAAGTCCCCGGCGCGCGCGGCGGCGAGGAAGGCGTCCACCACCTCGCGGCGCCGGGACCGGTCGGTGTCGGGGGCGGGCGCGGCGCCCTGGACGCGGCGGCGGGCGCGGCTGGCGAGCTGCCGGGTGGAGGCGGAGGTGCGGCCGAGGATCGGCGCGATCTCGTCGAACGGCACGGAGAACAGGTCGTGCAGGACGAAGGCGAGCCGCTCGGCCGGGGCGAGGGTGTCCAGGACGACCATCAGCGCGATGCCGACCGAGTCGGCCATCAGGATCTCCTGCTCGGGGTCCGCGACCCCGAAGGCGCCGACGACCGGGTCGGGAAGCCGGAACTCCCGCCCGTCCTGGCCCTGGAGCGGGTCCTCGCGCCGGGCCGTGCGCGAGCGCAGCAGGTCCAGGCAGATCCGGCCGGTCACCGTGGTCAGCCAGGCGCCCAGGTTCTCCACCTCGGTGGTGTCGGTCCGGCTGAGCCGCAGCCAGGCCTCCTGCACGGCGTCCTCGGCCTCACTCAGCGAGCCCAGCATCCGGTAGGCGACCGCCCGCAGTTGGGGCCGGTGCCCCTCGAACTCCCGCGCCTGAAAATCGTCCCCGCTCACCCGTCACATCCCCGCGCTCTGATCCGTCGGTGCCTTGGAAGGACGATAACCGGCCGGGCCCGCGCGGCACCCGGCCCGATGCGGGGTGCCCTCCCACCGCCTCCGGTCCTTCGGGGAAAGGGCCCTGAGCGTCCGTCACCTTGGTGCCGGGCGCGGATTCACCTAGGCCGGCACGCCGCTCACGAGGTTGATGTCGACCTGCCTGCCCATCGTCGCGATGCGCCAGGCCGCGATCTCCTGGTAGGCCGCCGAGGAGTACCAGCCGCGGGCCGCCTCCCCGGTCGGGAACTCCAGGACGGCCGTCCTGGTGAAGCCCCCGGCGCCCTCCAGTCGCTGCGGCGCGTCGAAGGCCAGGAGGCGGCCGCCGTAGGGCTCCATGGTCGCGCCGACGTTGGCCAGGTAGTGGCCCAGGTCGCTGTCCGGGGTGCTGTCGCTCCTGGTGATGACCACGTAGTGCATGTCGTGCTCCCTCTCCCCTGAATCGCCATGGCGGTGGCCCGGGACCCGAGCCAACCCTTCAATGGCGAATATTTTGACGTCGAAGTGATCGCCGTGATGAACGGTAGGCCCGGCCAGCATCGATGTCAAACAGTTCAACGTCGAAGCTTCTGCTAGCCTGACGGCGTGAACGATGCGGTGGACGAGGTCATCGAGCGGTGGCAGGCCATCCGGCCCGACCTGGACACTTCGCCGATCGGCGTGGTGGTCCGGATCTTCCGTGCGTCCCGGCTCCTGGAGCAGGGGATCAAGGACTACTTCGAGGCCAACGGCCTGGAGTCCTGGGAGTACGACGTCCTCGCGACCCTGCTGCGGGCCGGTGACAGCAGCACCCTCCGGATGGGCGACCTGGCCGGAGCCGCGATGATCAGCCCGGGCGCCCTGACCAACCGGATCGACCGGCTCGCCGCCAAGGGGCTCGTCACCCGCGCCACCGACCCCGACAACCGCCGCCTCGTCCGCACGAGCCTCACCGACGAGGGCCGCCGCCTGGCCGACGGCCTCATCGAGGGACACCTCGCCAACGAGCTGAGCCTCATCGAGGCCCTGACCCCGGAGGAGCGGGAGCTCCTCACCGGCGTGCTGCGCAAGCTCCTGCTCTCCCTCGGCGACCACGGCTGAGCCGCGGGCCGCGAACCGCGAACTGCTCGCTGCGAACCGCGCCGTGGCCGTAAGGCGATAATCACCCCACGGACTCGGCAACGGAACGCACGGAACGGCCCTCAGCCCATGACCCCCTCCCGGGCCAGCACCCGCACCACCGCGTGGACCGCCTTCGGCGGCGACCTGCACCTGGACCTCACCGGACGCCGGGCCGCCGGCGCCGGGGTCCGGGCGGCGCTGGAGGACGCACTGCGGGAGGCGGTGCAGGACGGCCGGCTGGCGCCCGGGACGAGGCTTCCGTCCTCCCGCGCACTCGGCGAGGACCTCGGGATCGCCCGCAACACCGTGGTCGAGGCGTACGGGCAGCTCACCGCCGAGGGGTGGCTCACCTCGCGGCAGGGCTCCGGCACCACGGTGGCCGAGCGGACGACGCCGCGCCCGGCCCGGCGGGCGGCCGGGCAGCCGCGCGGCCGCCGCACCGGCCGGTACGACCTGATGCCGGGACGGCCGGACGTCTCGCTCTTCCCGCGCAGCGCCTGGCTGTCCGCCGCCCGGCGTGCGCTCGCCACCGCGCCGCACGAGGCGTTCGACTACGGCGACCCGCTGGGGCGGATCGAGCTGCGACAGGCGCTCACCGACTACCTGGCCCGGGTGCGCGGGGTCCGCACCGACCCCGACCACCTGCTGGTCTGCGCCGGGTTCTCGCAGGGGCTCGGCCTGCTCTGCGGCGCCCTGCGCGGAGCCCGTGCCCGCTCGCTGGCCGTCGAGGGCTACGGACTGCCGCCGCAGCGCGAGATCGTCCGGGCCGCCGGACTCACCCCCGCCCCGCTGCCGTTGGACGGGTCCGGCGCCCGCACCGACCTGCTGCACGGGCGGCGGGACGCGGCCGTGCTGCTCACTCCCGCCCACCAGTACCCGACCGGGGTGGCGCTGGCCGCCGAACGCCGGGCCGCCGCCGTCACCTGGGCGCGCGAGCACGACGCGTACGTGATCGAGGACGACTACGACGGCGAGTTCCGCTACGACCGCCAGCCGCTGGGCGCGATGCAGGCGCTCGACCCCGAGCGGGTGGTGTACGCGGGCACCGCCGCCAAGAGCCTCGCCCCCGGTCTGCGACTGGCCTGGCTGGCGCTGCCGGACGCACTGGTCGAGCCGGTGGCCCGGCTGAAGCAGCTGGCCGACACCATGTCACCGGTGCTCGACCAGCTCACGCTCGCCGAGCTGATCACCTCCGGCACCTACGACCGGCACGTGCGCCGCTCCCGGCTGCACTACCGCCGCCGCCGCGACCGGCTCGTCGAGGCGCTCGCCGAACGGGCCCCGCACGTCCGGGTGACGGGCATCGCCGCGGGCCTGCACGCCGTGCTGCAACTACCGCCCGGCGCACCGCCGGAGGCGGAGCTGCTGGCCCGCGCGGAGGCGGCCGGACTGGTCCTCAGCGGCCTCACCTGGCACCTCGCGGAGCCCGGTCTCGCCCCGGACGCCCCGCCCGCCCTCGTGGTCGGCTACGGGACCCCGCCCGACCGCACCTTCCCCGCCGCCCTGGACGCGCTCTGCGAGCTGCTGCGGGAGCGGTGACGGGCCGCGGGCGGCGTCCAGCGGGGCCCGAACAGGCCTGCCGGAAGGGCTACTTGTTGCGGTTGCCCAGCTCGAAGAGCAGCATGATGAAGCCCGCGAAGCCGTGGGTGGCGACCATGTAGATCAGCACCCGGATGCCGACCCGGCGGTTGGCCCACTTGCCGGCGTCGATGGTCTTCGGGGCGTCGGCGGCACGGGCCTCGCCGGAGGCGCCGGGAACGGCCGCGGGGATGGTGGCGGGGATGGTGGCGGGATCAGCCATGGGAGATCTCCTCCGGGAGTTCTGACGTGCGGTCAGTGGGGTGCGGCAGGGCCGCCGCCGAGACAGAGTTCGCCACCGGGGCTCTGCAGCAGGGTGTGGACGAAGAGCAGCTCCACCCCGTCCGCCGAGTCGGCGGCGATGCAGTGCGGGGTGAGCGAGTCGAAGTGCGCGGAGTCGCCCTCCGCGAGGAGGTGGACGCGGTCGCCGAGGGTCAGCCTCAGCCGGCCCTGGAGGACGTAGAGCCACTCCTCGCCCGGGTGGACCCGGACCACCGCGTCCTGCACTCCCGGGGGAACGTGCACGCGCAGTGCCTGCATCGCCCGTCCGGGTGCACCGGCCCGGCGGTAGCCCCAGCCGCCCGCGCGGCCGGGTTCGATCGCGCCGCCGCGCACCACCGGGTCCGGCTCCACCATGGCCTCGCCGAGGAGGCCGGAGACGGAGGTGCCGTAGGCGCGGGCGAGGCCCAGCAGGACGGGCAGCGAGGGCTGCCGGCGGCCGGTCTCCAGCCGGGACAGATAGGCTGGGGAGAGACCGACCCGGGCGGCGGCGACCTCCAGCGTGAGGCGGCTGCCGAGCCGGTGCTCGCGCAGCCTCGCGGCGAGGCCGGCGACCTCCTGGTCGTCGAGCTGGTCGCCGGTGGCGGAGGGGCCGGGTGGGCTGGTGGTCATGTGACCAGTGGACACCCCACGTGCCGCAGGGGCAAGAAATTTGCCTCAGAGGCAAACTGCCCGCAGGGGCTCACGGCCGGGGGATGTGCCGCAGGTTGCTCCGGGCCAGGTCGATCATGCGCCCGACCCCGCCCGAGAGCACCGTCCGCCCCGCCGCCAGGGCGAAACCCTTCAGCTGGGCCGCGGTGATGTGCGGCGGGATCGAGAGCGCGTTCGGGTCGGTGACCACGTCCACCAGCGCCGGACCGGGCCGCTCCAGCGCCTCCGCCAGCACCTCCCGCACCCGCGCCGGATCGGTGACCCGCTTCGCCGGGACGCCCATCGCCCGGGCGATCCCGGCGTAGTCCACGTCGCCGTTGTCGATCTCCGACTCCGGGTAGCCGGAGACCAGCATCTCCAGCTTGATCATGCCGAGCGCGCCGTTGTTGAACACCACCGTCTTCACCGGGAGCCGGTGCTTCGCGACCGTGAGCAGTTCGCCGAGCAGCATCGACAGCCCGCCGTCACCCGCCATCGCCACCACCTGCCGCCCAGGGCAGGCCAGTTGGGCACCGATCGCGTGCGGCAGCGCGTTGGCCATCGAGCCGTGCAGGAACGAGCCGACCACCCGGCGGCGGCCGTTCGGCTGGAGGTAGCGCGCGGCCCAGACGTTGTTCATGCCGGTGTCCACGGTGAACACCGCGTCGTCGGCGGCCACCTCGTCCAGCACCGAGGCCACGTACTCGGGGTGGATCGGCAGGTGCTTCTCGATGTCCCGGGTGTAGGCGCCGACCACGTCCTCCAGGGCCCGGCAGTGCTTGTTCAGCATCTCGTCCAGGAACGCCCGGTCGTGCGGGTCCTTCGGCTCCAGCAGCGGCAGGACGGCGCGCAGGGTGGCCGAGACGTCGCCGTGCACGGCGAGTTCGAGGGGGGTGCGGCGGCCGAGCCGGGTGGCGTCGTGGTCCACCTGGATCGTGCGGGCCTGCGGCAGGAAGGAGTCGTACGGGAAGTCGGTGCCGAGCAGCAGCACCACGTCGGCCGCGAAGAGCGCCTCGTGGCAGGCGCCGTAGCCCAGCAGGCCGCTCATGCCGACGTCGTACGGGTTGTCGTACTGGATCCACTCCTTGCCGCGCAGGGAGTGCCCGACCGGCGCGTGCAGGGCCTGCGCGACCTCCAGCACCTCCGCATGTGCCCCGCGCACACCCGCACCGCAGAACAGGGCCACCGTGCGGGCCTCGTTGAGCGCCCGGGCGAGCGCCTGCACCTGGGACCAGGGCGGCGCGGCGACCGCCTGCTCGGTGAGGAAGTGGCTGGTGCCGGTCGGCCCGTCGGCGCCCAGCGCGGCGACGTCGCCCGGGAAGGCGAGCACGGAGACGCCCCTGGCGCCCAGCGCGTGCTGGATCGCCACCCGGACCAGGCGGGGCATCTGGGCCGGGGTGGAGACCGTCTCGCACCAGCTGCTGCAGTCGGTGAACACCCGCTCGGGGTGGGTCTCCTGGAAGAAGCCGGTGCCGATCTGCGCGGACGGGATGTGCGAGGCCAGTGCGAGCACCGGCAGGCCGCTGCGCTGGGCGTCGTACAGCCCCTGGATCAGGTGCGTGTTGCCGGGGCCGCAGGAGCCCGCGCAGACCGCCAGGCGGCCGCTGAGCTCGGCCTCGGCGGCCGCGGCGAAGGCCCCGGCCTCCTCGTTGCGGACGTGCACCCAGCTGATCCCGTCGGCCCGGCGGATCGCGTCCACGACCGGGTTGAGGCTGTCACCGACCACCCCGTACACCCGCTCCACCCCGGCCTGCCGGAGCACCTCGACCATCTGCTCGGCCACACTCACCACGGGGGGCACTCCTTCACCGGCCGCCGGTTGCCACAGGACACCAGCACCCTCCTGCGCGCGGGAGGGCGGCGCATGCGGGGACCGGCCGAAGGGGTGACGGCCGGCCGAAGGAGTGGTCGGCGGACGCGGCGCCCCCGGGGCCTGGGGGCGCCTGGCCGCTACTCCGCCGCGAGGTGCTCCGTGCCCGGGCCCGTGCCCAGGGTGCCCGCGGCCACGCCGGCCTGGGGCTGACGGCGGGCGGGCTCGCGGCCCGGGGGCTGGCTGCACCGCTCCTGGACGGGCGGCACGGTGGTCGGAAGGGTGACCGGCCGGCCCGCCTTCACCTGGACCGCCTCGCCGTCGTGCCGCAGGTGGATCACATCGCCGCGGCGCAGCGTGTACGTCGTCCCGTCGTGGGTGATCCGGACGCCGAGCAGCTGGCCGCGCACCATCAGCGAGAAGCCGAGCTTCATCAGTCCGGACGGCAGCCGGGGCCGGAAGGAGAGCGTCTCGCCCTGGTCGCGGAGCCCGCCGAACCCGGCCACCAGGGCGATGCAGGCGCCGGCGAGCGAGGCCATGTGCAGGCCGTCGCTGGTGTTGCCGCCGAGGTCGTGCAGGTCCATCAGGGCCGCTTCGGCGGTGTAGTCGTACGCGAGGTCCAGCTGGCCCACCTCGGCGGCGATCACCGCCTGGGTGCAGGCCGAGAGCGAGGAGTCGCGGACGGTCAGCCGCTCGTAGTAGGCGAAGTTGCGGGCCTTCTGCTCGTCGGTGAAGGCGTCCCCGCGGACCTGCATGGCGAGCACCAGGTCGGCCTGCTTGACCACCTGCTTCCGGTACAGGTCGAAGTACGGGTAGTGGAGCAGCAACGGGTAGTTCTCCGGCGGGGTGCGCTCGAAGTCCCAGAGCTGGTGGTCGGTGAAGCCGTCGGCCTGCGGGTGGACGCCGAGGTTCTCGTCGTAGGGGACGAACATCGCGGTGGCGGCGTCCCGCCAGGCGGCGGTCTCCTCGGTGTCGACGCCGAGGGCGGTGGCCTCGCGCGGGTGCCGGCCGGCGGCCTCGGCGGCGGCGCGCAGGTTGCTCTGCGCCATCAGGTTGGTGAAGACGTTGTTGTCGGCGACGGCGCTGTACTCGTCCGGCCCGGTGACGCCCTCGATGCGGAACTTGCCGACGGCGTCGTGGTGGCCGAGCGAGCGCCACATCCGGGCGGTCTCGACCAGCAGCGCCAGCCCGTACTCGCGCTCGAACTCGACGTCGCCGGTGGCCCGGACGTAGCGGGCGACGGCGGCGGCGATGTCGGCGCCGATGTGGAACGCCGCGGTGCCGGCCGGCCAGTAGCCGGAGCACTCCTCGCCGCGGATCGTCCGCCACGGGAACACCGCTCCGGCGAGCCCGAGTTGACCGGCCCGCTCGCGGGCGAGCGGGAGCGTGGTGTGGCGCCAGCGCAGTGCCTGGTTGACGGCGGAGGGCAGGCAGTAGGTGAGCACGGGAAGGACGTAGGTCTCGGTGTCCCAGAAGCTGTGCCCGTCGTACCCGGGACCGGTCAACCCCTTGGCGGGGATGGCCCGTTCCTCACTCCGGGCGCCCCCCTGGAGCACGTGGAAGACGGCGAACCGAACAGCCTGCTGGAGTTCGACGTCGCCCTCGATCTCGACGTCGCTGGTCTCCCAGAACTCCTTGAGGAACCCGGCCTGTTCGGCCACCAGGCCGTCCCAGCCGGTGTACCGGGCGGCGGTCAGCGCGGCCTCGACCTGGTCCCGGACGGCGGGCAGTGAGCGGGTCGCGGACCAGCCGTAGGACATGAACTTGACCAGCCGCAGCCGCACGCCGGGTTCGAGCACGGTGGTGACGCTGATCCGGCAGTGGTCGGCCTCGGCCTCGGCGACGGTGTCCAGCCGCTCCGGACCCTCGATGACGTGGTCCATCCCGGCGGCCACCCGGATGCCGCTGTACCGGGTGCGGTGCACCAGGACGGCCTTGCTGCCGCCGGCGTGGTGCACCTCGGCGAGGAGCGGGGCCTCCAGCACGGCGGCCGCCCGCGGGTCGCCCTCGGGGCCGCCGGGCAGCTGCTCGTTGGCGACCAGCTCCGACTGGAGGACGATCCGCACCGGCCCGTCCACCGCCTCCACGGTGTACTCGACGGCGGCGATGGCCCGCTGGGTGAGCGAGACCAGCCGGGTCGAGCACACCCTGATCGTCCGCCCGGCCGGGGAGGTCCACTCCGCCTCGCGCCGCAGCAGCCCGTCACGGAAGTCCAACCAGCGCCGGTGGCTGATCAGTTCGCCGTAGCGCAGGTCGAAGGGCTCGTCGTCCACCAACAGGCGGATGATCTTACCGTTGGTCACGTTGATGACGCTCTGGCTGGACTCCGGGTAGCCGTAGCCGCCCTCGCCGTACGGCAGCGGGCGCAGCTCGAACACGCCGTTGAGGTAGGTGCCGGGCAGCCCGTGCGGCTCGCCCTCGTCGAGGTTGGCGCGCAGGCCGATGTGGCCGTTGGAGAGCGCGAAGACGGACTCGGCGCGGGCCATCGAGGTCAGGTCGAGGCCCTGTTCGGCGATCTGCCAGGGGTCGACGCTGAAGTTGTCCAGGCTGGTCATGCCGTTCCCTCCTCCAGCAGGTCGGCGAGGTCGTCGACGACCACGGTGGCGCCGTCGCGGCGCAGTTCGTCGGCCTGGCCGGTGCGGTTCACGCCCACCACGGCGCCGAAGCCTCCGGCCCGGCCGGAGGCGACCCCGGCGAGCGCGTCCTCGAAGACGGCGGCGTGCGCGGGTTCGACGCCCAGCGCCCGGGCGGCGGCCAGGTAGGTGTCGGGCGCGGGCTTGCCGGGCAGGCCCTCGCGCCGGGCGACCACGCCGTCCACGATCACGTCGAACAGTTCCTCGATGCCGGCGGCGCGCAGCACGTCCCGGCAGTTGGCGCTGGAGGAGACCACCGCGCTGGGCAGCCCGAGCTCCCGCAGCCGGTGCACGTACGCGACCGAGCCCTCGTACGGCTGGACGCCCTGCTCGCGGATCATCCGCAGCACGGTGTCGTTCTTGGCCAGGCTGATCCCGTGCACGGTGCGGGCGCCGGGCGGGTCGGCGTCGGTGCCCTCGGGCAGGTCGATGCCGCGGCTGCCCAGGAAGGCGCGGGTGCCGTCGAGTCGCGGGCGGCCGTCGACGTAGACGTCGTAGTCGTCGACGGCGTCGAAGGGGACGAACTGCCCACCGGTGCGGGCCGATTCGGTGCGCAGGAAGGCGTCGAAGGTGTCCTTCCAGGCCGCGGCGTGCACCTTGGCGGTCTGGGTGAGCACCCCGTCGAGGTCGAAGAGGAAAGCGCGGATGTCGTCCGGTAGCCCCAGCATGGGTGCAGTCTCACCCGCAGACACGGGGAAGCCGCCCATTCCCCGCGGCGCGTCGCGGGATCGGGCGGCTTCCCGGGCCGGGCCGGACGGCTCCGGGGACGGTGGCGCGCTACGGCGTGCCGGGCGAGGCGATCAGTGCGAAGACGGCGCCCTGCGGGTCGGTGACGACCGCCATCCGGCCGGCCGGCATGTCGAACGGCGGCTGGATCACCGAGCCGCCGGCCTTGACCAGGGCGTCCACGGTGGAGTCGGTGTCGTCCACCGAGAAGTAGGTCATCCAGTGCGGGGGCGTGCCGGGCGCGAGGTAGTCGGCCACCTTCTGCATGCCGGCCACCGCCCGGTCGTCGACGCTGAGCGAGTAGTAGCCCTCCGCGCCCTCCATCGTCGCCGCGCGCAGGCCCAGCGCCCGCTGGTAGAACGTCCCGACCGCGTCGGGGTCGGTGGTGTTGAGCTCGCTCCAGACCAGCGAGCCCGGCTCGTTGACGACGCCGGCGCCGATGAAGTCGACCTTCTGCCAGACGCCGAACACCGCACCGGCCGGGTCGGCGGCGACCAGCATCCGGCCGACGGTGCCGACGTCCATCACCGGGTAGAGGATCGTGCCGCCGCTCTCGGCGATCGCCCGGCCGGTGGCGTCGGCGTCGTCCGAGGCCAGGTAGGTGGTCCAGCCGACCGGCGGGACGGGCTGGCCCTCGGGGGCCGCCTGCGCCATGATCCCTGCGACCGGCTTGCCGTTCAGCAGGCACATGGCGTAGCCGCCGAACTCGGGCGGGCCGATCTCGCCCTGCCAGCCGAAGAGGTCACGGTAGAAGTCGATCGCGGCCTGCTGGTCGCTCGCCATCAGGTCGACCCAGCACGGGGTGCCGGGCTTGTACGGAGCGTTCACTGCGGGCATTGCTGGGCCTCCAGGAGCGGTCGTCCACCGCCGGGGCGGGCCGGGCGCACGTCCGGTCCCGGCAGCGGCCCCGGCGGGGGCCGCGCGGGTACGGCGGAGGTACGGCCGGTCGGCGGTACACCGCCCACCATCGCCGCGCCCCCGTCTTCCCGCCACCGGACGGCGCCCGCCGGGCGACGGGCGGGTGACGGACGCCCGCGGGCCGGGACGGACCTTAGGAGTCGTGCGGCGTCGGCTTCACGAAGTACGGCTGGATCTTGCCGCTCTGGGCGTAGTCCTTGAGCCGGACCAGCAGCTCGGCCCATGTGCCGGCCACCATCGGAACGCCGTCCTCGGTGCCGGGCTGCCACCCGCCGTGGCGGAACAGCAGCCGGGTGCGCTCGGGCGCCTCGGGCTGCCCGGCGAGGTCCCAGCTGATCCAGGTGCCGGCCCAGTGCGGGGGGAAGGTGCCGACGTTCGTCCAGACCACCCGGTCCCGGTCGGCCCGCTCGCGGCGCAGCCGGAACGGCTCCGGGACGCCGGGGAAGTCGAAGAGCAGCACGTCCCCCTCGCGGGCCACCTCGGTGGTCCACCAGCCGGCCAGCCCGTCGTGGGTGTTGAGCGCGGCGAGGACGACGTCGCGGGGTGCGGCGATGTCGAGCTGCAGGGCGATCTCGGCCATGGGGTCCGCCTTTCGGGCCTGCGCCCCCCGATCGGTCCCCCTCCGGCCACCATGGCACAGGGCCCGGGATCGGCACATCCCGGGCCCCGGCGCGGCCGGGCCGGCCGCTACCGTGCGTTATCCACCGCTCCCGTAGGTGGTGCCGGCGCAGATGTCGTCGTCCGCCGAGCGGGTGTTCTCGGTGACGCTGGTGGGCAGCGGGACCGGCGCCGCCGGGGTGGACGGCGCGCCGGCGGCGGCCGAGCCGGCCGCGGAGGCCGCGCCGCCGCCGTTGGCGGCCGCGAAGTCCTTGCCGACGACCACGATGACGCCCGGCGAGGAGCCGGCCTCGACGGTCGCGCCGGGGAAGAGCTCGGCGACCTTGTCGGCGTTGGCCTTCTGGCCGGAGCCGTACTCGACGACCGTCTTCGCGTGCTTGGTGCTGGCCGCGGGGCCCGCCTTGGTGGCGTTGAACTTGGCCCCCTTGAGCAGCTCGGCCGCCTTGCCGTCCATCCCGGAGGTGGTGGTCCCGTTGTAGACGGCCACCTTGACGGCGGAGTTGCCGGCGTCGGGGGCGGGCGCCGCCGTGGTGGTCGCGGCCGGCGCGCTCGGCGCGGCGGACGCGGTGGCCTCGGCCGGCTGCTCGCCGGTGGCGTTCTGGCCGTCGAGGGTCCGGTCGGCCTTGATCGTGTCCCAGAGCTTCTTGGCGTCGGACTCGATGATGTCGAGGTCCTGGTCCTGGGTGCGGTAGCGCCAGGGCACCGTCACGAACTTGAGGTCGTGCATGTCGATGTTCTTCAGCGAGAGGCCGAAGGAGAGCAGCTTGTCGGCGGAGCTGAGACCGGGGTCGACGACCATCGACTTGGTGGCGGCGTCCGCGAGCGGCAGCAGGGTGGTGGGGTTGAGGCCCTGGCCCTTGATGTTGGAGGCGAGCGAGCCGAGGAAGGCCTGCTGGCGCTTCATCCGGCCGATGTCGGAGCCGTCGCCGATGCCGTGGCGCAGCCGCACGTAGTCGAGCGCCTTCTGGCCCTCCACCTTCTGCTTGCCCTGCGGCAGGACGACATTGCCCTTCCTGCCGAGCTTGGGGTTGATCTCGCCCTCGTAGATCGGCTTCGGCAGGCAGATGTCCACCCCGTGGACCGCCGAGGTCATCGCGGAGAAGCCCTGGAAGTCCACCACGATGGTGTGGTCGACCCGGATGCCGGTGAGCTTCTCGACGGTGTTCTGGGTGCAGGCCGGGTTGCCGTCGTCGGTCCCGCCGGTGGAGAACGCCGCGTTGAAGAGGTCGCTGGACGTCCCCTTGCTCCACTTGCCGTTCGGCAGCTTGCAGGACGGGATCGCCACTTTGGCGTTGCGCGGGATCGAGATGCCGACGGCGTGCTTGTGGTCGGCGTAGACGTGCAGCAGGATCGTGGTGTCCGAGCGGGCGCCGCCGTCCTCGCCGCCACCGAGGTCGGAGTTGTTCTTGCCCCGGCTGTCGGAGCCGATCAGCAGCACGTTGACCGGCTTGTTGCCGTCCGCGTCGGCCTGGGCCTCCGGCGGGCGGTCGGTGGCGATGGCGTCCGCGTCGAAGGACTTGATGTTGCCGTTCAGCTTGAGGTAGATCGCGCCGCCCGCACCGGCTATCAGCACGAGCACACCGGCCGCCGACCAGGCGACGATCTTCTTCACGTTCTTCTTGGGCTTGCGGCTGTTGCGGGCCGCCGCGCGCCCGCCGGCCGCCGACGCCTCGGGGGCCGCCTCGCCGCCCTTGCCCGGTGCGCCCTTGCCCTGGGCCGCGCGCCGGGCCTCGGCCCGCCCGCCGGTCCGTGGCTGCGGCACCCCGCCGCCGTCGTCGGTCGTGAGCGCACCGGGCGCGTCGTCACCACGAGCCGGGCCCTCGCCCCACTGACCTGACATCCGTGTACCTTTCACCGGCGGACGCGGCGCCCGTCCTCAGGGGCGCGCTACACACAGAGAGACGGCCTGAAGTGCCCCCGGGTTGCACATACGAAGGTCGTAATGACCGACGAACGCCCCCTGAGACCGCCCCCGCACCCCCTCCGGAGCCCCCGCGATCACAGGAGCCCCGTTCGGAGCATACAAGCCGGTCATATTTTCTCGGCCCGCCCGAGCGGCTCGGGCACCTGCCCGGAGGCCACCGGCCGACGGGTGCGCGGGCCCGGGAAACGCCCTTCTCACGCCGTCCGGCGGAAAGGGCCCGTGCAACGCCGGGCCCGCCTCCCGGGAAGGGGTGCGCGGCAGGTGAACGGCGGGTCGGGCGGAAGGGGTGGTGAGGGGTGGCGAAGCGTCAGGTCTGCTCGGACAGGCCGCCGGGCGGGTTGTTGCGCAGGCACGGCTCGCTGGCGTCCTCGACCACGCCCTGCTCCAGGAGCTCGTCCACCCACCGGCCGAGTGCCACCCGCACCAGCAACGGGTCCATCCCCCAGGCCCGGCCCAGGTCGATCGCGGTGGCGTCGAGGCGCCACCCGTGTTGCTGCAGGGCGATCCACATCGCCGCCGCGGAGGCCCCTCCGGTCCACCGCGCGCCGGTGGCGTCCCGGCGCAGTTCGAGCGTGCCCCCGGCCCCGACGGAGCCGGTCACGCCGGACACGGGTCGCACCCGCGTCCACATCTCCTCGTCCTCCCTCAACGCAAGCTCCTCTTGGCTGGCCGGTGCCCGGCAACCGGCCTTCGGAAGCGGTAGCTCCTCACGCACGGCCGACCGCTGTCGGTAACAGTGCCAGGCTAGGGCGAGCCCGCAGTCGCGAGAACCTGCCAAAGCCCCCTATGAGGGGTGGAGTTAGCCCCCCACGCCCCATAGGGGGTGCCGGACGCGCCGGCTCAGTCGGCGGTCGTGGCCGCCGGCACTCCACCCTCCGTCGGGGCGCCGTCCGCGGCGGCCCCGGCATGGTCGACCGCGTTGACGAACACCCGCATGGCGTGGGCGATCTCGTCCCCGTTCGGCGCCCCCTCCGGGTCGAGCAGCCACTGGAGGCCCAGGCCCGAGACCAGCGCCAGGTGGAACGACCCCACCAGCCGCATCGTCTTCTCGTCGCCCTCGCCGATCTCGTCCAGCCCGAGCGGCGCCGCCAGGGCGAGCCGGGCCCGCTCGTAGGCGCGGGCGAGCTGCTCCCGCAGCCCCGGTACCCGGTCGGCCTGGGCGAACGCCTCGATGCTGGCGAGCAGCATCGGCCGCTGCGAGACGAAGAACTCCGTGACGCTCCGCCAGGCCGTGTCGATCGAGGGATCGGTGGCCTCGTCGAGGATTCTGCGGAGCTCGGTACCCCACTCCTCGAACGATTCGATCACCGCCTCGCTGAGCAACGCCTCCTTCGAGCCGAAGTGGTACCCGATCGAGGCGAGGTTGGCCCCCGACGCGGCGACGATGTCGCGCGCGGTGGTCCGGGCGTAACCCCGCTCATGCAGGCATTTCTTGGCACCAGCCAACAGATCTTCACGATTTCCCACGATCCCCATCGTAGCTACGGAACGCCGTTTGCGACATACGTTCGTCAGAGACGCTCGTACATCTTAGACGGGCGTACTAGACAAGCATCTAGGACGTACGTATGCTTCAACCATGAACGCCGACACGCAACGTGCCGACCGGAAGGCGTGGATCGGCCTTGCCGTCCTCGTCCTTCCCGTCCTGCTCGTCTCCCTTGACATGCACGTCCTGTCCTACGCGCTGCCCATGATCAGCAGCTCGTTGGAACCGAGCAGCTCGGAGCTGCTGTGGATCATCGACATCTACCCGTTCATGCTGGCCGGGCTGCTGCTCACGATGGGCACGCTCGGTGACCGGATCGGCCGGCGGAAGCTGCTGATGTTCGGTGCGGTCGCCTTCGGCACCGCGTCCGCGCTCGGCGCCTACTCCAGCAGCGCGGAAATGCTCATCCTGACCCGGGCGCTGCTCGGCGTCGGTGGCGCGACGCTGATGCCCTCGACGCTCTCGCTGATCCGCAACATGTTCCACAACGCGGAGCAGCGCCGGACCGCCATCGCCGTCTGGACCGGGGCGTTCGCCGGCGGTGCCATGCTCGGACCGCTCATGGGCGGTGCGATCCTGGAGAAGTTCTGGTGGGGCGCCGTCTTCCTGGTGAACCTGCCGGTCATGGCGGTGCTCGTCGTGCTCGCGCCGCTCATGCTCCCCGAGTCCAAGGACTCGAACCCCGGCAAGTTCGACTTCACCAGCTCGTTCCTCTCGCTGGCCGCGCTGCTCCCCACCATCTACGGCGTGCAGCACATGGCCGGTGAGGGCGTGAGTGCCCTGCCGATCGCCACCATCGTGATCGGCCTGACGGTCGGTTACGTCTTCCTCCGCCGCCAGCGGATGCTCGCCGAGCCCATGCTGGACACCAAGCTCTTCCGCAGCCGCGCCTTCACCGCCTCGATCGCCGCCAACACGCTCGGCGTCTTCTCGATGGTCGGCTCCAGCCTCTTCACCACCCAGTACCTCCAGATGGTGGCCGGCGTGCGGCCCTTCGTCGCCGGTCTGTACGCCCTCCCCGCGGCCGGCGCCGCGATGACCGCCGCCTCGCTGGCACCGCTCCTCGTCCGCAAGGTGCGACCCGCGTTCGTCGTCGGCATCGGGCTGCTGATCGGTGCGGTCGGCTTCACGATCCTCGGCCAGGTCGACGGCGGCACCGGCATCGCCGCGCTGGTCGCCGGCACCGCGGGCATGGCCGGTGGCATCACGCTCGTCCTGACCATCTCCTCCGACATGATCATCTCCACCGCGCCGCCGGAGAAGGCGGGCACGGTGTCCGGCCTCTCCCAGATCGCCACCGAGTTCGGCGGGGCGCTCGGCATCTCCATCCTCGGCAGCGTCGGCACCGCCGTGTACCGCGCCGACCTCGCCGACAACGCCCCCGAGGGAGTCGCCCCGGCGACGCTCGCATCGGCCCGCGACACGCTCGGCACCGCCCTCGACGTCACCACCCGGATGCCGAAGGACCTGGGCGAGGCGCTCGCCGACGCGGCCCGCACCTCCTTCACCCACGGCCTCCAGACGGCGATGTTCACCGCGGCCGGACTGCTGGTCCTGATGGCCCTGCTGGCCTTCACGCTGCTGCGCAAGGTGACCATCCCGACCAAGTCCGACGAGCCGGCGGCCACCGAGGCCCCGGTGCAGCACGAGCCCGAGCCGCAGCCGGTCCACGCCTTCCAGGGCGCGCAGAACCCGTACGGCTACGACACCTACGGCACCTCCCAGGACCGGTCCGCCGGGTACGGGGCGTCGAAGGAGACGGACTACTTCGGCGGCCAGGACCGCACCGGCCAGTACGGCGCCCCGAGCACCTACGGCGCCGGCGACTCCTACGGCACGGGTGACTCCTACGGCGCCACGGACCTGAGCCGGGCGCGGCACCGCCGGGGAGGTGAGGAGAACCCCTTCGAACGGCGGTGAGTGAACGGCACGACAGCGGCAACCGAAGCGTGTGCCGGACCGGGAAACCTGGTCCGGCACACGCTTCTTGTTATGGGGGGCCGGGACGTCCGGGGCCGGGGTGGCCGGGGGCGGGGAGGTCGGGGGCGGGGGCTTCCCGTGCTCCGGGGGCTGCGGGGCTGCGGGCCCCCGGGGCGGCCGGGGGCGGGGCTCCGGACATCAGGGCCAGTTGGCCTCGGGCTTCCAGGCCTCGGGGCTTCCGGGCTGCCCTACGACGGGCGGGTCGGCGGGCGCACGGTGTGGGGCCGCCCGGTGGAGCGCGGTGGCCGGCCGTGCAGCGTCCCGGCCGCGACGGCCCGTCAGGGAAGGCCGGGTGGAAGGTGACGGGTGAAGGGGACGAATAAAGGGGACGGCCGGCGGCGACGGCCCCCTCCCCCGGCCGAACTCCCGCCCCGGGCCCGCCAACCGGCAACCGGGCCCGGGCGACCCGGCAACCGGACCCGGGTACGTGAAAAGGCCCGTGCCGCCGGAGCCCAGGGGGAAGGCTCCGGCGGCACGGGCCGGCCGGGTCGGACCGTCGGTGGGGGGCGACGGCCCGGCCCGGCCTCGGGGAGGCTGGTCCTCGTGGTTCCCGCCGGGGCCGGTGGCCCCCGCGTTCTCCCCGGGTGGTTCGGTCGGCAGGGCGCCCGGTCAGACGCCCAGTTCGTTGTCGAGGATGTCGAACAGGTCCTCGGCGGAGGCTGCTTCGAGTGCGGCCTCCGCGGCGGGCTCCGTCCCGTTCTCCTCGGCCCCCGGACCGTCGGCCCAACGGGCGCTCAGCGCCCGCAGGCGGGCGGCGATCCGGGAGTGCTCGGCGCCGTCGGGGGTGGCGGCGCCGAGCACGGCTTCCAGGCGGGCCAGCTCGTCCTCCAGGCTGGGCGCGCCGGCCGTCCCGACCAGTTCGCCACGGAGGTACGCGGCGACGGCGGCCGAGGTCGGCTGGTCGTAGATCAGCGTGGACGGGAGCCGCACCCCGCAGGCCGACCCGAGGCGGTTGCGGAGTTCGACCGCGGCCAGCGAGTCGAAGCCCAGCTCGGAGAAGCCGCGTTCGGCGTCGACCGCCTCCGGGCCCGCGTGGCCGAGGACCGCGGCGACGTGCGTCCGGACCAGGGTGAGCAGCAGTGCGAGCTGCTCCTCCCCGTCGAGCGCCGACAGCCGCTGGACGAGGTCCTCCGCCCCGCCCTGCCGGCCGCTCCCGGCCGCCCGGCGGTCGCGCCGCACCGGCACCCGGACCAGTTCGCGCAGCAGGTGCGGAACGCCCTCCGCCGCGGCCCGCGCCCGGATCGGGGCCGTGTCGAGGCGGACCGGGAGCAGCACGGCGTCGTCGGAGCGCAGGGCCGCGTCGAAGAGCGCGAGGCCCTCCGCCACCGTGAGTGCGGTGACCCCCGAGCGCGACATCCGCGCCCGGTCGGTCTCGCCCAGGCCCTCGCCCATGCCGTCGCCCGACTCCCACAGGCCCCAGGCCAGCGAGACCGCGGGGCGGCCGGCCGCCCTGCGGTGCTGCGCGAGGGCGTCCAGGTAGGCGTTGGCCGCGGCGTAGTTGGCCTGGCCGGCGCTGCCGACGGTGCCGGCCAGCGAGGAGAAGAGGACGAAGGTGCGGACCGGGTGAGCAGCCGTCAGCTCGTCCAGGAGGGCGGCGGCGTCGAGCTTGGGCCGCAGCACCGCGTCGTAGCGCTCCGGTGTCAGGGACGCGAAGGTGCCGTCGTCCAGGACGCCCGCCGTGTGCAGGACCCCGGACAGCGGGTGCGCGTCGGGGACGGCGTCCAGCGCCTCGGCCAGGGCCGCCCGGTCGGTGACGTCGCAGGCCCGGACGGTGACGCTCTTGGCGCCCAGCTCCAGCAGTTCGTCACGGAGCGCCGGAACCCCGGCCGCCCGCTCCCCGCGTCGGCTGAGCAGCAGCAGGTGCCGCACGCCGTGCCCGGAGACCAGGTGGCGGGCCAGGACGGTGCCCAGGCCGCCGGTGCCGCCGGTGATCAGCACCGTCCCGTCGGGGTCGAAGGCCGGCTCGGAGTCGCCCGTGGCCGCGTCGGCCGCCGGCGGTTCCGCCCGGACCAGGCGCGGGACCAGCAGCGAGCCGTCGCGGACCGCCACCTCCGGTGCGCCGAGGGCCACGGCCGCGGGCAGCGGCCCGAAGCCGTCCGCCGGGTCGGCGTCGACGATGGTCAGCCGCTCCGGGTACTCCTCCTGGACCGAGCGCAGCAGGCCCCACAGCGGTGCGTGGGCGAGGTCCGGCACGGCGTCCCCGGCGGCGGCGGCGACCGCGCCCCCGGTGAGGACGACCAGGCGGGCGCCGTCGAGCCGGTCGTCGGCGAGGAGCCGGCCGAGCAGCTCGGCGGTGCGACGGACGACGGCCCGCGGCTCGCCGGCAGCGGTGGCCGGGTCGTGCACGACGATCACCTCGGGTGCGGTGGCGCCCTCGTCCAGTGCCCGGACCAGCTCGGCGGCGTCGGCCCAGACCCCGGCCCCGGCACCGAGCGCCCCGGCACCGGGTTCGCCGGCGCCGAGGACGGCCCAGCGGAGGTCCGGGACGGTGGCGGGGGCGGCGGCCGTCCGCCACGAGATCCGGTACATCGCGCCGGCGGCGTCCCCGGCCGGGGCGAGCTGCTCGGCCGGAACGGCGCGGGCCACCAGGGAGCGCACCGAGACGACCGGCGCGCCGGACGGGTCGGCGGCGTCGACGGCGACCACCTCGGGCCCGGAGACCCGCAGCCGGACCCGCAGCGCCGTGGCACCCGCCGAGAACAGCGTCACGCCGTTCCACGAGAACGGGAGCCGCGGGCCCGAGGCCGGATCGTCGTCGTCCGCGGCGGCACCCGGCAGCAGCGTGGCGTGCAGGGCCGCGTCGAGCAGGGCCGGGTGCAGGCCGAAGGCCGCACCGTCCGTGTGGGCCTGCTCGGGCAGCTCCACCTCCGCGAAGACGTCGTCGCCGCTGCGCCAGGCCCTGCGCAGGCCCTGGAAGACCGGGCCGTAGCCGTAGCCCTGCCCGGCCAGTTCGTCGTAGGCGTCCGCCGCGGGGAGCTCCTCGGCCCCCGCGGGCGGCCAGACCGTCAGGTCCGCGCCCTCCTCGGCCGACTGGTCGCCGGGCAGCAGGACGCCGCTCGCGTGAACGGTCCACTCGCCGTCCGGGCCGGCGCCCTCGGGCCGCGCGTGCACGCGGACCGGCCGCTGCCCGTCCTCGTCCGGCGCGCCGACGGCCACCTGGACCTGGACCGCGCCCTGTTCGGGCAGGACCAGCGGGGCGGTCAGCGTCAGCTCCTCCAGGCGGCCGGAGCCGACCTGGTCACCGGCCCGGACGGCCAGCTCCACGAACGCGGCGCCCGGCAGCAGGACGGTGCCGGCCACCGCGTGGTCGGCGAGCCAGGGCTGCGCGGCCACGGAGAGCCGGCCGGTGAGCACCACCCCGTCGGAGTCGGGGAGTTCGACGGCGGCACCGAGCAACGGGTGCGCGGTGGGGCGCAGGCCCAGGGCGGAGGCGTCCACCGCGGCGGGCGCCGCGTCGAGCCAGTAGCGCTCGTGCTGGAAGGCGTACGTCGGCAGGTCGGTGCGGCGGGCGCCGGACCCCTGGAAGAGGCCTTCGCCGTCGAGCCCCCAGCCGCTGACGTAGGCGTCCGCGACGGCGGCGAGGAAGGTGCGGACCTCGTCACGGCCCTTGCGCAGGGCGGGCACGAGCAGGGCGTCGTCGGGCTCGGCCAGGCAGGCCTGGGCCATGCCGGTGAGGATCCCGTCCGGGCCCAGCTCCAGGAAGCGGGTCACGCCCGCCTCTTCGAGGGCGCGGACGCCGTCGGCGAAGCGCACGGCCTGGCGGACGTGACGCACCCAGTACTCGGGGTCGCGCAGCTCCTCGCCGGCGGCGATCCGGCCGGTGACGTTGGAGACCACGGAGACCTTGGGCTCGGCGAAGGAAAGGCCCCGGACCACGGCCCGGAACTCCTCCAGCATCGGCTCCATCAGCGGCGAGTGGAACGCGTGCGAGACGGTCAGCCGGACGGAGGCGATACCGCGCTCCTCCAGCTTCGCCACGATCTTGCGGACCGCCGCCTCGGCGCCCGAAACCACCACCGAGGAAGGCCCGTTGACGGCCGCGATGCCCGCCTGGGCCTCGTGGCCCTTCAGCAGCGGCAGCACATCGGCCTCGGACGCACGGACGGCGACCATCACGCCGCCGGCCGGCAGCGCCTGCATCAACCGGCCGCGCGCGGCGACCAGCTTGCACGCGTCCGCCAGCGACAGCACCCCGGCCACGTGCGCGGCCGCGATCTCACCGACCGAGTGGCCGGCCAGGAAGTCCCCCCGGACGCCGAGCGACTCGACCAGGCGGTACAGCGCCACCTCGACGGCGAACAACGCCGACTGGGTGTACACCGTGTCGTCCAGCGAGCCACCCTCGCCCGCGATCACCCCGCGCAGCGAAACACCCAACTCGGCGTCCAGCAGCCCGCACACCTCGTCCAGCGCGGACGCGAACACCGGGAACACCTCGGCGAGTTCACGCCCCATGCCGACGCGCTGCGCACCCTGGCCGGTGAACAGGAACGCCGTCCGGCCGCCACCGGTCCGGCCCCTGACCGCCAGGTCCGAGGGCTTGCCCTCGCCCACCGCGGCCAGGCCCGCCAGCACCTCCGCCCGCGTCGAACCCAGCACCACCGCGCGGTGGGCGTGCGTGGTGCGCGAGGTCAGGGAGGAGTAGCCGAGGTCCAGCAGCCGCGAGGGGTTGGCGGCGACGAACGCCCAGAGCCGCTCGGCCTGGGCCCGCAGCGCCTCCTCGGTACGGCCGGAGACCGCGAGCGGCACCGGAGCACCGTCGGGCCACTGCCCCTCGGCGGCCCCGGCCTCCTCGGCCGGGGCCTCCTCCAGGATCACGTGGGCGTTGGTCCCGCTGATGCCGAACGAGGAGACACCCGCTCGGCGCGGCACGCCGTCCTTCCGTTCCCACGGCTGCGCCTGCGTCAGCAGCTCGACGTCGCCCGCCGTCCAGTCCACGTGCGAGGAGGGCGCGTCCACGTGCAGGGTCTTCGGCAGCACCTCGTGGCGCATCGCCTGGACCATCTTGATGATCCCGGCGACGCCGGCCGCGGCCTGGGTGTGGCCCAGGTTCGACTTCACCGAACCCAGCCAGAGCGGACTGCCCTCGGGACGGCCCTGACCGTACGTCGCGAGCAGCGCCTGCGCCTCGATCGGGTCGCCCAGCGTGGTGCCCGTGCCGTGCGCCTCGACGGCGTCCACGTCCGCGGTGGACAGGCCCGCGTCGGCCAGTGCCGCCCGGATCACCCGCTGCTGCGACGGGCCGTTGGGGGCGGTCAGGCCGTTGCTCGCACCGTCCTGGTTCACCGCCGAGCCCCGCACCACCGCGAGGACGGGGTGGCCGTTGCGCCGGGCGGCGGAGAGCCGCTCCACCAGGAGCACGCCGACACCCTCGCCCCAGCCGGTGCCGTCGGCCGCCTCGGCGAACGGCTTGCACCGGCCGTTCGCGGCGAGGCCGCGCTGGCGCGTGAAGTCGATGAACGTGTCCGGGGTCGCCATCACGGTGACGCCGCCCGCCAGCGCGAGGTCGCACTCGCCCCGGCGCAGCGCCTGGATCGCCCAGTGCAGGGCCACCAGCGAGGAGGAGCAGGCGGTGTCGACCGAGACCGCCGGGCCCTCCAGGCCCAGGCTGTAGGAGACCCGGCCGGAGACCACGCTGCCCAGGCTGCCGTTGCCGAGGTAGCCGCTGACGTCCTCGGGGACGGCGCCGAGCCGGGTGGCGTAGTCGTGGTACATCACGCCGGCGAAGACACCGGTCCGGCTGCCCTTGAGCGAGGACGGGTCGACGCCGGCCCGCTCGATGGCCTCCCAGGACGCCTCCAGCAGCAGCCGCTGCTGCGGGTCGAGGGCCAGCGCCTCACGCGGGCTGATGCCGAAGAACTCGGCGTCGAAGTCGGCCGCGTCGTAGAGGAAGCCGCCCTCGCGGCTGATGGTCCTGCCGGGCTTTCCCGGCTCGGGGTCGTAGATGGCGTCGGTGTCCCAGCCGCGGTTCTCGGGGAATCCGCCGATGCCGTCGCGGCCGGCGGCCAGCAGCTCCCACAGCTCCTCGGGCGAACGGACGTCGCCGGGGAACCGGCAGCTCATGCCGACGATCGCGATCGGCTCGTCGTCGTTCAGCACCACCGCCGGGCCGGCCTCGGGACCGGACTCCTCCTCGGCGCCGACGAGTTCGTCCCGCAGGAAGCGGGCCAGGACGTCGGAGGCCGGGTAGTCGAAGACGAGCGTGGCGGGCAGCCGCAGGCCGGTCTCCTGGTTGAGCCGGTTGCGCAGGCTGACGGCCGCGAGGGAGTCGAAGCCGAGCTCCTTGAAGGCGCGCTGCGGCTCCACGGCGTCCTTGCCGCCGTGGCCGAGGACGCCCGCGACCTCGGCGCGGACCAGGTCGAGCAGGAAGGCGTCCCGTTCGTCCGTCGCCAGGCGGAGCAGCCGGCCGCGCAGGCCGTCGGACGCGTCGGCTCCGGCGGCGGCCCGGCGGGTGGCCACGGGGACCAGGCCGCGCAGCATCGCCGGGACCGGCTCGGCCGAACGCCGGACGGCGGCGAAGTCCCAGTGGACCGGAAGCAGCACCGGCTCGTCGGACGACAGCGCCGCGTCGAAGAGCGCCACGCCCTCGTCCTCGCCGAGCGCGAGGACGCCCGCCGCGGCGATGCGGTCGACGTCGGCCTGGGAGAGGTTGCCGCCCATGCCGGTGCCGGTGTCCCACAGACCCCAGGCCAGCGAGAGGGCCGGCAGGCCCTCCGACCGGCGCCGGCGGGCGAGGGTGTCCAGGTAGGCGTTGGCCGCGGCGTAGTTGCCCTGACCGGCGCCGTCCAGCGTGCCCGCGACGGAGGAGAAGAGGACGAAGGCCTTGAGGTCGAGGTCCCGGGTCAGCTCGTGCAGGTGCCGGGCGGCGTCCGCCTTCGGCCGCAGCACCGCGTCCATCCGCTCCGGCGTGAGGGAGGTGATGGTTCCGTCGTCGACGATGCCGGCGGTGTGGATGACGGCGCTCAGCGGGTGGGCCTCGCCGATGCGGTCGAGGACGGCGGCCAGGGCCTCACGCTCGGCGACGTCGGCGGCTTCCAGCCGGACGGATTCGGCGCCCAGGGTGAGGAGTTCGTCGCGCAGGCCGCTCGCGCCGGGGGCACTGCCGCCGCGGCGGCTGACCAGGACGAGGTGGCGGACGCCGTGCGCGGTGACCAGGTGGCGGGCGATGACGGCGCCGAGGCCGCCGGTGCCGCCGGTGACGAGCACGGTTCCGGTGCCGTCGAACGGCGAGCCGGTACCGGTCTCGGCGCGGACCACGCGCGGAGCGAAGACCGCGCCGTCGCTCAGGGCGAGTTCGGGCTCGCCGGAGGCGACGGCGGCGGGCAGCAGGGACGTGTCTGCGTCGGTCGGCTCGACCAGGACGAACCGGCCGGGCTCCTCCGCCTGCGCGGAGCGCACCAGACCGGCCACGGCGCCGCCGGCCGACGAACCGGCCTGCGTCAGCACGACCAGCTTCGAGTCCTCGAAGCGGTCGTCGGCCAGCCAGGACTGGAGCGTCGCCAGGACACGGTTGACGGCCTCCCGCACGTCACCGTCGCCCACCGGCAGCACCACCACGTCCGCACCCGCCGCGGACCCGAGGTCCGCAACCGGCTCCACACCGGACACCCCGGCACCCAACGCCACCCAGCGGCCCTCCCGCACGACGCCCGCGTCGACCGCGAGCTGCGTCCGGTCCAGCCGGAACAGCGCGTCGCGCGCGGCGGTCGGGGCGGCGGAGAGCTGCTCGGGAGTGACGACGCGTACGGCGAGGGAGTCGACGGAGGCGACGGGCGCGCCGCTCGGGTCGGCGAGCTCCAGCGAGAGCGCGTCCGTGCCCCGGGCCGTGAGGCGGACCCGCAGCGCGGCGGCCCCGGTGGCGTGCAGGCGCACGCCGCTCCAGGCGAAGGGCAGGCGCAGCTCGGTGTCCGGCGCCTCGGCGCCCTGGCCCGCGGCGTGCAGGGCCGCGTCGAGCAGCGCCGGGTGCAGGCCGAAGCGGGGGGCCTGGTCCCGGACCTCCTCGGGCAGGGCGACCTCGGCGAAGACGTCGTCGCCGCGCCGCCAGGCGGCCCGCAGGCCCTGGAAGGCGGGCCCGTAGCCGTAGCCCTGCTCGGTCATCCGCTGGTAGGCGTCCGACACGTCGACCTCGACGGCGCCCTTCGGCGGCCAGGCGGTCAGGTCGAAGGACGGCCCGCCCTGGCCCGGCAGCAGCGTGCCGGTGGCGTGGACGGTCCAGGGGCGCTCGCCCGCGGCGCCGTCGGCCGACCGGTCGTCGGGGCGGGCGTGGATGCGGACGGGCCGGCCGCCGCCCTCGCCGGGGGCGCCGACGGACACCTGGAGCTGCACGCCGCCGCGCGGGGGCAGGACCAGCGGCGCGGTCAGGGTCAGTTCGTCCAGCAGGCCGTAGCCGACCTGGTCGCCGGCCCGGATCGCCATCTCGACGAACGCGGTGCCGGGCAGCAGCACCGTGCCGCCCGCGGCGTGGTCGGCGAGCCACGGCTGGGTCTCCACGCTGAGCAGCCCGGTGAGCAGCGCCTCGTCCGCGCCGGCGATGGCGACGGCGGCGCCGAGCAGCGGGTGGTCGGCCGCCGCCAGGCCGAGCGCGGCCGGGTCGCCGGTGTCGGCCACGGACTCGGGCCAGTAGCGCTCGTGCTGGAAGGCGTAGGTCGGCAGGTCCACCCGGCGGGCGCCGCGGCCGGCGTGGAACGCCTGCCAGTCCACCGGGACTCCCAGGGTGTGGGCCCGGCCGAGCGCCCGGGTGAAGTCCTCGACGGGGGCGCCCTGCCCCGGCGGGGCGATCACGGCGGTGGGGACGTCGGCGGTGGCCGCCGCCAGGACGGTGTCGGCCGACAGCGGGGCCGGGCCGGCGTCGACGAAGAGCGTGTGGCCGTTCTCCACCAGGGTCCGTACCGCGTGGGCGAACTCCTCGTCCGTCCGGGTGAGGTGGAGCTGGACGGCGGCCGAGCCGCCGGAGGCGGCCGGCGGCTCGGCGGTGGCGTCCGCGGCGAGCCGCGCCGCCTCCTCCGGCGCGAGCGCACCGGCCAGCTGGGCGGCGGCGATCGCGCCGCTGCCGTGGCCGATCACGGCGGTGGGGCGCAGGCCGTGCGCGCGCCAGAGGGCGGCGAGCGCGACCTGGACGGCGTAGGCACCGGCCCGGGCGACGTCGGGGCGGTCCGGGGTCGGCGCCGTCCGGGCTCCCGCGACCACCGCGGTGAGGTCCCAGCCGGTGTGGGTGCGCAGCGCGGCGGCCACCGTCCGCAGCCGCTCGGCGAAGAGCGGGGAGGCGGCGGCCAGCGCGCGGGCGACCGGCGCCCAGGCGGCGGGCCCGGCGCCGGGGGCGCCGGCGTGGTCGGGCAGCACGAGGACGGTACGGGGCTCCCGGCCCGCCACGCCGCGGGTCAGGGCCGCGGACTCCTCGCCGTCGGCGAGGGCGCGCAGGCCGGCCCGCAGGGCCGCGTCGTCGGCGGCGGTCAGCACGGCCCGGTGTTCGAGGGCCGCGCGGGACAGGGCCAGGGAGGAGGCGGTGTCCGGCAGGGCGCGGGTGTCGGCCGCCTCCTCCAGGTGGTGCAGGAGGCGCTCCGCCTGGGCGCGGAGGGCGGGTTCGTCCCGGGCGGAGAGCACGAACGGCAGCGCGGCGGAGCCGTCGGCCGTCCAGGCCCGGGGCTCGTCGGTGCCGGCGGCCCCCGCGTCGGCGCGGGCCGGGGCGTCCTGGACGGCGGCGTCCTCCTCGGCCGGCGCCTCCTCGATGATCACGTGCGCGTTGGTGCCGCTGATGCCGAAGGACGAGATGCCGGCCCGGCGGAGCCCGCCGTCCGCCTTCTCCCACGGCCGGGACTCGGCCAGCAGCTCGACGGCGCCCGCCTCCCACTCCACCTGGGAGGTCGGCGCGTCGACGTGCAGGGTCTTCGGCAGCACGCCGTGGCGCATCGCCTGGACCATCTTGATGATGCCCGCGGCGCCCGCCGCCGCCTGGGTGTGGCCCATGTTGGACTTGATCGAGCCGAGCCAGAGCGGCCGGCCCTCCGGCCGCTCCCGGCCGTAGGTGGCGAGCAGCGCCTGCGCCTCGATCGGGTCGCCGAGGCGGGTGCCGGTGCCGTGCGCCTCCACCACGTCGACCTCGGCCGCGGAGAGCCGGGCGTTGGCCAGCGCGGCGCGGATGACGCGCTGCTGGGAGGGGCCGTTGGGCGCGGTGAGACCGTTGCTGGCGCCGTCCTGGTTGAGGGCGGAGCCGCGCACCACGGCCAGCACCCGGTGCCCGTTGCGGCGCGCGTCGGAGAGGCGCTCCAGGACGAGCATGCCCACGCCCTCCGACCAGCCGGTGCCGTCGGCGGCCTCGGCGAAGGACTTGCAGCGGCCGTCGGGCGCGAGGCCGCGCTGGCGGCTGAACTCGACGAACGTGCGCGGCGTCGACATCACCGTCACACCGCCGGCCAGGGCCAGCGTGGAGGTGCCCTGCCGCAGCGACTGGGCCGCCAGGTGGACCGCCACCAGGGAGGACGAGCAGGCGGTGTCGATCGAGATGGCCTGGCCCTCCAGGCCCAGGCTGTACGACACCCGCCCCGACACGACGCTGCTGTCGGTGCCGACGACCAGGAAGCCCTCCGCGCCCTCGGCGACCGTGCCGGGCCGCGCGTGGTAGTCGGCGGCCATGACGCCGACGAACACCGAGGTCTGGCTGCCGCGCAGCGTGTGCACGTCGATCCCGGCGTGCTCGAAGGCCTCCCAGGACGCCTCCAGCACCATCCGCTGCTGCGGGTCGGTGGCGGACGCCTCGTGCGGGCTCATGCTGAAGAACGGCGCGTCGAACAGCGGGGCGTCGTGCAGGAACCCGCCCTCCTTGGCGTACGTCTTGCCCGACCGCGAGGCGTCGGTGTCGAAGACGCCTTCGAGGTCCCAGCCCCGGTCCTCGGGGAACCCGGTGACGGCGTCCCGGCCCTCGGCCACCAGCCGCCACAGGTCGTCCGCGTTCTCGACCCCGCCGGGGAAGCGGCAGCTCATCCCGACGATGGCGATCGGCTCCTGCGCCGCGGCGGTGACCTGGTCGTGCCGCCGGCGCAGCCGCTCGTTCTCCAGCAACGACTTGCGCAGCGCGTCGGCTATCTGCTCGACAGAAGTACTCACAGTCCTATGCCTTCCTCGGTCACTCGGAGTCGCTGCGCCGGGCCGCCTCGGCCAACAGGGCCTCGACGTCCATCGCCATGATCGATTCGCTCTGGTCCGCCTGCGCGGCGTCGTCCTGCTGCTGCGCGGTCCCGCCGGGGGCGGCGAGCGCGAGCAGCGAGTCGAGCAGTCCGGCCTCCCGGACACGGGCGAGCGAGAGGGTGCCGATCGCCTGGCGGAAGGCCTCCTCGTCCAGCTCCGTGCCGGAGCCGGCGGCCACCTCGGGGATGTCCGGGAGCAGTTCGGTGAGCAGGTACTTCGAGAGCGCCACCGGGCTCGGGTAGTCGAAGATCAGCGTCGCGGGCAGGCGCTGCCCGGTGGCCTTGTTGAGCCGGTTGCGCAGTTCCACGGCCGTGAGCGAGTCGAAGCCGACCTCCTGGAAGGAGCGCGCCGGGTCCACCGTGGCGGCGTTGGTGTGGCCCAGGACGGCGGCCACGTGCGCGCAGATCAGGTTCTGGAGCAGGTGGAGCTGTTCGTCCTGCGAGAGGCCCGCGAGCTGGGACTCCAGGCTCTCGTCCGCCGCGGGCGCGGCGGCCGGACCGGCCTTCGCCGCCCGGGGCGCGCGGGGCTCGGCCGTCGGGACCAGGGTGCGCAGCATGGCGGGGACCCCACCGGTGCGGGCCCGCAGACCCGCCGGGTCCAGCTTGACGGGCAGCAGCACCGCCTCGTCGGCGCCGACCGAGGCGTCGAACAGGGCGAGGCTCTCCTCGGCCGAAAGTCCCACCACGCCGGAGGAGTTGATCCGCTGGACGTCGGTGCGGCTGAGGTTGCCGCCCATGCCGGTGCCGGTGTCCCAGAGACCCCAGGCCAGCGAGAGGGCCGGCAGGCCGTCCAGCCAGCGCTGGCGGGCGAGGGCGTCCAGGTAGGCGTTGGCCGCGGCGTAGTTGCCCTGACCGGCGCCGTCCAGCGTGCCCGCCACCGACGAGAACAGCACGAACGCGCGCAGCGGGAGGTCCCGGGTCAGCTCGTGCAGGTGCCAGGCCGCGTCGGCCTTCGGCCGCAGCACCGCGTCCACCCGCTCCGGGGTCAGCGAGCCGATCGTGCCGTCGTCCACCACACCGGCCGTGTGCACCACACCGGCCAGCGGACGCTCCTGCGGAACCCGGCCCAGCACATCCGCCAGCGCCGCACGGTCGGCGACGTCCGCCGCCTCCACCAGCACCGACTCCGCACCCAGACCCAGCAGCTCGTCCCGCAGCTCCACCGCACCCGGCGCCGCCTCACCACGACGGCTCACCAGCACCAGGCTCCGCACACCGTGCCCGGTCACCAGGTGCCGGGCCACCACCGCACCCAGACCACCCGTACCACCGGTCACCAGCACCGTCCCGGCACCGTCGAACGGCGACCCCGACCCGGCCTCGGCCCGCGCCAGCCTCGGCACGAACACCCCGCCCTCACGCAGTGCCAGCTCCGGCTCACCGGAGGCCACGGCGGCGGGCAGCAGGCGCAGCGAGGAGTCGCCGCCGGCCAGCTCCACCAGCACGAACCGCTCCGGGTTCTCGGCCTGCGCCGACCGGACCAGACCGGCCACCGCGCCGCCGGCCAGCGAACCGGCGTCCGTCAGCACCACCAGCCGCGACGACTCGAACCGGTCGTCCGCCAGCCAGGCCCGGAGCACCTCCAGCACGCGGGACGTCTCCGCCCGCACCCCGGCGGGGCTGTCGTCCGGCCCGCCGGACGGCAGCAGCACGACCTTCGCGCCGGTGACCGCGCCGAGCTCCGGGGCCGCTTCCAGGCCCCACTGGGACGCCCAGGCGTCCGCCTCGGGACCGACCACGGCCCAGCGGCCCTCCATCGGCACCGCGGGGTCCAGCGGGTCGGCCACCCACTCCGTCCGGTACACCGTGCGGCTGTCGCCGCCGCGCGCCGCCTCGATCTGCTCGACCGACACCGGCCGGGCCACCATCGAGCCCACCGTCATCACGGGCAGGCCCGCGCTGTCGGCGATGACCAGCGACGACTCGTTCGGCGCCGAGGAGGAGACCTTCACCCGCAGCCCGGTGACGCCCGGCGTGAGCAGGGAGACGTCGGACCAGGCGAAGGGCAGCGAGGCCCCGTCAGTACCGCGCGGGGAGTTGTCGAGCAGCTCGGTGGCGTGCAGTGCGGAGTCGAGCAGCGCGGGGTGCAGGCCGAAGGCGGCCGCGTCCACGTGCGCCTCCTCCGGGAGGGCGATCTCGGCGAAGATCTCGCCGTTGCGCTTCCAGGCGGCCCGCAGCCCCTGGAAGACCGGGCCGTAGGCCAGGCCGTCGCCGGCCAGTTCGGCGTAGAGGCCGTCCAGGTCGACCGCCTCGGCGCCCTTCGGCGGCCAGACCCCCAGGCCCGCGCCCGCCTCGGGCGAGGCGTTGGTCAGCGTGCCGGTGGCGTGCTTCAGCCACAGGCGCTCACCCGTCGCCTCCTCCGGCCGGGAGTAGACCGAGAACGGGCGTCGGCCCGCCTCCTCCGGGTCGCCGACGACGACCCGCAGCTGGCAGCCGGCGCGCTCCGGGAAGACCAGCGGCGCCTGGAGGGTCAGCTCCTCCAGGAAGCCGTGACCGGAGTGCAGGCCCGCGTGGACGGCCAGGTCGACGAACGCGGTGCCCGGCAGCAGGACGGCGCCGGCGACCGCGTGGTCGGCCAGCCACGGGTGCGAGTCGAGACCGACCCGGCCCGTGAACAGGTAGCCGTCGGAGTCGGGGAGTTCGACGGCGGCACCGAGGAAGGGGTGCTCCGTCGCGGCCTGTCCCAGGGACGCGGCGTCCCCGGCCGCGGCCACCGCGTCGAGCCAGTAGTGCTCGTGCTGGAAGGCGTAGGTCGGCAGGTCGGTGCGGCGGGCGCCGGTTCCCTGGAAGACGGCCGTCCAGTCGACGTCCGCGCCGGCCTCGAACACGGCGGCGAGGGCGGCCAGCAGGGCCGGGACCTCGTCGCGGCCCTTGCGCAGGGCGGGCACGAGCAGGGCGTCGTCGGCCTCGGCCAGGCAGGCGTGGGCCATGCCGGTGAGGATCCCGTCCGGGCCGAGCTCCAGGAAGCGGGTCACGCCCGCCTCTTCGAGGGCGCGGACGCCGTCGGCGAAGCGGACCGCCTCGCGGACGTGGCGCACCCAGTACTCGGGGTCGCGCAGCTCCTCGCCGGCGGCGATCCGGCCGGTGACGTTGGAGACGACCGCCAGCTTGGGCTCGGCGAACTCCAGACCGGTGACGACCGCGCGGAACTCCTCCAGCATCGGCTCCATCAGCGGCGAGTGGAACGCGTGCGAGACGGTCAGCCGGACGGAGGCGATGGCGCGCTCCTCCAGCTTCGCCACGATCTTGCGCACCGCCTTCTCGGCGCCCGAAACCACCACCGAGGAAGGCCCGTTGACGGCCGCGATGCCCGCCTGGGCCTCGTGGCCCTTCAGCAGCGGCAGCACATCGGCCTCGGACGCACGGACGGCGACCATCACGCCGCCGGCCGGCAGCGCCTGCATCAGCCGGCCGCGCGCGGCGACCAACTTGCAGGCGTCGGCCAGCGACAACACCCCGGCCGCGTGGGCGGCCGCGATCTCGCCGACCGAGTGGCCGGCCAGGAAGTCCGCCCGGACGCCGAGCGACTCGACCAGGCGGTACAGCGCCACCTCGACGGCGAACAACGCCGACTGGGTGTACACCGTGTCGTCCAGCGAGCCGCCGTGGCCCGCGATCACCCCGCGCAGCGAGACGCCGAGCTCGGCGTCCAGCAGCGCGCACACCTCGTCCAGCGCGGACGCGAACACCGGGAACACCTCGGCGAGTTCACGCCCCATGCCGACGCGCTGCGCACCCTGGCCGGTGAACAGGAACGCCGTCCGGCCCTCGGAGCGGACAGCTCCGGCCCCGGCGCCGTTGCCGGCGGCGACCTCCGCCAGGCTGCCCAGGAACTCCTCGCGCGTCGAGCCGAACACCACCGCACGCCGGGCGTGCGCGGTACGCGTGGTCAGCGACGAGTAGCCGAGGTCCAGCAGGCGGGAGGCGTCGGCGGAGACGAACGCGTGCAGCCGCTCGGCCTGGGCGCGCAGCGCGGCCTCCGTGCGGCCGGAGACCGCGAGCGGCACCGGTGCACCCGACGGCCAGCCCGCAACCGGCTCCTCGACGACGTCCTCCGCCGCCGGGGCCTCCTCCAGGATCACGTGCGCGTTGGTGCCGGAGATGCCGAACGAGGAGACACCCGCACGGCGCGGCACGCCGTCCGTCCGCCCCCAGGCCCGGGCCTCGGCCAGCAGCTCGACGTCGCCCGCCGTCCAGTCCACGTGCGAGGACGGCGCGTCCACGTGCAGGGTCTTCGGCAGCACCTCGTGGCGCATCGCCTGCACCATCTTGATGATGCCCGCGACACCGGCCGCGGCCTGGGTGTGGCCCAGGTTCGACTTCACCGAACCCAGCCAGAGCGGACTGCCCTCGGGGCGGCCCTGGCCGTAGGTGGCGATCAGCGCCTGCGCCTCGATCGGGTCGCCCAGCGTGGTGCCCGTGCCGTGCGCCTCGACGGCGTCCACGTCCGTGGTCGCGAGACCCGCGTCGGCCAGCGCCGCCCGGATCACCCGCTGCTGCGACGGACCGTTCGGCGCCGTCAGGCCGTTGCTCGCACCGTCCTGGTTGATCGCCGAACCCCGCACCACGGCCAGCACCTCGTGCCCGAGCCGGCGCGCGTCCGACAGCCGCTCGACGAGCAGCACGCCGACGCCCTCGCCCCAGCCGGTGCCGTCCGCGGCCTCCGCGAACGCCTTGCAGCGGCCGTCCTTGGCGAGGCCCCGCTGGCGGCTGAAGTCGGTGAAGGTCTCGGGGGTCGCCATGACGGTGACGCCGCCCGCGAGGGCCAGCGTGCACTCGCCCCGGCGCAGCGCCTGGATCGCCCAGTGCAGCGCGACCAGCGAGGAGGAGCAGGCGGTGTCGACGGAGACCGCCGGACCCTCCAGGCCCAGGCTGTAGGCGACGCGGCCGGAGACCACGCTGCCCAGGCTGCCGTTGCCCAGGTACGTCTCCAGGTCCTCGGGGACGGCCCCGAGACGGGAGGCGTAGTCGTGGTACATCACGCCGGCGAAGACACCGGTCCGGCTGCCCTTGAGCGAGGACGGGTCGATGCCGGCCCGCTCGATCGCCTCCCAGGACGCCTCCAGCAGCAGTCGCTGCTGCGGGTCGGTGGCCATCGCCTCGCGCGGGCTGATGCCGAAGAACTCGGCGTCGAAGTCGGCGGCGTCGTGCAGGAAGCCGCCCTCGTTGGAGTAGGTCTTGCCCGGCTTGCCCGGCTCGGGGTCGAAGATGCCCTTGTTGTCCCAGCCGCGGTTCTCGGGGAACCGGGTGATGCCGTCGCGGCCTGCGGCCAGCAGCTCCCACAGCTCCTCGGGCGAACGGACGTCGCCGGGGAACCGGCAGCTCATGCCGACGATCGCGATCGGCTCGTCGTTGTTGAGGACCACGGCGGGGGCCGCCTCGACGGCCGGGGTGTCGGCCCCGACCACGGTCTCCTTGATGTGGTCCGCGAGCGCCTGGGGCGTCGGGTAGTCGAAGACGAGCGTGGCGGGCAGCCTCAGGCCGGTCTCCTGGTTGAGCCGGTTGCGCAGATCGACCGCCGAGAGGGAGTCGAAACCGATCTCGGTGAAGGCGCGCTTGCTGTCAATGGCCGCGCCGCTCTCGTGGTGCAGGACGGCGGCGACGTGCGTGCGCACCAGGTCGAGCAGGACCCGGGTGCGCTCGTCCGCGGAGAGCCCGGCGAGCCGCTGGGCGATCGGGGACTCGGCCCGCTCGGTGCCGCTCTTCTCGGCGGCGCGGCGGGCCGTCGTCCGGACGAGGTCGCGCAGGACGGCCGGGACGCCGTCGGCGCGGGCCCGCAGGTCCGCCTGGTCGAGGCGGACGGGAAGGAGCACGGGCTCGTCGGTGGCCAGCGCGGCGTCGAACAGGGCGAGGCTGTCCTCGGCCGAGAGGCCCACCATCCCGGAGGAGTTGAGGCGCTCGATGTCGGCGCGGCTGAGGTTGCCGCCCATGCCGGTGCCGGTGTCCCACAGACCCCAGGCCAGCGAGTGGGCCGGCAGGCCCTCCGACCGGCGCCGGCGGGCGAGGGTGTCCAGGTAGGCGTTGGCCGCGGCGTAGTTGCCCTGACCGGCGCCGTCCAGCGTGCCCGCGGCGGAGGAGAAGAGGACGAAGGCCTTGAGGTCGAGGTCCTTCGTCAGCTCGTGCAGGTGCCGGGCCGCGTCGGCCTTCGGCCGCAGCACCGCGTCCACCCGCTCCGGGGTCAGCGAGCCGATCGTGCCGTCGTCCACCACACCGGCCGTGTGCACCACACCGGCCAGCGGACGCTCCTGCGGAACCCGGCCCAGCACATCCGCCAGCGCCGCACGGTCGGCGACGTCCGCCGCCTCCACCAGCACCGACTCCGCACCCAGACCCAGCAGCTCGTCCCGCAGCTCCACCGCACCCGGCGCCGCCTCACCACGACGGCTCACCAGCACCAGGCTCCGCACACCGTGCCCGGTCACCAGATGCCGGGCCACCACCGCACCCAGACCACCCGTACCACCGGTCACCAGCACCGTCCCGGCACCGTCGAACGGCGACCCCGACCCGGCCTCGGCCCGCGCCAACCTCGGCACGAACACCCCGCCCTCACGCAGCACCAGCTCCGGCTCACCCGACGCCACCGCGGCCGCCAACAGCGTCGCGTCACCGCCGGCCAGCTCCACCAGCACCAACCGCCCGGGCTCCTCGGCCTGCGCCGACCGGACCAGACCGGCCACCGCGCCGCCGGCCAGCGAACCGGCCTCCGTCAGCACCACCAGCCGCGACGACTCGAACCCGCCGTCCGCCAGCCAGGACTGAACCGTCGCCAGCACACCGGAGACGGCCTCCCGCACGTCACCGTCGCCCACCGGCAGCACCACCACGTCCGCACCCGCTGCGGACCCGAGGTCCGCAACCGGCTCCACACCGGACACCCCGGCGCCCAACGCCACCCAACGACCCTCCCGCACCGCACCCGCGTCCACCGCGAGCTCCTTGAGGGAGAGGCGGTAGAGCGGGCCGGCGCCGGTCGAGGAGAGCTGGGCGGAGGAGACCGGTCGGGCCAGCACCGAGCCGACCGACATGACCGGCCGGCCCGTGCCGTCGGCGATCAGCAGCGAGGACTTCTCCCGGCCGTCGACCGCGATGCGCACCCGGAGCCTGTCCGCGCCCACCGCGTGCAGGGTGACGTCGTTCCAGGCGAAGGGCAGCAGGGTGGCGTCGTCGTCGGTCCCGGCCTCGGGGAACGCCAGGTCGGCGGCCTGGAGGGCGGCGTCGAGGAGCGCCGGGTGCAGCCCGAACGCGGCCGCGACGGGCTGCTCGCCCTCGGGCAGGGCGATCTCGGCGAAGATCTCGTCGCCGCGCCGCCAGGCGGCCCGCAGCCCCTGGAAGACCGGGCCGTAGTCGTAGCCCTGCTCGGCCATCCGGGCGTAGGCGCCGGAGAGGTCGAGCGCGGTGGCCTCCTGCGGCGGCCAGGCGGTGAGCTCCGCCGGGGCGGCCGGGCCGGCCTCCGGGGCGAGGACGCCCTGGGCGTGCTGGGTCCAGGAGGCGTCGAAGGAGGCGTCGTCGCCGGCCCGGGAGTGGATCGCCAGGGTGCGGCGGCCCGTGTCGTCGGCCGCGCCGACCACGATGCCGACCGCGACGCCGCCGACCTCCGGGAGGATGAGCGGGGCCTGCAGGGTCAGCTCCTCCAGGGCCTGGCAGCCGACCTGGTCACCGGCTCGGACGGCCAGCTCCACGAAGGCCGTGCCCGGCAGCAGGACCTGCCCGCGGATGGCGTGGTCGGCGAGCCAGGGGGTGTTGCGCAGGTCCAGGCGGCCGGTGAGCACGACGCCGTCGGTGCCGGGCAGCTGGACGCCCGCGCCGAGCAGCGGGTGGTCGACGGCGAGCTGGCCGACGGAGGCCGGGTCGGTCTGGGACGTGCCCGCGTCGAGCCAGTAGCGGCGGCGCTGGAAGGCGTACGTCGGCAGGTCGAGGGCCGGGGAGACGGCGCCGGGGAAGAACGGCGTCCAGTCCACCGCGTTCCCGCGGGTGTGGACGTGGGCGAGCGCGGTGAGCAGCTCGCGCTCCTCCGGGCGGTCCCGGCGCAGGACCGGGGCGAGGAGGGCCTCGTCGGGGTGCTGGAGGCAGGGCTGCGCCATGGCGGTGAGCACGCCGTCGGGGCCGAGTTCGAGGTAGGTGGTGACACCCGCCTCCTCGAGCGCGCGGACGCCGTCGGCGAAGCGCACGGCCTCGCGGACGTGGCGCACCCAGTACTCGGGGTCGCGCAGCTCCTCGCCGGTCGCGAGCCTGCCGGTGACGTTGGAGACGACGGAGATCTGCGGCTCGCCGAAGCGCACGGCCCGCACCACCCGCCGGAACTCCTCCAGCATCGGCTCCATCAGCGGCGAGTGGAACGCGTGGGAGACCGTCAGCCGCTTTCCGCTGATGCCCCGGTCCGCCAGCGCGGCGACGATCTCGTCCACCGCGGCTCCGGCACCCGAGATCACCACGGAGGCCGGGCCGTTGACCGCGGCGATCCCGGCCTCGTGCTCGCGGCCCGCCAGCAGCGGCAGCACGTCCGCCTCGGCGGCGCGGACCGCCGCCATGACGCCGCCGGCCGGCAGCGCCTGCATCAGCCGGCCGCGGGCGGCCACCAGGACGCAGGCGTCCTCCAGCGAGAAGACCCCCGCGACGTGCGCGGCGGCGATCTCGCCGACCGAGTGGCCGGCCAGGTGGTCGGGGCGCACGCCGAAGGACTCCAGCAGACGGAAGAGCGCCACCTCGACGGCGAAGAGCGCCGTCTGGGTGTAGGCGGTCTGGTCCAGGAGCGCGGCCTCGGGGCTGCCGGGCTCGGCGAACAGCACGTCGAGGAGGGGGGTCTCCAGCTGGAGGTCCAGGATGTCCGCGGCGTCGTCCAGCGCGTCGGCGAACACCGGGAAGGTGTCGTACAGTTCACGGCCCATGCCGAGGCGCTGGGCGCCCTGGCCGGTGAAGAGGAAGGCGAGCAGGCCGGGGCCGGTGTGGCCGGACACCACGCCGGGCACCTGGACGCCCTCGGCGAGCGCGGTCAGGCCCGCCACGAAGGAGTCCCGGTCGGCGGCGAGGACGACGGCGCGGTCGGCGTGGTGGTCGCGGGTGGTGGACAGCGCGTGGCCGACCTCGGCGGGCGAGGCGTCGGAGCCGGAGGCGAAGCCCGCGAGGCGGACGGCCTGGCCCCGCAGGGCCTCGGCGCCGCGGCCGGAGACGAGCCACGGGACGAGGGTGCCGGGGTACTCGGCGGCGGGCTCGGCGGGCGTCGCGGACTCCGCCTCCTCGGCCGGCGGGGCCTCCTCGATGATCACGTGCGCGTTGGTGCCGCTGATGCCGAACGCGGAGATGCCGGCCCGGCGGGGCTGCCCCTCGGCGGCCACCCACGGCCTGGTCTCGGTGATCAGCTCGACCCGGCCCGTGGACCAGTCGACGTGCGGACTCGGCGCGTCCACGTGGAGGCTCTTGGGCAGCATGCCGTGCTGCATGCCCATCACCATCTTGATGACGCTGGCGACGCCGCCGGCGGCCTGGGTGTGGCCCAGGTTGGACTTGATGGAGCCGAGGAGCAGCGGCCGGTCGGCCGGGCGGCCCTGGCCGTAGGTGGCGAGGACGGCCTGGGCCTCGATCGGGTCGCCCAAGGTGGTGCCGGTGCCGTGCGCCTCCATGGCGTCGACGTCGGCGGAGGTGAGGCCCGCGTTGGCCAGGGCCTGGAGGATGAGGCGCTGCTGCGAGGGGCCGCTGGGGGCGGTGAGCCCGTTGCTGGCACCGTCCTGGTTGATCGCGGAGGAGCGGAGCAGCGCGAGGACCCGGCGGCCGTTGCGGCGCGCGTCGGAGAGGCGCTCCAGGACGAAGATGCCGACGCCCTCGGAGAAGCCGGTGCCGTCCGCCGCCGCCGCGAACGGCTTGCAGCGGCCGTCGGGGGCGAGGCCGCGCTGCGCACTGAAGGCGCTGAACATGCCGGGGCTGCCCATGACCGTGACACCACCCGCCAGGGCGAGCGAACTCTCCCCCTGGCGCAGCGAGTTGGCGGCCAGGTGGAGCGCGACCAGGGAGCCGGAGCAGGCGGTGTCCAGGGTCATCGCCGGGCCTTCGAGGCCGAGCAGGTAGGCGAGCCGGCCGGAGATGACGCTGGGGGTGTTACCGGTCATCAGGTAGCCGGCCAGACCGTCCGGGGCGTCCTGGATGCGGGTGCCGTAGTCGTGCACCTCCGCACCGACGTAGACGCCGGTGCGGCCGCCGCGCAGGGTCTGCGGGGCGATGCCGGCCCGCTCCAGGGCCTCCCAGGCGGTCTCCAGGACGAGCCGCTGCTGCGGCTCCATGCCGACCGCCTCGCGCGGGCTGATCCCGAAGAACTCGGCGTCGAAGAGGGTGGCCTCGGAGAGGAAGCCGCCCTCGCGCACGTAGCTCTTGCCGGGCACACCGGGCTCGGGGTCGTACATGCCGTCGACGTCCCAGCCGCGGTCCCTGGGGAACGGGCCGATCACCTCGGCCTCGTCCATCAGCAGGCGCCAGAGGTCCTCGGGCGAGCCGAGGTCGCCCGGGTAGCGGCAGCCGATGCCGACGATCGCGATCGGGTCGTCGTGGTCGCCGATCCGCTCGGCGACCACGGTCTCCGCGACCAGGCCGAGCGCGGTGCCCCGCAGGAAGGCGGCGAGCGCCGCGGTCGAGGGGTGGTCGTAGGCGAGGGTGACCGGCAGGTCGAGCCCGGTCGCCGCGGCCAGCCGCGCGTGGAGGTCGACCGCGGCGAGCGAGTCGAAGCCCAGTTCCAGGAAGGGGCGGTTCTCGTCGACGACACGCGGCACCTCGGCGCCGGCGTGCCGCAGCGTCTCGACGACCTGCTCGCCGACCAGTGCCACCGCAGCGCGCAGCTGCTCGGCCGGCTTCAGCCCCGACAGACGGCGGGCCAGCGCGCTGCAGTCCTGCACCGGCGCGCCACCCGTCTGGTGAACCAAGTTTTCGGACTCGCTCATTCCGCGCACTCCACTACTCATCCAGTTGCTGGCAGGCGAAAGGGTCGGGCGGCAGACGCCCCGGGCTCCGGGCGGTAGGCCCTCCACGCTCCGGACGGCAATACGCCCCAAAACTAACGACAGGTATCAGGCGGGCCACACCCCTAACGGCCCCTATGCCGGGAGCCGGACCGGAGGGCCACCGCTATCCGGGCAGCGGGCTCCGGAAGGCCTCGTCGTCGAAGGTGCGCTGTATGTACGTGAGCGCTTCCAGGAGTTCACGGGACGTCACCCTCCGGTTCCCCGAAGCCTCCGCGACGCGCCCGATCGGCAGGGCCCCGGTGGTCGCCCAGCGGAGCCGCCCGGTGCCGTCGATGAAACTGCGGGTGCGCCCCATGTTGTCGGGGTGCACGCAGTAGGGGACGTCGAGGTACCCGCGCTTGAAGGCGAGCAGGAGTGCCTGGCCCACGTCGTCGTGGAGGTTCAGCACCGCGTCGACGAGGGCCGCGGCCTCGGTGTAGGTCTGGGAGTCGGGCCGGGGGCCGCCGCCCTGCCGGTCACCCGCACCCGCGCCGAGGGCCGGGACGGCGGCCTCGGCGGCCGCCACGTCCGAGGCGTACTCCAGCGCCGCGACGTTCTCCTCGATGGTGGGGATGCGCCGGGACTCCGCGACGGTCTTCACGATGATGCGTTCCGAGCCGGTCCGCGCCGCCAGCCGGGCCGCCTCGCCGAGCAGCGCGTAGGAACCGGCGTCGGTGGTCGGGTACACCCCCATGTAGGTGTAGATCACCACGTGCCAGACGGTGTCCGGCAGCAGCTGCGCGCACAGGGCGCGCAGGGCGGCGACCGCCTCGACGTCCTGCTCCGGGTGGGTCTGCTGGGCGTAGCTGACCGAGATGCTGCGGATGCCGCAGCGGTGGAAGAAGAGCGCTTCCAGGGCGCTGATCGCCACCAGCAGGCTCGGCGGGCAGAGCTGCCCGAGCATGCAGCCGCCGAAGGACTCCAGGTGCGGTTCGACCCCGCTCTCGCGCAACTGCGAGAAGAGCCGGCTGGAGCGGTCCCACTCGCGGACCGACTGGTCGAGCGGGGTGCGCCCGTACGGCAGGCAGTAGGAGACGGGGCCGCCCTCGGTGGCGCTGAGGCCGGCCCGCACGAGCGCCTCGAAGATGTGGAACGGCTTCGCGGAGCCGTGCCGGACCTGCACCGGGAAACCGGGGCCGTGCAGCCCGGCGAGGACCTCCCGGGTCTGCTCGCGGCTGTAGTTGACGATCGGGTAGCCGTTGATGCCGGTTCCCAGGCGCAGCGCCTCGTCGACCGCCGCCGTGTCCCCGACCCGGGTGTAGCTGTCGAGGGTGAGGGTGCCGACGGTGGTGGCACGGGCGTTCCTGGTGGCGGCCAGGCCGCGGCGCATCCGCGCGGGGTCGCTGAACCCCATGCGCGGCTGCACCACCAGCCGGCCCGCTTCGTGCGCGGCGCGCACGAAGCGGCCGAAGTCCGCGGGGACGGTCTCCGTCCGGGCCTCGGGGGCTCCCGCCGGGACGGCGGGAGCCTTGGCGTTCTCCTCGGTCACGTGAGCGCTTTCTGCGGCAGTGTCACCAGGAAGCGCTCGAAGGAGCCCTGCTCCGTGCGGCCGTCCTCGAAGACCGCGTTGAAGCCGGCGTCCACCAGCTCCTGGAGGCGGGTCTCGTCACTGCCGCCGGAGATGCCCAGCTTGCCGCCGATCACCATCGGGGTACGGGCCAGGGCGGGGACGGCGCGGAGCTTGCGGATGACCCGCACGCCGTCCTGGTAGCCGTGGCCGTTGACGCTGCTGATCACCACGAGGGCCGGGTCGTGCGCCCGGATCTCCGACTCCAGCAGCTCGTCCGGGACGGTCGGGCCGAGGTTGACGACCTCGTAGCCGAGCTCCTCGATCAGCAGCTGGAGGAAGACGAGGTTCCAGGTGTGGGCGTCCGAGGAGAGCCCGCTGACGATCACCGTCGCGCCCCGGCGGTCGGGGCCGGCGGGCAGGGCGGTCGTGCTCGGCCCGGCGGCGACCGCGGAGGTACCGGTCAGGGTGAGCTCGCTCATGCGTACGTCCTGACGTGTTCGATGCGGGAGACGGAGACGACCTCGGTGCCGCGCACCACGACCTCGGTCGGGGCCGGGCGGCCGAGGAACATCAGCAGGCTCGACGTGGGCCCGTACGCGCCGGCGTTGGGGATCTCGATGACGTCGCCGCCGGCCAGCGGCGGCAGCTTCACGTCGCGGCCCAGGACGTCGCCGGGGGTGCAGAGCGGGCCGACCAGGCTGGCCTTGGTCCACTCGGCGGTGTCCGCGTCCTCCGGGTCGGGGCTGACGGCGACCGGGAGCAGGCGGCCGAGGCCGGACATGCCGCCGAAGGTGTTGATGCCCGCGTCGAGGATGACGAAGGTACGGCCGCGGCTCTCCTTGATGTTGACCACCCCGGCGAGCAGGGTGCCGCCGTCGCCGACGAGGTAGCGCCCGGACTCGCAGGCCACCGTGGGGAACCCCTCCCGCCAGCGCGGGAAGTGCTCGTCGAGGATCTCGGTGAGCGCGGCACGCAGCCGGGTGTAGACGGGGCGCCGGCCCGGCACCGCGTACGGGGCGGAGAAGCCGCCGCCGATGTCCAGGAACCGCGGTTCGATGCCGGTGTCGGCGAAGGTCTTGGCCGCGACGGCGACGGTGTTGCGGAACTCGCCGATGAGGGAGTCCTCGTCGCGGGCGTTGCTCAGCGGGAAGAAGTGGGCGCCGGCGAGGCGGACGCCCTGGACGGCGCGCAGCCGCGGCATCAGCTCGACGAGGGTCTCGCTGTCGATGCCGAACTGCGAGGGGGCGCCGGTCATCCGGATGCTGGTGGTGGCGCTCGCCGAGACGCTGTTGATGCGCAGGAGGGCGTCGGCGACGACACCGTGGCGCACGGCGACGGCGCCGATGTGCTCCAGGTCGGTGGCCGACTCGACGGAGAACATCCGCACGCCCTTGGCGATCGCCTCGTCCAGCTCGCCGTCGGTCTTGCCGGGGCCGGTGTAGAGGATCTCCGCCGGGTCGAACCCGGCGGTCAGGGCGGCGGTGAGCTCGCCGGTGGAGCTGATCTCCGCGCGGCAGGCGTGGTCGGAGCCCTCCCGCAGGGCCCGGAGGACCTCCGGGTGCGGGTTGGCCTTGACCGCGGCGAAGAGCTCGAAGCCCTCCGGGAGCGAGGCGAAGAGGTCGTCCCTGGCCGCCTGGACCCGGTCGAGGTCGTAGACGTACAGCGGAGTGCCGTAGCGCTCCGCGAGGTCGGCGTAACGGGTCACTTGGAGGTCCCCTCAAGAAGCTCGACGAGCTTCTTCTTGTCGTTCTTGCCGTTCTGGGTGAGCGGTATCGCGTCGACGACGTAGCAGGTGGAGGGCACCTTCTGGGCCTCCAGGCGGGCGTTGAGCTCGCGCAGGACCTCGGCCCGGCCGCGCTCGGTCTCGACGAACAGGACGAGGTCGCGCTCCCCCTCGGGGGGCAGCACGGCGGCGGCGCGCACGCCGTCGATGTCGGTGGCGGCGGACTCGATCTCGACGGTGCTCATCCGCACGCCCTTGCGCTTGAACATGTCGTCGCGCCGGCCGTCGAAGTACAGGTAGCCGTCCTCGTCGAGCCGGCCGTAGTCGCCGGTGTGCAGGCGGCGGTCGCCGGTGACGGGGTCGGTGCGGAACGCCCGGGCGGTCTGCTCGGGGTTGCGCCAGTAGCCGGGCATGACGTGGGGGCCCACGGCGACGATCTCGCCGGTCTCCCCGGGGGGCAGCTCACGGCCGTCCTCGTCCAGGATGAGCACCTCGGTGCCGGGCAGCGGCAGGCCGACCGCGTCGGGACGCTCGCGCTCCTGCTCGGGCGGCATGACGGTGATGCGCTTGCACTCCGTCTGCCCGTACTGGCGGACCACCCGGCAGCCGGGGAACTTGGCCCGCAGCGCGTCGATGGTGGCCTGCGGCAGTGCGGCGCCGGTGTTGGTGAAGAGCCGGACCTTCGGCGCCGGGTCGTCCTCGCGCTCGGCGAGGCGCACGATCATCGCGGCCAGCGAGGGCACGATCGGCACGATGGTGGCCCCGGACTCGCGGATGCGGCGCAGCAGCACCAGGTCCGAGGCGCCGTCGGCGAGGACGATCTCGGAGCGGCCGAGGACGGAGAGCAGGACCTTGTAGAGGCCGTAGTCCCAGGAGATCGGGAAGCGGCAGAAGACCACGTCGTCCGGGCGGTAGCCGATGACCTGCTCGATGGCCGCGGACGCGAAGGTGATCTGGGCGTGCGGGCAGATCACCGCCTTGGGGGCGGCGGTCGAACCCGAGGTGTAGACGAGGACGGCCACGTCGTCCGGTTCGACCGCGGCGTGCTCGGTGCGGGCGCCGGCCTCGGTGTACTTCTCGATCTCGGTCCAGACCGAGTCCTGGTCGCGGACGACGGCCCCGGTGAGGGTTTCGACGTTCTCCGCGGCGGCCGCGGTCACCAGCACCAGGGCCGGCTCCGCGTTCTCCAGGACGGGCCCGAGGTGGAAGTTCTTCATCCCCGGGTTGAGCGGGACGAAGACGACGCCGCGCATGGCGGCGCCGAAGAACATGGCGACCAGTTCCCTGGTGGTGGGGACCTGCACCACGAGCCGGTCGCCGCGGCGCAGGCCCTGGTCGGCCAGCCAGGCGGAGAACGCCTGGGCGTGGGTGTCCAGCTGCTCGTACGTCCAGCTGCCGGCGGTGTCGCTGACGGCCGTCGAGCCGGCCGAGTCGGCCACCGCTTCGGCCAGCAGTTCATGAACGAGTCCGGTGCGGCCGGAATTCCCCGCAGCGGTTATTTCTGCGGTTATTCGATCCCCGTAGGAAAGGGTGTCCAACGCCATTCTCCTGTCGCCGAATCCGGGACCCGCGCCGGCCGGGCAAATCGGCCGGCGCGGACCTCGAATGGGGGATTCAATCCCCAACGACGCTACTTAGCGGAGGGCCGGACACACCACCCCTAGTTCCCCCTACTGCCGCCGGCTTCTTTACCTGCGGCAATCAGGGCGACCGCGCGAATCCTCAGTTCCTTGCGGTCGACTTTCCGGTTGGCGTTCAGCGGCAATTCACCGAGCAGTACATACCGCTTGGGCAGGAGCCCTTGCGGAATGATCTCTCCCAGTTGTTTCGCGAACGCGGCGGGGCGGACCGCCTCGGGGCCGGTGTAGAAGACGACGAGCTGGGTGCCGTCGTCCGTCACCGCGTCCACCGTGACGGCCTCCGTGACGCCCTCGACGGTGCTCAGCGCGTGGTCGATCTCGGCGAGCTCGACCCGCCAGCCCTGGAGCTGGACCTGCGCGTCCATCCGGCCGAGGTAGGCGAGCTGGCCGGCGGCCGGATCACCGACCCGCCGGACCCGGTCGCCGGTGAGGTACCAGGTCCGGCCGTCGCGCTCGACGAAGCGGCCGGCGGCGTCGGAGGGGTCGAGGTAGCCGGGGGCCATCTGCGGTCCGGAGATGCAGAGTTCGCCCTCGTCGGGCACCACCCGGCCGTCCGCGTCCAGCAGGGCGTACTCGTGGCCCTCGTGGACGGCCCCGATCGGCACCACGCCGTTGACGGCCAGGCCCGGCGAGAGCTGCGGGTCCCAGCGGTGGGCGGCGATGGTGACGGTGAACTCGGTGGGGCCGTACAGGTTCTCGACGACCGAGCCGGGTGCCGCCTGCTGCCAGTCGGCCGTGTCCTGGCACTTCAGCGCCTCGCCGGCGAAGAAGCTCCAGCGCAGGCCGGACAGCGCGCCCGGGGTGAGGGCGCCGGTGCGGCGGGCCAGCGAGATGCCGCTGGGGGTGGAGAACCACACCGTCATCCGGTGCTCGGCCAGGTAGCCGGGCAGGTCCCGGTAGCCCTGGGGCGGCACCCAGTGGGCGGTCGCCCCGGCTCCCCAGGCGCAGAACAGGTCGAACAGCGAGCAGTCGAAGTTCAGGTCGAACGTCTGGGAGAACACGTCGTCCGGGCTGAAGTCGTAGCGCCGGTCGAGCAGGTCGAAGTAGTGCGCGGTGTTGCCGTGGGTGAGCGGCACGCCCTTGGGCCGCCCGGTCGAGCCCGAGGTGAACAGCAGGTAGGCGCGGTCCTCCGGGGCGACGGCGACGGGCGCGTCGAGCGCGTGCCGGCCCTGGACGTCGACCCGGCGCAGGCCGGTGCCCAGCACCGCGTCGTCCGGGACGAGCACCGGGACGTCGCTCCCGGGCCCGAGCAGTCCGGGCAGCGCGGCGCTGCCCGGACCGTCCGCGATGACCGCCGACAGCGGCGCCGCGTCCAGCATCGCCCTGGTCCGGGCCTGCGGGAAGTCGGGCCGCAGCGGCACCACGGCGGCGCCCGCGTAGAGCGCCGCCAGGATGCCGGTGTAGGCGGTGACGCCCTTGCCCGCGAGGACGCCGACGGCCGCGGGCCGCCCGTCCGTCGCGGCGAGCAGCGAGCCGGCCCAGCGCAGGGCCAGCTCGTGGGTCTGCTCGTACGTGCGCGTCTCGGCCCCGGCCCGGAACGCCGCGCGCTGCGGCGAGAGGGCCAGACCGCGCAGGAACCGCCCGGCGAGTGTGTGCGCAGACGGCCCGGCCATCACGCGGCCGGCTGGAGCAGCGAGGAGAGCGCCGCCCACAGGACGCCCGGCGACCGGAAGGTCTCCAGGCTCAGCGCGTCGTCCTGGAAGCGCACGTCGTAGGCGTTCTCCAGCGAGGCCAGCAGCTCGACGGTGCCGAGGGAGTCGAGGCCGAGGTCACGCAGCGGCGTGTCGGCCTCCAGCTTCTCGTCCTCGTCGAGGAACGGCAGGTAGGTGAGCAGGATCTCTTCGAAGGTCTCGTCCCACATGGGTGGTCTCCCTGGTCGGTGAGGTGGAGGCGGATGAGGGGGGTGCCGGGCGGTGCCCGGGTGGAACGGGCTCAGGCCGCGTCCGCCGCCGCCCGGCGGGCGCGGGAGCGCGGACGCATGGCGGCGGCGGGCGAGGCCGCGACGACCTCGAAGTTGTCGCGGGTCACCGGGACTCGGCCGAACAGCGAGTCGGGCCCCGACACGCAGACCCTGCTCACGCCCAGGTCCTTCAGCGAGGCGACGACCGCCGGCCACCGCATCGGCGTGACGAAGCTGTCGAGCAGCATGGCGCGCACCTCCGCGGCGGTCGTCAGGACCCGGCCGTCCTGGTCCGCGACCACCGGGAGCTTCGGGTCCTGGAACGCGAGCCGGCCGAAGACCTCCTGCTCGACCCGGTCCCGGAGCGCGCCGAAGGCCGTGCAGTGCACCGGGGGCCGCATCGTGTAGAGCGACATGCCGCCCAGCGAGCGCAGCCTCGGCAGGAACCACTCCAGGCTCGGCTCGCGCATCGACACCATGTGGAAGTCGTGGTCGACGTAGCACGACACCTCGTGGAACTCGCCGCGCTCGTCGAACTCGGCGAACAGCTCCTTCAGTTGCTCCTGCGGGGTGCGCAGGAAGGAGTGCGTCACGACGTCCTGGTGCTCGGTGCGGAACCAGTCCTCCATGCAGCGGGCGACCTCGGCCGTCATCACGACGGCGTCCTCGAAGGAGAGCGCGCCCGAGTACGCGGCGAGGACCTTCTCGCCGAAGCTGGGGCCGGTGCACACCTCGGGCACGAAGCCGAGCTGTCCGGCCGCCCACTCCGCGGAGGCCAGGCAGTTCACCAGGAAGGCCACCTGGGAGGCCTCCGAGTAGTCGCCGCCGTCCTGGTCGTCCCGGAACCGGTCGAGCAGGTCGTAGCCGAGCGCCTCGTCCGCCCGCGCGACGAGCTCGCGGGCGGCCGGGTTGATCAGCATGAACTTGCCGACCTCGGTGAAGGGGGAGGCGCTCATGCCGGGGAAGACGATCGCGGTCTCCGCTCTGATCGCGGTGTCCGCTCTGGTCACGGTGTTCATGGAGGTACCTCTCAGGCCTCTGGGGCCAGTTGACGGCCGGTCTCTGCGTCGGTGACCGTGATGGCGAGGGCCGGACAGGTCTCGGCCGCGTCGAGCACCGCCTGGTCGGGGCCGACCGTGCCGGCCAGCGCGACGGCCTTGTCGGCTTCGTTCATGACGAAGTGACGCGGCGCCGCGGCCACACACATCGACGAGCCGATGCAGGCGACCGTGTCGACGGTGATGTTCCAGCGTGTTCCGGGCAGTTCGCTCACCAGGTCACCCGCAGACCGAGCGGGCCGCGCACCAGGCCCTGCTTCCAGGGGACACTCTCCGGCTCGTCGGCCAGGGCCAGCTCCGGGAAGCGCCGCACCATCGTGCCGAGCATCACCTGAAGTTCCAGCCGGGCGAGTTGGGCGCCCACGCAGTGGTGCGCGCCGTGCCCGAAGGCGATGTGCGGGTTGTGTTCACGGGTGATGTCCAGCCGGTCCGGGTCGGCGAAGACCGCCGGGTCGCGGTTGGCCGCCGACAGCGACGGCAGCAGGTACTCGCCCGCGCGGACGGTCGTGCCCCGCAGCTCCACGTCCTCCCTCGCGCGACGGGGGAAGAGCGCGGCGGAGTTGAACGGGATCCAGCGCAGCAGCTCCTCGACCGCCCGCGGCACCAGCGCCGGGTCCTCGCGCAGAAGGGCGAGCTGGTCGGGGTGGGTGAGGATCGCGTACAGGAAGTTCGGGATCTGCGAGGAGGTGGTCTCGGCGCCGGTGGTGATCAACCCGACGATGTGGGTGGCGAGTTCCTCCTCGCTGAGGCGCTGCCCCTCGTCCCGGGCGTCGACCATGATGCCGACCAGGTCGTCGGTGGGGTTGGCCCGGCGGGTCGCCACCAGCTCGGCGACGTACCCGAACAGCGCCTCGAAGCCCTCGCGGACGGAGTCCTCGCTGCCCTCGGCCGTGGACATGATGGCCTGGGACCACTCCTTGATGTTCTGCTGGTCCTTGTCCTCCAGGCCCATCAGCTTGCCGATGACCGCCGAGGGGATCTGGAAGGCCAGCGACTCGACCACGTCGAAGACGCGGTCCCCGGAGCCGGTGACCAGGTCGTCGAGCAGCCCGTCGACGGTCTGCTGGGTCGCCTCGCGCATCGTCTCGACCCGGCGGGCGGTGAACACCTTCGCCATGATCTTGCGGACGCGGGCGTGGTCGGGCGGGTCCATGCCGAGCAGACCGGTGCCCGAGACGTCGACCTCGCGCAGCCGGGGCGGGTCGCCGGCGTTCGCGAGCTCCCGGCTGAACCGGGGGTCGCTCATCACCAGTCGCACGTCCGCGGCCCGGGTGACGAGCCAGCCGGGCTCGCCGAACGGCATCCGCACCCGGCTCAGCGACTCCTCGGCGCGCAGCTGCGCGTAGGCGGGGTCGAGCTCAAGGGCCCGGGCAGGACTGAACGGGTACGCGTGTACCCGTGATGTGCTCGCCGTCATCCACGACCTCCGGGTGGTATCTCGTCGCCGGGGGGCAGCCCGGCGCCGGGGAGCAGTCCTTCGAGGTAGCCGAGCAGGATCTCCTTGAACCGCTCGGGCTCCTCCAGGTGGGGGAGGTGGCTGGAGTCCTCCAGGATCTCCCAGCGGACCTCGGGGATCCGGTCGAAGTACGGCTGCACCGTGGCCGGCGTGGCCTCGTCGTGCCGACCCGTGACCAGCAGGGTCGGCACCTTGATGCGGTCCAGCTCGTCCTCGACGGACCAGTCCTTGAGCGTCCCCACCACGTGGAACTCGTTGGGCCCGTTCATGGTGTAGTAGACGGTCGGGTCGTCGTAGATCTCCATGAAGGAGGCGACGAAGTCCCGTGGCCAGGGCACGACCCGGCAGACGTGGCGGTCGTAGAAGACCCGCATCGCCGCGAAGTACTCCTCGTTGTCCGTCGTGCCGGCCGCCTCGTGGTGGCGCAGCGTCTCCTGGATGTCCGCGGGCAGGGCGGCCCGCAGCACCTCCATCTCCTGAAGCCACAGGACGTAGGAGGCGGGGGAGTTGGCGATGACCAGCCCCCGCAGGCCGGCCGGCTGCTCGGCCGCGTGGGAGGCACCGAGGATGCCGCCCCAGGACTGGCCGAACAGGATGTAGTCGTCCGCCACGTTCAACGTGTTGAGCAGGTTGTCCAGTTCGTCCTTGAAGAGCTGGACGGTCCAGAAGTCCTTCCCCCGGTCAGGGAGATGGGTGGAACCGCCATTGCCGATCTGGTCGTAATGGATGACCGGCCAGCCGGCGTCGGCGAGTTCGGTGAGCGCCAGCAGGTAATCATGGGTACTGCCGGGGCCCCCGTGCAGCACCACCACCGGGGGCCTGCCGGAAGTCAGGTCCCCGGTCACGCGGTACCAGGTCTTGTATTTCCCGAAGGAAACAACACCCTTGGCACTCGGCGGTCTAGACATCGTTGTATTCCTCTCCGATTTGTCCGGCGAAATTACCCACCTCCGGGCTGAACTGCCTGGGTCCACCGGGGAGGACGTGCCCGTACTGACGGCGTCACGGGACCTGTGTCCTGTGGACGCACGCTATACGAGCCGCCTTCCCCGGACAGACCCCTAAGCAGCCCCTACGAACCCCAGAGCCCGGCAATTCCTCAACGGCCGGACGCAAACTGACGGCACGTCACCGACACCCAGTCCTCGACGACCGCGGCAGCGTCCGCCGCATAGGCCTCGATGATGGTGAAGTGCGTACCCGGAATCTCGGTGAGGGTGTGCGTGGTCGGCCAGACCGCCCGCCACTCCTCCTCACCGGCCTTGGGTACGGCCACGAAGGACTCCGTGGGCCGTACGAACAGCACCGGGGTCTTCATCTCGGCGGGCCGCAGACCGCCGATCAGTTCGACGTAGCGGCCCATGGCGCCCAGGCGGGTCACGTTGAACCCCCCGAAGTCGTCCTCCCGGTCGAACATGCCGACCATCATCTGCCCCCAGAACCCGTGCGACTGGTTGTCGTCGTCGCCGGTGTTCGGCAGGTAGGAGTCGAGGAGCACCACCCCGGCCGCGGGGGTCCCCGCGGCCTCCAGGTGTTCCGCCGCGGCGTGCGCGAACTGCCCGCCGGACGAGTAGCCGACGATCACGAACGGCTGCCCGTCGGCCGCCTGGAGGATCTGCGCGGCGAAGGCCTCCACGGCCGCCGCCGCGGTCGCCGGCAGCCGGTCGTCGGCGTGGAAGCCGATCACGGGCAGGGCGACCACGTCCCGCACGTCGCGGAAGCCCGCCGCGAACCTGGCGTACTGCTGGGCGCCGCCCATCGCCATCGGCGACGGCAGGCAGACCAGCGCCGGGCCCTGCGGCCCACGCGCCAGCCGCACCGGCTCCGGGAGCGCCGGCCCCTGGCCGCCCTCGGCGGCCGCCTTCTCCAGGTCGGCCAGCGAGTGGAACCAGGGCCGGATGTGCCCGGCCGCCTTCAGCAGCCGGATGCCGCCCGGCAGGTTCTCGTTGAGGACCGCCTGGCGGAACAGGCCGCGGAAGGACTCCGGGTCCTCCCCCGGGCTCTCCGCGGCCGCCGCGGCCGGGCCGGGCCGCGCGGCCCGCTCGCCGACGGCGGCCAGCCGCTCGCGCAGGTGGGCGGCGAGCGCCACCGGGTTGCGGTGGTCGAACAGGGCGCTGGTGGTCAGGTCCGCACCGGTCGCCTTGTTCACCACGTTGCGGATCTCCGTCGCGGACAGCGAGTCCACGCCGGCCTCCAGGAAGTCCCGCTCCGGCTCCACCTCGTCCGCCGAGGCGTAGCCGAGGACGACGGCCGTGCGGCTCAGCACGATGCCCAGCAGGATCCGCTCCTGCTCGGCGGCGTCCAGAGCGGCGAAGTCGGCCGGCAGACCGCCCGTGGCGCCCGCCCCCTGGGACCGGCGCACCGGCACCCGCACCAGCTCGCGCAGCACCGCCGGCACGTCGATCACGGACGCCATGGCCCTGATCGGCGCCGTGTCGAGCCGCACCGGCATCAGTGCGGCCCGGTCGGCGCGGAGCGCCGCGTCGAAGAGCTCCAGGCTCTCGTCGGTGGAGAGCGGCAGGATGCCCGAGGCCGCGAGGCGCTGCCGGTCGGCCTCGCTGATCGACTCGGCCATGCCGAGGGTCGCGCTCCACAGGCCCCAGCCGAGCGAGACGGCGGCCAGGCCGGCGGCCCTGCGCCGCTGCGCCAGGGCGTCCAGGAAGGCGTTGGCCGCGGCGTAGTTGGCCTGCCCCGCGCTGCCCATGGTGCCGGCCAGCGAGGAGAACAGGACGAACGCGGCCAGGCCGGCGTCCCGGGTCAGCTCGTCGAGGTGCACGGCGGCGTCCACCTTCGGACGCATCACCCGCTCCAGCCGCTCGGGGGACAGCGTGGCGATGGTGCCGTCCTCCAGCACGCCGGCCGAGTGCACCACGGCGGTCAGCGGGTGCGCGGCCGGCACCGCGGCGAGCAGCCCGGCCAGGGCCGAACGGTCGGCGACGTCGCAGGCGGCGAGGGTGACGCCCGCGGCGCCCGCCTCGAGCAGCTCGTCGCGGAACTCCACGGCGCCCGAGGCGTGTTCGCCGCGGCGGCTGACCAGCAGCAGGTGCCGCACGCCGTGCGCCGTCACCAGGTGCCGGGCGACGACCCGGCCGAGCCCGCCGGTGCCGCCGGTGATCAGCACGGTGCCCTCGGGGTCGAACACGGGCGTCCCGCCGTCCGCGTCGATCTGCGACGCCCGGCGCAGGCGGGGGGCCAGCAGCCGGCCTGCGCGGACCGCGAGCTCGGGCTCGTCCAGGGCCACCGCGGCCGCCAGCAGGCGCGGCGCGGTCCCGGCGATCTCGGCGTCGACCGTGGTGAAGCGGCCCGGGTACTCCTGGTGCACGGAGCGCAGCAGGCCCCAGACCGGGGTCTCGGCGAGCCCCGGCACGGCCTCGTCGGCGGAGACCGCCACCGCGCCCTCGGTGAGGACCAGCAGGCGGGAGGCGTCGAGGCGCGGGTCCACGACCCAGCGCCGGAGGACCTCCAGGGTGTACCGGGCCGTCGCGTGCGCGTGCTCCGCGGTGCCCGCGCCGGCCGCCGGCGGCTGCCGCAGGACGACCACCTCGGGAACGGCGTCACCCGCGTCCAGCGACGCGGCCAGCGCGTCGAAGTCCGGATGCACCGGCGTGCCGGCCCCGAGCGCGGGCACGTCGCCGCCCAGCACGGCCCAGCCCGCCGTACCGGCAACGGACTTGGGCGTGGGGACGACCAGCCAGTCCAGCTGGAACAGCGCGTCGCCGGTGCCGGACGGCCTCAGCCCGCCGGCCGGCACCGGACGCACGGCCAGGGAGCCGATCGAGGCCACCGGGCGGCCCTCGCCGTCGGCCAGGTCGAGCGTCACGGCGCCCGGCTCGTCCGCCGCCCGGACCCGCACCCGAAGGGCGGTCGCGCCGGTCGCGAAGACCTCGACGTCGGACCAGGCGAACGGCAGGCCGCCGTCGCCCACGGCCGGGGACAGGCCCACCGCGTGCAGGGCCGCGTCGAAGGCGGCCGGGTGCAGGGAGAACGACTCGGCGTCGGCCTGCGCGCCGTCCGGCAGGACGACCTCGGCGAACACCTCGTCGGCCAGCGTCCAGGCGGTGCGCAGCCCCTGGAAGACCGGCCCGTAGACCAGACCGCTCTCCGCCAGGTCCGCGTACAGCTGCGCCACGTCGGCGGGCTGCGCACCCGGCGGCGGCCACGCGGCGCCGTCGGCGGCCGGCGCGCCGTGGGCCGCCGCCACCACACCGGTGGCGTGCCGCGTCCACTCGGCGCCGTCCTCCGCGTCGCCGGCCCGTGCGTACACCCGGGCCTCGCGCTCGCCGTCCTCGTCCGCGCCGGTGAGCACCACCTGGAGCACGACGGCGCCGCTCTCGGGCAGCACCAGCGGGGCGGTCAGGGTCAGGTCCCGGATCCGCTCGCAGCCGACCTGCCGGCCCGCCCTGAGCACCAGGTCGGCCACGGCCGCCCCCGGCAGCAGGACCGTGCCCGCGACCGTGTGGTCGGCGAGCCAGCGGTGGGTGTCCAGCCCGATCCGCCCGGTCAGGACCAGCCCGTCGGAGTCGGGGAGTTCGACACCGGCCCGCAGGAACGGGTGCCCGGCATCGACCTGTCCGAACGCGGCCGCGTCGCTCAGGTCGGCCGCCGCGTCGAGCCAGAAGCGCTCGTGCTGGAAGGCGTAGGTCGGCAGGTCGGTGCGGCGGGCGCCGGTGCCGTCGAAGAGGGCCGTCCAGTCGACGTCCACGCCGGCCTCGAACAGGGCGGCGAGGGCGGCCAGCAGGACCGGGGCCTCGCCGCGGCCCTTGCGCAGGGCGGGCACGATCAGGGCGTCGCCGGGCCTGTCCAGGCAGGCGGGGGCCATGCCGGACAGGATTCCGTCGGGGCCGAGCTCCAGGTAGCGGGTGACGCCGGCCTCCTCCAACGCCCGGACGCTGTCGGCGAAGCGGACGGCCTGGCGGACGTGGCGCACCCAGTAGTCCGGGTCGCACAGCTCCTCGCCGGCGGCGATCCGGCCGGTGACGTTGGAGACCACGGCGGCCCTGGGCTCGGCGAAGGAGAGGCTCCGGACCACGGCCCGGAAGTCCTCCAGCATCGGCTCCATCAGCGGCGAGTGGAAGGCGTGCGAGACGGGCAGCTGCCTGACGGCGACACCCTTCGCCTCCAGCCGCTCCACCACCTCCCGGACCGCCTTCCCGGCACCCGAGATCATGACGGAGTCGGGACCGTTGACGGCCCCGATGCCGATCTCGGCCTCCCGGCCCTCCAGCAGCGGGAGCACCTCGGCCTCAGAGGCGCGGACGGCGACCATCACGCCGCCGGCCGGCAGCGCCTGCATCAGCCGGCCGCGCGCGGCGACCAGCTTGCAGGCGTCGGCCAGCGACAGCACCCCGGCGACGTGCGCGGCGGCGACCTCGCCGACCGAGTGGCCGGCCAGGAAGTCCGCACGGACACCCAGCGACTCGACCAGGCGGTACAGCGCCACCTCGACGGCGAACAGCGCCGTCTGCGTGTAGACGGTGTCGTCCAGCGAACCGCCGTCGCCGGCGATCACCTCGCGCAGCGAGACGCCCAGCTCGGCGTCCAGCAGCGCGCACACCTCGTCCAGCGCGGACGCGAACACCGGGAAGGCCCCGGCCAGTTCACGCCCCATGCCGACGCGCTGCGAACCCTGCCCGGTGAACAGGAACGCCGTGCGGCCGCTCCGCAGCTCCGGGGAGCCGCCCTCGGCCACCGCGGCCAGGGCGGCCAGCAGCTCCTCGCGCGTCGAACCCAGCACCACCGCGCGCCGGTCGAACACCGTCCGCGAGGACGCCAGCGAGAGGCCGACGTCCGGCAGGCAGGGGGCGTCGGCGGCGACGAACGCGTGCAGGCGGTCCGCCTGGGCCCGCAGGGCCTCCTCCGTGCGGCCGGAGAGCGCGAACGGCACCGGCACACCCGACGGCCAGCCCGTACCCGGCTCCTCGGCGGCCTCCTCGGCCGCCGGCGCCTCCTCCAGGATCACGTGCGCGTTGGTCCCGCTGATGCCGAACGAGGAGACACCCGCCCGGCGCGGCACGCCGTCCTTCCGCTCCCACGGCTGTTCCCGCGTCAGCAGCTCGACGTCGCCCGCCGTCCAGTCCACGTGCGAGGAGGGCGCGTCCACGTGCAGCGTCCTCGGCAGCACCTCGTGCCGCAGCGCCTGGACCATCTTGATGACCCCGGCGACGCCCGCCGCGGCCTGCGTGTGCCCCAGGTTCGACTTCACCGAACCCAGCCAGAGCGGGCTGCCCTCCGGCCGGCCCTGACCGTACGTCGCGAGCAGGGCGTCCGCCTCGATCGGGTCGCCCAGCGTCGTACCCGTCCCGTGCGCCTCCACCACGTCGACGTCGGCCGGCGCCACCGCGGCGTCGGCCAGTGCCGCCCGGATCACCCGCTGCTGCGAGGGGCCGTTCGGCGCCGTCAGGCCGTTGCTCGCACCGTCCTGGTTCACCGCCGAGCCGCGGACCACCGCCAGGATGCGGTGGCCGTTGCGCCGGGCGTCCGAGAGGCGCTCCACCAGGAGCACGCCGACGCCCTCGGCGAAGCCGGTGCCGTCCGCCGCCTCGGCGAACGCCTTGCAGCGCCCGTCGGGTGCCAGCCCGCGCTGGCGGCTGAACTCCACGAAGGTGCCCGGGGTCGCCATCACGGTGACACCGCCGGCCAGCGCGAGGTCGCACTCGCCCCGGCGCAGCGCCTGCACGGCCAGGTGCAGGGCGACCAGCGAGGACGAGCACGCGGTGTCCACCGACACCGCCGGCCCCTCCAGGCCGAAGGCGTAGGCGACCCGGCCGGAGACGATGTTCCCGCTGCCGAAGCTGTTCGGGTAGTCGTGGTACATCACGCCGGTGAAGACGCCCGTCCGGGTGCCCTGGAGCGTGGCCGGACGGATCCGGGCGTGCTCCATCGCCTCCCAGGAGGTCTCCAGCATCAGCCGCTGCTGCGGGTCCAGGCCCGCCACCTCGCGCAGGCCGATGCCGAAGAACCTGGCGTCGAACTCCCCCGCGTCGTGCAGGAAGCCGCCCTGGTCGCTGTAACTGGTGTTGGCCCGCTCGCTCCGCGGGTCGTGGAGCCGTTCGAGGTCCCAGCCGCGGTCGGCGGGGAAGCGGCTGATGCCGTCCCGGCCGTCCCGGACGAACTCCCAGAGCTCGTCCGGGCCGGCCGCGCCGCCGGGGAAGCGGCAGGCCATGCCGACGATCGCGATCGGCTCACGCGTGGCCGTCACGAGCTTGCGGTTCTGCTCCCGCAGGCGCTCGGTCTCCTTCAGCGAGGACCGCAGTGCCTCGACCAGCTTCGAATCGTTCTGGCCCATGTCGGCCTCACGCCTCCCGCGTCGTGTCGTTGAGCGCCATCGAGATGAGGCTCTCGGCGTCCATGTCGTCAATGTCCTCGGCGTCGCCGCCCCGGTCCTCCGCCGTTTCCCCGGCGGGCTCGCCGAGCCCGGCCAGTTCGAGCAGGCTCTCCATCAGCCCGGTCTCCCGCAGCCGTGCCAGCGGGATCGACTGGAGGGCGAGCCGCACCCGTGCCTCCGGGTCGGCGGGCAGCCCGTCGGCGGCGGCCACCGGAGTCTGCGGGGCGAGCTGCTCCCGCAGGTGCCGGGCGAGGACCCGGATGCTCGGGTAGTCGAAGATCAGGCCGGCGGGCAGCCGCAGACCGGTCTCCTCCCCCATGCGGTTGCGGAACTCCACCGACGTCAGCGAGTCGAAGCCCAGCTCGCCGAAGGCGCGCTCGACCTCGATCGAGTCCGTGTCCTTGTGGCCGAGCACCAGCGCGGCCTGACCGCGCACCAGCTCGACGAGGACCGCCTCGCGCTCGTCGTCGGACGAGGCCGCGGCGAGTCGGCCCCGCAGAGCGTCGGCACCGGAGGCGGTGGTCCCCGCCGTGCGCCGGGCGACGGCCGGGCGCACCAGCCCCTGGAACAGGGGCGGCAACTGGTCGGCGCCCGCGCGGCCGAGCGTCCTGAGGTCCAGGGCCACCGGGACGAGGGCCGGCAGGCCGGTCCCGAGCGCCGCGTCGAAGAGCCGCGTGCCCTGCTCCTCGGTCAGCGCCGCGACGCCGGAGCGGGCGGCGCGCCGAACGTCGGCGTCGGAGAGGCCGCCGCCCATGCCGCCGGTGCCCCAGAGGCCCCAGGCGAGCGAGGTGGCGGGGAGTCCGGCCGCGGCCCGGTGCTGGGCGAGGGCGTCCAGGAAGGCGTTGGCGGCGGCGTAGTTGCCCTGGCCGGGGCCGCCGAGGACCCCGCCGACCGACGAGAACAGGACGAAGGCCTTCAGGCCGAGGTCCCGGGTCAGCTCGTGCAGGTGCCAGGCCGCGTCCGCCTTGGGTCGCAGGACGGCGTCCAGGCGCTCCGGGGTGAGGGAGGCGACGGTCGCGTCGTCCAGCACACCGGCCGCGTGCACCACCGCGGTGAGCGGGTGCCCGGCGGGGATGCCGTCGAGCGCCCCGGCCAGGGCGGCCCGGTCGGCGACGTCGGCGGCCGCGAAGCGGACCGACTCGGCGCCCAGCGCCTCCAGCTCGCGCCGCAGCTCCGGCGCGGACGGCGCGTCCGCGCCCCGGCGGCTGAGCAGCAGCAGGTGCCGGACGCCGTGCTCGGCCACCAGGTGACGGGCGAAGACGGGCCCCAGCCCGCCGGTCGCCCCGGTGATCAGGACGGTGCCCTCGCCGTCCCACGGCGACTGCGGCTCCGTACCGGCCGGCTCCTCGGCCACCCGGACCAGGCGCGGCACCAGGGCGGTGCCGGCCCGGACGGCGGCCTGCTCCTCACCGGAGGCGAGCACGGCGGGCAGCGCCCGCAGCGACGCCTCGTCGCCGTCCACGTCGACCAGGACGATCCGGCCGGGGTTCTCCGCCTGGGCGGAGCGGACCAGACCGCCGACGGCCGCGCCCGAGGGGTCGGCCCCCGGGCCGTCGCCCTCGATCGGGCCCGCCGCGCCGCCGGTCAGGACGACCAGCTTGGCGGCGGCGAAACGCTCGTCCGCGAACCACTCCTGGAGCACCTCCAGGACGCGGTGCGTCTCGGCGCGCACGGCCTCCGGCGAGGCCGTGGCCGGGGCGTCCGGACCGGCGGCCAGCGCGCCCGCCGGCAGCAGCACCACATCGGCGCCGACCGCGGCGGCCGCCTCCTTCGCGGGGACGGCGTCCAGGCGGCCCGCCAGCTCGTCCGGCCGGTCGGCCAGCAGCGCCCAGGTGCCCGTCCGCCGGACGGTGCCGGCCGGGGCGGGGGTCCAGGCGACCCGGTAGAGGGAGTCGTGGAACGCCCCCGTGCCGACCTCGCCGGCGGACACCGGCCGCAGGGCCAGCGAGCCGACCGAGGCCACCGGCAGCCCCTGGGCGTCGGCGACGTCGAGGGCCACCGCGCCCTGGCCGGCCACCGGGCGCAGCCGCACCCGCAGCAGGGTCGCCCCGGTGGCGAACAGCTCCACGTCGGACCAGGCGAACGGCAGCTCCGCCCGCTCCGACTCCCGCGCCAGTCCGATCGCGTGCAGGGCCGCGTCGAGTGCGGCCGGGTGCAGGCCGAACCCGTCCGCGCCCGCCGTAGGCTCCTGCGGCAGCGCCACCTCGGCCAGGACGTCGTCCCCGTGCCGCCAGGCGGCCGTCAGACCCTGGAACGCCGGGCCGTAGAGCAGCCCGCCGTCCGCGAACGTCTCGTACATGCCGGCCAGTTCGATCGGCTCGGCGCCGGCCGGGGGCCACGCCGCCAGGTCGAACGACGGCCGGGTGGCCGCCGCCGCGAGGGCGCCCGTCGCGTGCCGCGTCCACGGCACCTCGGCCGGCGCACCCACCTGGCGCGCGTGCACGGTGAAGCGGCGCGAGCCGTCCGCGTCCGGGCCGGCGACCGACAGTTGGATGTCGGCCGCGCCCTTCTCCGGCAGGACCAGCGGCGCTTCCAGCACCAGGTCGGCGACGCGCCCGCAGCCGACGCGGTCGCCGGCGTGCAGGGCCAGGTCGACGAAGCCCGTGCCGGGGAAGAGCGTCGCCCCGCCGAAGGCGTGGTCGGCCAGCCACGGCGTGGCCTGGACGGAGAGCCGGCCGGTGAACAACCCGCCCTCGTCCCCGGCCAGTTCGACCGAGGAGACCAGGAAGGGGTGCTCCGGGGAGACGAATCCGGCGGCGACCGGGCCGGCGTCGAGCCAGTAGTGCTCGCGCTGGAAGGCGTAGGTCGGCAGGTCGACGCGGTGGGCGCCGGTGCCGGTGAACAGCGCCGTCCAGTCGACGTCCGCGCCGGCCTCGAACACGCCCGCCAGGGCGGCCAGCAGGGCCGGGACCTCGTCACGGCCCTTGCGCAGGGCGGGCACGAGCAGGGCGTCGTCGGCCTTGGCCAGGCAGGCCTGGGCCATGCCGGTCAGCACCCCGTCCGGGCCCAGCTCCAGGAAGCGGGTCACGCCCGCCTCTTCGAGGGCGCGGACGCCGTCGGCGAAGCGCACGGCCTGGCGGACGTGGCGCACCCAGTACTCGGGGTCGCGCAGCTCCTCGCCGGTGGCGATGCGGCCGGTCACGTTGGAGACGACCGCCAGCTTGGGCTCGGCGAACTCCAGACCGGTGACGACCGCCCGGAACTCCTCCAGCATCGGCTCCATCAACGGCGAGTGGAACGCGTGCGACACCGTGAGCTGCTTGACGCCGGTACCCGCCGCCTCCAGCTTCGCCACGATCTTGCGAACCGCCGCCTCGGCGCCCGAAACCACCACGGAGGCGGGGCCGTTGACCGCCGCGATGCCCGCCTGGGCCTCGTGGCCCTTCAGCAGCGGCAGCACCTCGGCCTCGGAGGCGCGGACGGCGACCATCACGCCGCCGGCCGGCAGCGCCTGCATCAACCGGCCGCGCGCGGCGACCAGCTTGCAGGCGTCGGCCAGCGACAGCACCCCGGCCACATGCGCGGCCGCGATCTCACCGACCGAGTGGCCGGCCAGGAAGTCCGCCCGCACCCCCAGCGACTCGACCAGGCGGTACAGCGCCACCTCGACGGCGAACAGCGCCGACTGCGTGTACACCGTGTCGTCCAGCGAACCGCCCTCGCCCGCGATCACCCCACGCAGCGAAACACCCAACTCGGCGTCCAGCAGCCCGCACACCTCGTCCAACGCGGACGCGAACACCGGGAACACCTCGGCGAGTTCACGCCCCATGCCGACGCGCTGCGCACCCTGCCCGGTGAACAGGAACGCCGTCTTGCCCTCCAGCCGGCGCCCGGCCTGCACCCCCTCCAGGGCGGCCGTCAGCTCCTCCACGTCCGAGCCCAGCACCACCGCCCGGCGGTCGAACACCGCCCGCGAGGACGCCAGCGAGAACCCGGTGTCCAGCACCGACGCCGAACCGGCCGCCGCGAACTCCCGCAGGCGCTCGGCCTGGTCACGCAGCGCGGCCTCCGTCCGGCCCGACACCACCCACGGCACCGGCACACCCGACGGCCAGCCCGCAACCGGCTCCTCGACGACGTCCTCCGCCGCCGGGGCCTCCTCCAGGATCACGTGCGCATTGGTGCCGGAGATGCCGAACGAGGAGATGCCGGCCCGCCGGAGCACGCCGTCCGTCTTCTCCCACGGCCGGGACTCGGCCAGCAGCTCGACGTCGCCCGCCTCCCAGTCCACGTGCGTGGACGGGGTGTCGACGTGCAGGGTCTTCGGCATCACCTCGTGGCGCATCGCCTGCACCATCTTGATGATCGCCGCGACGCCGGCGGCGGCCTGGGTGTGGCCCAGGTTCGACTTGATGGACCCGAGCCAGAGCGGCCGGCCCTCCGGCCGGTCCTGGCCGTAGGTGGCGATCAGCGCCTGCGCCTCGATCGGGTCGCCCAGCGTGGTGCCCGTGCCGTGCGCCTCCACCACGTCCACGTCCGCCGTGGACAGGCCCGCGTTGGCCAGCGCCGCCCGGATCACCCGCTGCTGCGACGGGCCGTTCGGCGCGGTGATGCCGTTGCTCGCACCGTCCTGGTTGATCGCCGAACCGCGGACCACGGCCAGCACCTCGTGCCCGAGCCGGCGCGCGTCCGACAGCCGCTCCACCAGGAGCACGCCGGCGCCCTCGCCCCAGGCCGTGCCGTCGGCCTCCTCCGAGAAGGCCTTGATCCGGCCGTCCGGGGCCAGGCCCCGCTGGCGGCTGAACTCCACGAACACCTCGGGCGTCGCCATCACCGCCACGCCGCCGACCAGGGCGAGTTCGCACTCGTTCCGCTGGAGGGCCTGGATCGCCCAGTGCAGCGCGACCAGCGAGGACGAGCACGCGGTGTCGACCGACACCGCCGGGCCCTCAAGGCCGAAGGTGTAGGAGACCCGGCCGGAGACCGCACTGCCCATCGCGTGGCTGGTCGGGTAGTCGTGGTACATCACGCCGGTGAAGACGCCGGTCCGGCTGCCCTTGAGCGAGGCCGGGTCGATGCCCGCCCGCTCGATCGCCTCCCAGGACGCCTCCAGCAGCAGCCGCTGCTGCGGGTCGAGGGCCAGCGCCTCGTTCGGGCTGACCCGGAAGAAGGCCGCGTCGAACTCCGCCGCGTCGTGCAGGAACCCGCCCTGGTTGACGTAGGTGGTGTCGGGGCGTTCCCGCGTCGGGTCGTGCAGGCGCCCGGTGTCCCAGCCACGGTCCTCGGGGAACTCGGAGACCGCCTCCCGGCCCTCCACGACCAGGTCCCAGAGCTCGTCGGGCGTGGTGACGCCGCCGGGGTAGCGGGCGGACATGCCGACGATGACGATCGGGTCGTCGGACGAGGCGGCGGCCGCGACGGCGGACCGCTGGTCCGCGGCGTCGTCGGCCGAGCCGACCAGCGACTCGTAGAGGTGCCCCGCGAGCGCCGAGGACGACGGGTAGTCGAACACCAGGGTCGCCGGGAGCCGGAGGCCGGTGGCGGTGTTGAGCCCGTTGCGCAGCTCGACGGCGGAGAGCGAGTCGAAGCCCAACTCGCTGAACGCGCGCTCGGGTTCGATCGCGTCCGGCGAGCTGTGGCCGAGCACGCCCGCGACCTGGGCCCGGACGACCTGGAGCAGCAGGCGCTCGCGCTCCTCCCGGTCGAGGCCGGCGAGCCGGCCGGCGAGGGTGTCGGCGCCGCCCGCCGGCCCACCGCGTGCGGCCGTGCGCCGGGCCACCGGGACGACGCCGCGGAACAGCGCGTCGAGGTCCTCGCCCTGGGCGCGCAGGGCCGCCGTGTCGATCCGGATCGGGGTGAGCGCGGCCTCGCCGGTCGCGCGGGCGGCGTCGAAGAGCGCGAGGCCCTCCTCCGCGCCGAGCGGCACGATGCCACCGCGCGCCATGCGGGCGCGGTCGGCCTCGCTCAGGGTGCCGACCATGCCGCCGCCCTCGGCCCAGGGGCCCCAGGCGAGCGAGGTGGCGGGCAGACCGGCCGCGGCGCGCCGCCCGGCGAGCGCGTCCAGGAAGGCGTTGGCCGCCGCGTAGTTGCCCTGGCCGGGGACGCCGAGGACACCGGCGGCCGAGGAGAAGAGGACGAACGCGGTCAGGCCGAGTCCGGCGGTCAGCTCGTGGAGGTGCCAGGCGGCGTCGACCTTGGGGCGGAGCACGGCGTGCAGCCGCTCGGGGGTCAGCGACGCGATGGTGGCGTCGTCCAGGTATCCGGCCGCGTGCACGACCGCGCGCAGCGGCCGGTCGGCCGGGACGGTGGCGAGCAGCGCCGCCAGGGCGTCCCGGTCCGAGACGTCGCAGGCCTCGACGGTGACGCTCTCGGCGCCGGCCTCGGTCAGGGACGCGCGCAGTTCTTCCGCCCCGGGGGCGGCGGCGCCGCGCCGGCTGACCAGCAGCAGGTGCCGGACGCCGTGCTCGGTGACGAGGTGGCGGGCGAGAAGGGCGCCGAGCCCGCCGGTCGCGCCCGTGAGCAGCACGGTGCCCGTCGTGTCCCAGCCCTGCCCGGCCGTCCCGGTGGAGCCCTCGGCGGACTCCCCGGAGGAGACCGCGGGGACGGCGACGCGGGCGAGCCGGGCGGTGGTGACCTCGCCGCCGCGGATCGCCAGGTGGTCCTCCCCGGCGGCCACCGCGGCCGGCAGGGCACGGGCCGACGCCGCGTCCTCGTCGAGCTCGACGAGGACGATCCGGCCCGGGTTCTCCGCCTGGGCCGAGCGGATCATCCCGCTGACGGCGGCCCCGACCAGCGGGAGGACACCGTTGGACGCACCGGCCCCGGGGACCACCACGACCAGCCGCGACCCCTCCGCCCCGGCCTCGGCGAGCCTGGCCTGGACGGCGGCGAGCACCCGCTCCGTCTCGGCGTGCACGGCACCCACCGGGTCCTCGTCGGATGCGACGGTCCAGCCGGCCGGGAGCAGTACCTGGTCGGCCTGCTCGCCGTCCGGCACCGGGACGACGCCGAGGCGCCCGGCCCAGTCCGCCGCGTCCGCCCCGGACACCGCCCAGGTGCCCCGGGCGGCGCCGCCCGTGACGGGCGTCCAGGAGACCCGGAAGAGCGAGTCGTGGTGCGCGGCCGCCGCGGCCTTGATCTGCGCGGCCGAGACCGGCCGGACGGCGAGCGAACCGACCGAGGCGACGGGGCTGCCGGTGGCGTCCGCGAGGTCCAGGGCCGCCGCGTCCCGGCCCGGCACCTGCCGGACCCGGACCCGCAGGTGCGTCGCACCGGTCGCGAAGACCTCGACCTCGGACCAGGCGAACGGCAGGCCGCCCTCCGAGACCGCGTCGGAGACGCTCACCGCGTGCAGGGCCGCGTCGAAGGCGGCCGGGTGGAGGGCGAACAGTTCGGCGTCGGCCTGCGCGCCGTCCGGGAGGACGACCTCGGCGAACACCTCGCCGTCGCGGCTCCAGGCGGCCGTCAGCCCCCGGAACAGCGGCCCGTAGGCCAGGCCGCCGGCGGCGAAGTCGTCGTAGACGGAGTCGATCGCGACCGGCTCGGCGCCCTTGGGCGGCCACGCCGCGAAGTCGAAGGCGGCGGTGCCCCGGCCGGGGGCGAGGACGCCGGTGGCGTGGCCGGTCCAGGCCGTCTCGGTGTCGGCGTCGGCGTCGCGGGAGTAGATCCGCACGTTCCGGACGCCGCCGTCGCCCGCCGCTGCGAGCAGGACGAGCACCTGGACGGCGCCGCGCTCCGCGAGCACCAGCGGCGCTTCGAGGACCAGCTCCTCCACCCGGTCGCAGCCGGCCTGCCGGCCCGCGCGGAGCACCATCTCGATCAGTGCCGTGCCCGGGACCACGACGGAGCCGGACACCACGTGGTCGGCCAGCCAGCCGTGGGTGTCGAGGGAGAGCCGGCCGCTCAGCACGGTGCCGCCGGAGTCGGGCAGTTCGACGGCCGCACCGAGCAGCGGGTGCTCGGTGGCGACGAGCCCGAACGCCGACACGTCGCCCGTGTCCTGCGTGGCGCTGAGCCAGTAGTGCTCGTGCTGGAAGGCGTAGGTCGGCAGGTCGACGCGGCGGGCGCCGGTGCCGGTGAACAGCGCCGTCCAGTCGACGTCCGCGCCGGCCTCGAACACGCCCGCCAGGGCGGCCAGCAGGGCCGGGACCTCGTCACGGCCCTTGCGCAGGGCGGGCACGAGCAGGGCGTCGTCGGCCTTGGCCAGGCAGGCCTGGGCCATGCCGGTCAGCACACCGTCCGGGCCCAGCTCCAGGAACCGGGTCACGCCCGCCTCTTCGAGGGCGCGGACGCCGTCGGCGAAGCGCACGGCCTGGCGGACGTGACGCACCCAGTACTCCGGGTCGCGCAGCTCCTCGCCGGCCGCGATCCGGCCGGTCACGTTGGAGACGACCGCCAGCTTGGGCTCGGCGAACTCCAGACCGGTGACGACCGCCCGGAACTCCTCCAGCATCGGCTCCATCAACGGCGAGTGGAACGCGTGCGACACCGTGAGCTGCTTGACGCCGGTACCCGCCGCCTCCAGCTTCGCCACGACCTCGCGCACCGCCGCCTCGGCACCCGAAACCACCACGGAGGCGGGGCCGTTGACGGCCGCGATGCCCGCCTGGGCCTCGTGGCCCTTCAGCAGCGGCAGCACCTCGGCCTCGGACGCACGGACGGCGACCATCACGCCGCCGGCCGGCAGCGCCTGCATCAACCGGCCGCGCGCGGCGACCAGCTTGCAGGCGTCGGCCAGCGACAACACCCCGGCCACATGCGCGGCCGCGATCTCACCCACCGAGTGCCCGGCCAGGAAGTCCGCCCGCACCCCCAGCGACTCGACCAGGCGGTACAGCGCCACCTCGACGGCGAACAACGCCGACTGCGTGTACACCGTGTCGTCCAGCGAACCGCCCTCGCCCGCGATCACCCCGCGCAGCGAAACACCCAACTCGGCGTCCAGCAGCCCGCACACCTCGTCCAGCGCGGACGCGAACACCGGGAACACCGACGCCAACTCGGCGCCCATGCCGACGCGCTGCGCACCCTGGCCGGTGAACAGGAACGCCGTCTTGCCCTCCAGCCGGCGCCCGGCCTGCACGCCCTCCAGGGCGGCCGTCAGCTCCTCCAGGCTCGAGCCCAGCACCACCGCCCGGCGGTCGAACACCGCCCGCGAAGACGCCAGCGAGAACCCGGTGTCCAGCACCGACGCCGAACCGGCCGCCGCGAACTCCCGCAGGCGCTCGGCCTGCGCCCGCAGCGCGGCCTCCGTGCGGCCCGACACCACCCACGGCACCGGCACACCCGACGGCCAGCCCGTACCCGGCTCCTCGACGACGTCCTCCGCCGCCGGGGCCTCCTCGATGATCACGTGCGCATTGGTGCCGCTCAGGCCGAAGGAGGAGACACCCGCCCGGCGCGGCCGCTCGCCGCGCTCCCAGGGGGTGCGGGCCAGCAGCAGCTCCACGTGCCCGGCCGACCAGTCGACGTGCGTGGACGGGGTGTCGACGTGCAGGGTCTTCGGCAGCACCTCGTGCTGCAGCGCCTGCACCATCTTGATGATCCCGGCGACGCCGGCGGCGGCCTGGGTGTGGCCCAGGTTCGACTTCACCGAGCCCAGCCGGAGCGGGTGTTCGGCGGTACGGCCCTGGCCGTAGGTGGCCAGCAGCGCCTGCGCCTCGATCGGGTCGCCCAGCGTGGTGCCCGTGCCGTGCGCCTCCACCACGTCCACGTCCGCCGTGGACAGGCCCGCGTTGGCCAGCGCCGCCCGGATCACCCGCTGCTGCGACGGGCCGTTCGGGGCGGTGATGCCGTTGCTCGCACCGTCCTGGTTCACCGCCGAGCCCCGCACCACGGCGAGGACGGGGTGGCCGTTGCGGCGGGCGGCCGAGAGCCGCTCCACCAGCAGGACGCCGGCACCCTCGCTCCAGCCGGTGCCGTCGGCGGCGTCGGCGAACGCCTTGCAGCGGCCGTCGGCCGCCAGCCCGCGCGCCTTGCCGAAGGCGATGAACGGGTCGGGGGTCGCCATCACGGTGACACCGCCCGCGAGCGCGATCGTGCACTCGCCCCGGCGCAGCGCCTGCACGGCCAGGTGCAGTGCGACCAGCGAGGACGAGCACGCGGTGTCCACCGACACCGCCGGGCCCTCGAAGCCGAACGCGTAGGAGACCCGGCCGGACAGCACCGCGCCGTTGGTCCCGGTGGTCATGTAGGCCGCCGACTCCTCCGGCAGCTTCATGCCGAAGTAGGACTGGCCGTTGGTCCCGACGTACACACCGACCGGGCCGCCCTTGAGCGAGTCCGGCGAGATCCCGGCCCGCTCGAACGCCTCCCAGGACGCCTCCAGCAGCAGCCGCTGCTGCGGGTCCATGGCAATGGCCTCACGCGGGCTGATGCCGAAGAACTCGGCGTCGAACCGGGCGGCACCGTGCAGGAAGCCGCCGCTTCGGGTGTAACCGCTGGCCGCCTGCTCGGCGTCCGCGTCGTACATGCCGCCGACGTCCCAGCCACGGTCCTGGGGGAACCCGCCGATGGCGTCCGTCTCGTTGAGGACCAGGTCCCAGAGGTCTTCCGGGGAACGCGTGTCACCCGGGAAGCGGCAGGCCATCCCCACGATCGCGATCGGCTCCGCCTCGATGTCGCGCAGCCGCTCCCGCGTCTGGGCGAGGTCGGCGGTCGTCCGCTTGAGGTAGTCGAGCAGCTTCTTTTCGTTCCCCATCAGGGCCTCACCAATTCTGTTGAGAAAGAGTCCAGGAACCTGGTCACGCGATCCCGAGTTCTTTGTCGATGAAGTCGAAGAGTTCGTCGGCCGAGGCGTCCTCCAGCTGGTCCGCGACCGTGCCGGCCCCTCGGGTGCCCTGGGCCTCGTTCACCCGGGCCACCAGGGCCTGGAGGCGGGAGAGGACCTGCGTCCGCTCGATCTCCTCCGGGGCGAGGGAGGCCACCACGGCCTCCAGCCGGTCGAGTTCCGCCGCGACGCCGGCTCCGCCGCCGCTGCCCGCCGGTGCCAGCTCGCCGTGCAGGTGCTCGGCCAGGGTGGTGGGGTTGGCGTAGTCGAAGAGCAGCGTCGCCGGGAGTTTCAGCCCGGTGGCCGCGTTCATCCGGTTGCGGAACTCGACGGCGGTCAGCGAGTCGAATCCCATGTCCTTGAAGGCGCGGCCCGGTTGGACGGCGTCGGGGCCGTCGTGGCCGAGCACCGTGGCCACCTGGCCGCGGACCAGCCCGAGGATGGTGCTGCGCTGCTCGCCGCCGGTGAGCGCGGCCAGCTCGCGGGCCAGCGCGGAGGCGTCGGCCGGGCCGCCCGCCGCCGGGCCGCCCGCCGGACCGGCCGTCGCGGCCTTGACCTCGGGCAGCGCGCCGATCAGCGGGCTGGGCCGGCCGGCGGTGAAGGCGGGTGCCAGTTCCGCCCAGTCGGCGTCGACCACGCCGATGACGGCCTCGCCGCGCTCCAGCACCTCGTGCAGGGCGTTCACGGCGAGCTCCGGGTCCAGCTCGGTCAGGCCGCGCCACCAGGCGCGCTCCTGGATCTCCTCCTGGGTGGCCATGCCGCCGCCGCCCCACGGGCCCCAGGCGACGGAGGCCGCCGGCAGGCCCTGCGCCCTGCGGTGCTCCGCCAGCGCGTCGAGGTAGGCGTTGGCCGCGGCGTACGAGGCCTGGCCGGCGCCGCCGAGCAGGCCGGCGATCGAGGAGAACGACACGAAGGCGGTCAGGTCGAGGTCCCGCGTGAGGTCGTGCAGGTTGCGGGCGGCCTCGATCTTGGGCCGCAGCACCCCGGCGATCCGCTCCGGGGTGAGCGAACCGACCGTCCCGTCGTCGAGCACGCCGGCCGCGTGCATGACGGCGGTCAGCGGGGCGTCGGCGGGCAGCTCCTTCAGCAGCACGGCGAGGGAGTCGCGGTCGGCGGCGTCGCAGGCGGCCACCGTGACGCGGGCACCCAGGCGGGTGAGCTCCTGGGCGAGCTCGCCGGCGCCGGGGGCCTCGATGCCGCGCCGGCTGGTGAGCAGCAGGTGCTCGGCACCGGCCCGGGCCAGCCAGCGGGCGACGTGCGCGCCGACGGCGCCGGTGCCGCCGGTCACGAGCACCGTGCCGGTGGGCCGCCAGGCGACGCGCGGCGGGCTGGTGTCGGCGGTGGCCCGCTCCAGGCGGCGGACGAAGGTGCCGGAGGCCCGTACCGCGAGCTGGTCCTCGCCCGCCGGGTCGGCGAGGACGTCGGCGAGGCGGGCCAGCAGCGCGGCGTCGGGGGCCCCGGTGGCGGGGAGGTCGACCAGACCGCCCCAGAGGCCGGGGTTCTCCAGGGCGACGACCCGGCCGAGGCCCCAGACCAGGGCCTGCCCGGGGTTCGGCAGCTGCTCGGAGCGGCCCGCCGCGACGGCGCCGCGCGTCACGCTCCACACCGGCGCGGCCGTGTCCAGGTCGGCGAGGGCCTGGACGAGCGCCACGGTGGTGGTGAGGCCGCGCGGGGCGGCGGGGGCGCCGGCGTCCGGCTCCGCGTCCTGGCCGAGCAGCGACACCACGCCGTTCAGCGGCGCCGCACCGGCGAGTACCCCGGTGAGCTGCGCGGTCAGCGCCTCCCGGTCGGCGCCGGCCCCGGCGACGCGCAGCGTCAGGAGCCGGGCGCCACGCGCCTCAAGGGTCCGCGCGACGGCGCCGGCCCACTCCTCGTCCACGCCCTCGGCGGGCAGGACGAGCAGCCAGCCGCCGGTGAGCGCGCCACCGGTGCCGCCGGTGTGGGGCCGCCAGCCGATCCGGTAGCGCCAGCCCTCGACGGTGGCGTGCTCGACGCTGCGGGTGCGCCAGTCGGCGAGCAACGGCAGCAGCGTCTCCAGGGAGGAGCGGCTGTCGCCGTCCGCGTCGAGGACGGTGGCGAGGTGGTCGAGGTCCCGGTGCTCGACGGCGGACCAGAAGGCGCCGTCGCCCGCCCCCGGGCCCGGGCGGGCGCCGTCGGCGCCGTCCTCGGGCTCGGCCCAGTACCGCCGGCGCTGGAACGGGTAGGTGGGCAGGCCGACCCGGCGCCGCCCGGTGCCGGCGAGCGGCGCAGCCCAGTCCACGTCGACGCCGCGCAGGTGCAGGGCGGTGAGCGCCGCGGTCAGGGCGCGCGGCTCGGGGGTCCCGGCGCGCAGCAGCGGGACGGTGAGGACGTCCTCGTCGAGGGTCTCGCCCGCCATCGCGGTGAGGGTGGCGCCGGGGCCGATCTCCAGGCAGGTGGAGACGCCCAGGGCGGCCAGTGCGCGCAGCCCGTCGTGGAAGCGGACGGTGCCGCGGACGTGGCGCAGCCAGTAGTCGGGGGTGCGCAGGTCCTCGCCCTCGGCGAGCGCGCCGGTCACGTTGGAGACGACGGGCACGGCGGGCTCACGGAAGGTCAGCCCGGCCAGCACCCCGGCGAAGTCGGCCAGCATGCCGTCCATCCGCGGGGAGTGGAAGGCGTGGCTGACCCGCAACCGGCGGGTGCGGGCGCCGCGGTCGGCCAGCAGGCCGGCGACCTCGGCGACGGCGTCCTCGTCGCCGGAGAGGACGACGGCGGACGGCCCGTTGACCGCCGCGATGCCGAGCCGCTCCGCGCGGCCCTCCAGCAGCGGCAGCACGTCCTGCTCGGCGGCCTGGACGGCGGTCATCGCACCGCCCTCGGGCAGGGCCTCCATCAGCCGGCCGCGGGCGGCGACCAGGGCCGCCGCGTCGGCCGTCGAGAGCACCCCGGCGACGTGGGCCGCGGCGATCTCGCCCACCGAGTGGCCGATGAGCACGTCGGGGCGGACCCCGAAGGACTCGACCAGCCGGTAGAGGGCGACCTCGGTCGCGAAGAGCGCCGCCTGGGTGAAGACCGTGCGGTCGAGCAGCGCGGCCTCGGGCGAGCCCTCGGGGGCGAACACCACCTCGCGCAGGGGTCTGGGCAGCCGGGCGTCCAGCTCGGCGCAGACCGCGTCGAAGGCCTCCGCGAAGACGGGGAAGGCCTCGTACGCCTCGCGGCCCATGCCGGGGCGCTGGGCCCCCTGGCCGGTGAAGAGGAAGGCCGTCCGGCCGCCGCCGCGCACCGCGCCACCCGCGTCCTCGCCGGTGGCGATCCGCTCCAGCGCGGCGAGGAGTTCGCCGCGGTCCGCACCTGCCGCCACGGCCCGGTTCTCGAACAGCGAGCGGGTGGTGGCCAGGGAGTACGCGACGTCGGCGGCGTCCAGGCCGGCGCGGTCGAGCAGGTCGGCGTGCAGCCGCGCGGCCTGGGCCCGCAGCGCGTCCTCGCCCCGGGCGGAGACCGGCCAGGCCAGGTACGGCGCGGGGGCGGGCCGCGGCTCGTCGGCGGCGTCCTCGGCGTCGGGGAGGGACTCCTCGATGATGGCGTGCGCGTTGGTCCCGCTGATCCCGAAGGAGGAGATGCCGAACCGCCGGGGCCGCTCGCCCCTCGGCCACGGCACCTCGTCGTTCAGCAGCTGCACCCGGCCGGCCGACCAGTCGACGTGCGGGGTCGGCTCCCCGGCGTGGATGGTCCGCGGCAGGGTCTCGTGCTGGAGCGCGAGGACCATCTTCATCACGCCCGCGACACCGGCCGCGGCCTGCGGGTGCCCCATGTTCGACTTGATCGAGCCGAGCCAGAGCGGCCGGTCCTCCGGCCGGTCCTGGCCGTAGGTGGCGAGCAGCGCCTGCGCCTCGATCGGGTCGCCCAGCGTCGTGCCGGTGCCGTGCGCCTCCACCGCGTCCACGTCGGCGGCGACCAGCCCGGCGTTCTTCAGCGCGGCCCGGATCACCCGCTGCTGCGCGGGCCCGTTGGGCGCCATCAGGCCGTTGCTGGCGCCGTCCTGGTTCACCGCGGAGCCGCGCACCACCGCGAGGACGGGGTGGCCGTTGCGGCGCGCGTCCGAGAGCCGCTCCAGGACGAGCATCCCCGCGCCCTCCGACCAGCCCGCGCCGTCGGCGTCGGCGGCGAAGGACCGGCAGCGGCCGTCCGGGGAGAGCGCCCGCTGCCGGCTGAACTCGATGAACAGCTGCGGGGTCGCCATCACGCAGACGCCGCCGGCGAGGGCGAGCGAGGAGTCCCCGGCGCGCAGCGACTGGCAGGCCAGGTGCAGCGCCACCAGCGAGGACGAGCAGGCGGTGTCCGTGGTGACGGCGGGCCCCTCCAGCCCGAAGGTGTAGGAGACGATGCCGGAGACGATGCTGCCCGCCGTGGTGCTGCGCGGGTAGTCGTGGTGCATCAGCCCGGCGAAGACGCCCGTCCGGCTGCCGCGCAGCGTCTGCGGGTCGATGCCGGCCCGTTCGAGCGCCTCCCAGGACACCTCCAGCAGCAGCCGCTGCTGCGGGTCGGCCTCCGGCGCCTCGCGCGGGCTGAGCCCGAAGAAGCCGGCGTCGAACTCGGCGGCGTCGTGCAGGAAGCCGCCGCGGCGGACGTACGTCCGACCCGGCTTACCCGGCTCCGGGTCGTACACCGCCTCGGTGTTCCAGCCGCGGTCGGTGGGGAAGTCGGACACCACGTCGGCGCCGTCGGACACCAGCTGCCAGAGGTCCTCGGGGGTGGTCACCCCGCCGGGGTAGCGGCCGCTCATGCCGATGATCGCTATGGGTTCGTGCCGGGCGTCCTCCGCCTCCCGCAGCCGGCGACGGGTCTCCTGGAGGTCTGCCGTCGCCCGCCTGAGGTACTCGCGGAGCTTGTCGTCGTGCGCCATCGCTGTCTCAGCCTTCTGGGAGGGGTCGGGAGGGGCGAACGGGAGGGGCCGGGGCCCGGGCCGGGTCCCGGCGTGCGGGCGGCGGACCGGGTCCCCGGCCGCCGGGTGGCGGCCGGGGACGCCCGGAGGGGAGGTGGAGCCGGTCAGCCGATGCCGAGCTCGTTGTCGAGGAAGTCGAACAGCTCGTCGTCGGTGGCCTCGTCGAACCGCTGGGCCGTCCCGTCCCCGTCGGGCTGCTGCTCCGTCCAGCGGCGCAGCAGGCCCTTGAGCCGGGCGGTGACGGCGGCATGGTCCTCGTCCGGACCGGCCTGCGCCAGCGCGACCTCCAGCAGTTCGAGCTGCGCGTCCAGCGACTTGGGGGCGGCGTCGGCCGGGGCCAGCGCGGCGCCCAGGTGCTGGACCAGGGTGGCCGGCGTGGGGAAGTCGAACACCAGGGTGGTCGGCAGCCGCAGGCCGGTGGCCTTGTTCAGCAGGTTGCGCAGCTCGACCGCGGCCAGCGAGTCGAAGCCCATGTCCTTGAACGCCCGGTCCGGGTCCACCGAGTCGGCGGACGCGTGGCCCAGCACCCCGGCGACGTGCTCGCGCACCAGCGCCGAGATCTGGCGGGCCCGGTCGGCCTCGGAGAGCTCGGCCAGCCGTGCGGCGAAGCCCCGGTCGGGGGCGGCCACCGCGGCGGCGGCCCGCCGGTTGCGGCGGCGCGTCGGGGCCCGGCCCATGCCGCGCAGGGCGGTGGGCAGGTCGTCGGTCCGGTTGGCGAGGGTCGCGAAGTCCAGCCGGATCGGGACCAGGACCGGGTCGCCGGAGGCGATCGCCGCGTCGAACAGGCGCAGCGCGTCCTCGGTCTCCAGGGGCGGCATGCCCAGCCGGTTCATCCGCTGGAGGTCGGCGTCGCCCATCTGGCCGGCCATGCCGTCCGTGGACGCCCACAGCCCCCAGGCCAGCGACACGGCGGGCAGTCCGGCCGCCCGCCGGTGCTCGGCGAGCGCGTCCAGGAAGACGTTCGCCGTCGCGTAGTTGGCCTGCCCGCCGCCGACCAGCAGCCCGGCCGAGGAGGAGAACAGGACGAACGCGCTCAGTCCGAGGTCCCGGGTCAGCTCGTGCAGGTGCCACGCGGCGTCGGCCTTCGGCCGCAGCACCCCGTCGAACCGCTCGGGGGTCTGGGTGCCGATCGTCCCGTTGTCCGCGATGCCCGCGGTGTGGACGACCCCGCTGAGCGGCGGCCGGCCGGCCGGGGCCGCGGCGAGCACCGCCGCCAGGGCGTCCCGGTCCGAGACGTCGCAGGCCTCGATGGCGACGGTCTCGGCGCCCGCCTCGGTCAGGGCCGCCCGCAGCTCCTCCGCGCCGGGGGCGGCGGCGCCGCGCCGGCTGAGCAGCAGCAGGTGCCGCACCCCGTGCCGCACCACGAGGTGACGGGCCACCAGGGCGCCGAGCCCGCCGGTGCCGCCGGTGACCAGCACCGTGCCGTCGGGCCCGAAGATGCCGGTCCCGGCGTCCTCGGCCGGCACCGGGGTGCGTCCGAGCCGCGGCAGCAGGACCGCCCCGGCCCGCACGGCCGCCTCGGGCTCGCCCGACTCGACGGCGGACCGCAGCGCGGCCAGCGTGCCGCGCCGGCCGTCCCAGTCGATGAGCGTCAGCCGGTCCGGGCTCTCCGCCTGGACGGACCGGACCAGGCCCCAGACCGGCCCGGTCACCACGTCCACCGCGGTGTCGCCCGCGCTCACCGCGCCCGAGGTCACCACGACCAGGCGGGAGGAGGCGAAGCGCTCCTCGGCCAGCCAGGCCTGCACCTCGGCCAGGACCCGCCCGGCCACGGCCCGCAGCTCGGCCGGCACGTCCCCGGCCTCGGCGGCCGGGTCGGGCAGGCAGGGCAGCAGCACCACGTCCGGGACGGGCGCGCCGTCCTCGACGGCGGCGGCCAGCGCGGCCACCGACGGGTAGCCGGTGGCGGCCCGCCCGGCCACCGGCGCCCAGGCGTCGCCGACCTGGCCGGCGACCGCCCAGTTCTGCACGGCGCCGGTGGCGGGGGTGCCGAACACGGCCGACTGCCAGCCCAGCCGGAAGAGGTTCTCCACGTTCTCGGCCTGGGCGACGCGCAGCTGCTCGTCCGAGATCGGCGGCGCGAGCAGGTGGTGCACCGCGGCGATCGGGGCACCCGTCGCGTCGGCGATGTCGACCTGGGCGGTGTCCGGGCCGTTGGAGTCGCAGCGCACCCGGATCGTGGTGACCCCGGGGGCGAACAGCCGGATGCCGTGCCAGGAGAACGGCAGCCGGGGCACGCTCGGACCGCCCGGCTCGATGAACAGCGAGGCGTGGAACGAGGCGTCCAGCAGCGCCGGGTGGAGCCCGAACACCTCGCCGTCCGCACGGGACTGGCGCGGCAGGGTGATCTCGGCGAAGACCTCGCGGCCGTTGCGCATCCAGGCGCGCCGCAGGCCCTGGAAGACCGGTCCGTAGCCGTAGCCCCGGCCGACCAGGCCCTCGTAGGCGCCCTCGACGGGCACCTCCTCGGCGCCCTCCGGCGGCCAGGCCGTCAGGTCGTAGAGCTCACCCTCCTCGACCTCGTCCCCGACGATGCCCTCGGCGTGCCGGGTCCACGCGGAGTCGGGCCCGGCGTCCTCGGACTGCGAGTACACCGACAGCGTGTGCTTGCCGGCCTCGTCCGACCCGCCGATGACCACCCGGACCCGCATCCCACCGCGCTCCGGGATCACCAGCGGCGCGCCGATCGTCAGCTCCTCGACCACCCCGCGACCGACCTCCTGGGCACCCCGCAGGGCCATCTCCACGAAGGCCGAGCCGGGCAGCAGGACGGTGCCGAACACCGCGTGGTCGGCCAGCCAGGGGTGGCTGTCCAGTCCGAGCCGGCCGGTGAGCACCACGCCGTCGGAGTCCGGGAGTTCGACCACGGCGCTGAGCAGCGGGTGCGTGGTCGCCGCCAGACCGTGGGCCGCCGCGTCCCCGGCGGTCGCGGGGCCGGCGTCGAGCCAGAAGCGCTCGTGCTGGAACGCGTAGGTCGGCAGGTCGACGCGGCGGGCGCCGGTGCCGGTGAACAGCGCCGTCCAGTCGACGTCCGCGCCGGCCTCGAACACGCCCGCCAGGGCGGCCAGCAGGGCCGGGACCTCGTCACGGCCCTTGCGCAGGGCGGGCACGAGCAGGGCGTCGTCGGGCTCGGCCAGGGAGCCCAGCGCCATGCCGGTGAGGATTCCGTCCGGGCCGAGCTCCAGGAAGCGGGTCACGCCCGCCTCTTCGAGGGCGCGGACGCCGTCGGCGAAGCGCACGGCCTGGCGGACGTGACGCACCCAGTACTCGGGGTCGCGCAGCTCCTCGCCGGCCGCGATCCGGCCGGTCACGTTGGAGACGACCGCCAGCTTGGGCTCGGCGAACTCCAGACCGGTGACGACCGCCCGGAACTCCTCCAGCATCGGCTCCATCAGCGGCGAGTGGAACGCGTGCGAGACGGTCAGCTGCACGGAGGCGATGCCGCGCTCCGTGAGCTGCGCGACCACCTCGCCGACCGCCTTCTCTGCGCCCGAAACCACCACGGAGGAAGGCCCGTTGACGGCCGCGATGCCCGCCTGGGCCTCGTGGCCCTTCAGCAGCGGCAGCACATCGGCCTCGGAGGCGCGGACGGCGACCATCACGCCGCCGGCCGGCAGCGCCTGCATCAGCCGGCCGCGCGCGGCGACCAACTTGCAGGCGTCGGCCAGCGACAGCACCCCGGCCACGTGGGCGGCCGCGATCTCGCCGACCGAGTGGCCGGCCAGGAAGTCCGCCCGCACCCCCAGCGACTCGACCAGGCGGTACAGCGCCACCTCGACGGCGAACAGCGTTGACTGCGTGTACACCGTGTCGTCCAGCGAACCGCCCTCGCCCGCGATCACCCCGCGCAGCGAAACACCCAACTCGGCGTCCAGCAGCCCGCACACCTCGTCCAGCGCGGACGCGAACACCGGGAACACCGACGCCAACTCGGCGCCCATCCCCACCCGCTGGCTGCCCTGCCCGGTGAACAGGAACGCCGTCCTGCCCTCGGAGCGCCCGGTGCCGACCTCGGCGCCGTCACGCGCGGCGAGCTTCTCCAGCCCCACCATCAGCTCGGTCCGGTTGCCGCCGAGGACGACGGCCCGCCGGTCGAGGACGGCACGCGAGGAGGCCAGCGAGAAGCCGAGGTCGAGCGGCGACTCGTCGGTGCCGGCCGCGAACTCCCGCAGCCGTCCGGCCTGTTCCCGCAGCGCGGCCTCCGTCCGGCCCGACACCACCCACGGCACCGGCACACCCGACGGCCAGCCCGTACCCGGCTCCTCGACGACCTCCTCCGCCGCCGGGGCCTCCTCCAGGATCACGTGGGCGTTGGTGCCGGAGATGCCGAACGAGGAGACGCCGGCCCGGCGAAGCCCGCCGTCCGCCTTCTCCCACGGCCGGGCCTCGGCCAGCAGCTCGACGTCGCCCGCCGTCCAGTCCACGTGCGAGGACGGCGCGTCCACGTGCAGGGTCTTCGGCAGCACGCCGTGGCGCATCGCCTGGACCATCTTGATGATTCCGGCGACGCCGGCCGCGGCCTGGGTGTGACCGAGGTTCGACTTCACCGAGCCCAGCCAGAGCGGGCTGCCCTCGGGACGGTCCTGGCCGTAGGTGGCGAGCAGCGCCTGCGCCTCGATCGGGTCGCCCAGCGTGGTGCCCGTGCCGTGCGCCTCGACGGCGTCCACGTCCGCGGTGGACAGGCCCGCGTTGGCCAGCGCCGCCCGGATCACCCGCTGCTGCGACGGACCGTTCGGCGCCGTCAGGCCGTTGCTCGCACCGTCCTGGTTCACCGCCGAGCCCCGCACCACCGCGAGGACCTCGTGCCCGAGCCGGCGCGCGTCCGACAGCCGCTCGACGAGCAGCATGCCGACGCCCTCGCCCCAGCCGGTGCCGTCCGCGGCCTCCGCGAACGCCTTGATCCGGCCGTCCGGGGCCAGCCCGCGCTGCTGGCTGAACTCCACGAAGGTCTCGGGCGTGGGCATCACGGTGACGCCGCCCGCGAGGGCCATCGTGCACTCGCCCTTGCGCAGTGCCTGGATCGCCCAGTGCAGCGCGACCAGCGAGGAGGAGCACGCGGTGTCGACGGAGACCGCCGGACCCTCCAGGCCCAGGCTGTAGGCGACCCGGCCGGAGACGACACTGCCGGTGTTGCCGTTGCCGATGTAGCCCTGGAGCTCGTCGGGGATGGTGCTGAGGCGCGAGGCGTAGTCGTGGTACATCACGCCGGCGAAGACACCGGTCTGGCTGCCCTTGAGCGAGGACGGGTCGATGCCGGCCCGCTCGATCGCCTCCCAGGAGACCTCCAGCAGCAGTCGCTGCTGCGGGTCGGTGGCCAGTGCCTCGCGCGGGCCCATGCTGAAGAACTCGGCGTCGAAGTCGGCCGCGTCGTGCAGGAAGCCGCCGGTCTTCGCGTAGGTGTGGCCGGGCTTGCCGGGCTCGGGGTCGTAGATGCCCTGGGTGTCCCACCCGCGGTCGGACGGGAAGCCGGTGACGCCGTCCGCGCCCGCGTCGACCAGCCGCCAGAGGTCGTCGGGCGAACGGACGTCCCCCGGGAAGCGACAGCTCATCCCGACGATCGCAATCGGCTCATTCTCCCGGCGCTCGTTCTCGCGCAGGCGCCGTCGAGCTTCACGAAGATCGGCTGTCGCTCGCTTGAGGTAGTCGAGAAGCTTCTCCTCGTTGTCCACCCAACGTCTCCTCACTGGTCCGGCCAGGAATTCGCGTGCTGGAAATGTCGATTCGGCTTGCGGCGCCGGAATCGGGACATGACGAATAACACCCAGCGGCGCATATATTCGTACGCTACGCAGGCGGCCCCTGGCCCGCCCACCCCTAACCCGCCCCTACCCGCCCCTATGGCGGGGGACTTCCGGGGCCGCGCGAACCGGGCCGACCACTGTGGATTCCCAAGTCCCTTGCCGCGCACGGGTGACGCCAATAGCCTGCAACGGAAGACGGTCACCGGGACCGCCGGCCGCAGCGTAATTCACAGCTCGGCTTCTCGGGAACACCCGACCCCAGGAAAGGACGCAGGAATCATGGGAGAGGCAGCGGGAGTGGCCAGTCCGTGGATTCGCAGGTTCCACCCGTCGGCCGACGCCCCCGTTCGGCTGGCCTGTTTTCCGCACGCAGGCGGTTCGGCCTCGTTCTATTTCCCGCTGTCACAGGCACTGGCGCCGGCCGTCGACGTGATCACCCTGCAGTACCCGGGCCGCCAGGACCGGCGCCACGAACCCGGCATCGGCGACCTGCACGACCTGGCCGACGTCCTGGTGGACGAACTCCGCCCGTGGACGGACCTGCCGCTGGTCCTCTTCGGGCACAGCATGGGCGCCTCGCTGGCCTTCGAGGTCGGCCGCCGGCTGGAGCGGGAGGGGATCACCCCCGTCGCCCTGGTCGCCTCCGGCCGCCGCGCGCCGTCCCGGCACCGCGACGAGTACGTGCACCAGCGTGACGACGAGGGCCTGGTGCGGGAGTTGAAGGAGCTCAGCGGCACGGAACCGGGGGTGCTCGGGGACGAGGAACTGCTCCGGATGATCCTCCCGGCGATCCGCAGCGACTACCGGGCCGCGGAGACCTACAAGTACCGCCCGGGCTCCGACCTGAGCTGCCCGGTCCACGCCCTGGTCGGGAACAAGGACCCGAAGGTCACCGTGGACGAGAGCCGTTCCTGGGCCGACCACACCACCGGGCCGTTCGAGCTGACCGTCTTCGACGGCGGCCACTTCTTCCTCGCCCCGCACGCCGCCGAGGTCAACCGCATCCTCGCCGATCGTGCCCGCGCCCACGTGCGCAGCACGGCCGGCGCCTGACGGCGGCCCGCCCTCCCGGCCGCTTCCCCCGCGCCGGGACGGGCACCTCTCTCCGTGCCGGGGCCGCCACCGTCAGGCGGCCACCGGCACGGCCCTCCCCCTCACGCCTCCCGCTCCGCCAGACCGTTCGGCCCCAGGGCGCCGTCCCGGCCGTCGAGCAGCTCGTCCGGCTCCCGCCGCAGCTGGAGGCCCTCCAGGAGTTCGTCCCGCCGGCTCACCTGGAGCTTGCGGTAGATCCTGGTGAGGTGCTGCTCCACCGTGCTCACGGTGATGTAGAGCTTGCGGGCGATCTCCCGGTTGCTGTGGCCGACGGCGGCCAGCGTGGCGACCCGGCGCTCGGCGTCGCTCAGCGCGGTGGACCCCGCGTCCTTGACGCCCTCCGGCTCCTCCTTCTCCGCCGCGAAGTTCTCGCCCGGCAGGTCCCCGAGGAGCTGCGGCGGCACGGCGTCGACGTGGCAGAGCTTGGCCTCCTGGACGGCGCGCCGCCCGGTGGCCCGGGCCCGGCCGAAGTCGCCGAGGCGGTGGTAGGCCGAGCTCAGGTCGGCGAGCGCCCGGACCAGTTCGAGCCGGTTGCCGGAGCTCTGGAGCAGCTCGACCGCCTTCTTCAGGAGCCTCGGCCGCTGGCTGATGTCCTCGGCGGCGGCCTTGACCCGCAGCGAGGTGCCGCGGATCGCCGCCCCCTGGGCGTCGGGCAGTTCGAGCTGGCGCTCGATCAGTTCACGGGCCACCTCGGGGCGGGCCAGCCGCAGGTAGGCCTCGGCGAGGTCGCTGCGCCAGGGCAGCAGCGACGGCACGTCGGCCTTCCACTGCTGCATCTTCTCCCCGCAGGTCTGGAAGTCGCTGAGCGCGGCGAGCGCCCGGTCGACCGCGAGGTGGTGGTGGCCGCGGGCCCTGAGGTAGAGCATTCCGAAGGCGGTGTCGAACATGGCGTCGGGGACGAGCTGGTTGAGCAGCTCCGCCGCCTTCTCGTGACGGTTCAGCGCCGTGTTGACCATGACCAGCGTGGAGACCGGCAGCCCGATGAGGACTCCCCAGCCCTTGGGCTGGAGCCGGCCGAACGCCGCCTCGGCCTTCGCCTCGGCGATCGCCAGGTCCCCCTGCCGGAAGGCGATCTCGGCCCGGACGCTGCCGAGCACGGCCTGCCAGGTGTTGGCCCGGCGGCGCACCGCCTCGTCGATCAGCCCGTCGCACCAGACGGTGGCGAGGTCGGGGCGCCCGGCGAACTGCAGCGCGAGCAGCGCGAAGGCGATGATCTCCAGGGTGCTGTCGCTGAGCAGGCAGCTCTGCAGGATGTACTCGGCGCTGACGACGGCCGCGTCGGACGACTCCTGCTGGAGCACGTCGGTGAGGGTCGAGGTGGCGCGCGACCAGGGGTTGCCGAAGGAGCCGCCGACCTCGGGGCCGCCGGTGACCTCGGTCCGCTCCTCCATCGGGCTGCCCTGCGAGGGGCCGCACATCGCCATGAAGATGAGGCTGAGCTCGGCGGCGAGCTGGGCGTCGTCCAGGTCGCCGACGGCGCTGAGGGTCTGGAACACCTCGCCCGCGCCCTCGATGTCGCCCTGCCAGAGCAGGTACCGGATCACGTTGACGGCGTCGCGCCCGGTGAGGAAGCCGGCCCGCACCGCGCTGCGGAGCGTGTCGAGGTGCGGGAGGATCGTCGCCGGGTTGATCCGCCAGGCGGCCCGGGCGAGCATCGCCGTGATGGCGAGCCGCTCGTCGTCGTTGACGCAGGCCTCCAGGGCGAGTTCGAGGCAGGCCGTGGCGTGTTCGGCGTCGTTGCCGGCGAGGGCCTGGGCGGCGGCGTCCCGCAGGACCTCCATGGCCCAGCGGCCGGAGGCGCGGTCGGCGGCGAGCAGATGCCGGGCGATCTCCGCCGTGGTGGAGCCCAGCTTGTGGAGCAGTTCGGCGCAGAGCGCGTGGAGCTGGGAGCGGTCCTCCGCCTCCAGGCTGCCGAGCACGGCCGCGGCCACCGGGGCGGGGAAACCCGAAGGGCCGAGCAGTCCCGCGCTGCCGAGGATGTCCAGCATCTCGGCGGCGCGCTCCGGCATCACCCCGAGCAGCCGGGCGATCAGCGCCGGCGACGCGTGGACGCCCAGCACCGCCTGTCCCTGGGCCACTTCGAGGAGCGCGGGCTCCCAGCGGTGCAGGATGGCGCGGACGGCCTGGTCGAAGCCGTAGCCGGGCGGGCCGTCCCGGAAGCCGTCGTCCTCCAGCTCGTCCTGGCGCTCGCGGCACTCCTCGACCAGCGCACCGGCCAGCATCGGGTTGCCGCCGCTCAGCCCGTAGACCCAGCCGGCGACCCGGTCCGCGGTCTCCCGGCCCAGCCAGTGGGCGGCGAGTTCACGGACGCCGTCCCGGGAGAGCGGGTCGAGGCGGATGCGGTGGTGCGACTGCCTGGTCGTCTCGGCGTGGAAGAACGGACGGGTGGGCCTGGGCCGCGACCACTCGTTCAGCACCAGCAGGACGCGGGCGGAGTGGATGCGGCGCCGGAGGTAGAGCACGACCTGGAGGGAGGCCGCGTCGACGAAGTGGACGTCGTCGATGCCGATGACCACCGGACGGTCGGCGGCCAGCTCCAGGATCAGCGCGCACAACTCGCGCGTCCCCGGGACCGGGCGGCGGTTCAGGTCGTCCGCCTGGTCGTCGGCACCGGTGGGCCTGCCCGCCAGCTGGAGCAGGTCGGCCGCCCGGTCGGCCACCTCGTCGGGCAGCGACGGGTCCTGGAGGAGCTGGCTCATCGCGCCCATCGGGAGGGCCTGTTCCGCCTTGGCACCGGTCGCCCGCAGAACCAGGGCGCCGCGGTCGGCGGCCCGGTCCGCGAATTCGTTCAGCAGCTCGGTCTTCCCGCTGCCGAGCGCCCCGCTGACCAACGCCACCGTCCCGTTCCCCTCGGCGCATTCGGCGAGAAGGGTGTCCAGGGTGTCCAGGGCTTTTAAGCGATCGGCCAGAAACATTGCTTTCCCCCTAAGCGAATCAAGCATTCCCCGCAGGTTTACGGCCAGGAGCACGGCATGGCGCAACGCACCCGCCAAGCCCACCCGGTCACCGCCCCACCGGGCCGCTCCCGGCAGGCGTCACCTGAAACCCACTCCCCCGCCACGCTCAGTGATTGTTTCTACACCGATCAGCGGGGGGATGCCGTGACCCGCATCACAAACCGGCCTAGACCATAACGCGTCCCTGACGAGGGATCGGCTCGGCCCGCCGGCGGGCCGCCGGCCCCCATTGGCCGCCATCCCCCCACGGGCCCGGTGCTGGGCCGGCCGGTACCGCGGCGCTCCGCCGACGCCTTGGTCCGGGTCACTGTCGCGTCCGGCACGCCGGACGTCGCTCTGCTCTTCTGTTCTTCCGACACTTCCGACGCCACCGGTGCGAGTGCGCCGGTGGTCCCGTTCCCCCCGCCCGCCACCACCCGGGCCACCCGGAACCGGGCGGCGGGAGGAATGACGGTTCCGACGCCCGCGCGCCGGAACCGGGGACGGGCATCCGGGGCTGGACAGTCACCGGAAACCGGCAACTGCGCTGCGTCGCCATCAGATTGCCTCCCGCCGCGACGCCCTGGCAAGTCGTGCCGGACCGGAAGCGCCGAGGGTTCCGGCCCGACGTCCGGCAGTATGTCCGGATTGGCCACCGGATGCCCCGAGCCGCGAACGCCCCGGGCTCCGCACCCGCAACGGGAACGCACCGACGGGCCCCAGGGGGCCCTAGGGGTGCCGGCGCGGGCCCGCGCCGCCGCACCGCCCGCCCGGCGCCACCCGTTCCGGCCCGCCGCCACCGGCGGACGGGCATGCCGGTGGGTCGGATTCCGGACTACTCACCGTCAGCGATTCGGCCATTGCCGACTCCGCTTCCGCAACACCGGGCCGGCCGGGAACACCGCCGCCCGCGGGCCCGTTTCCCCCGTCGACCGGCCGTCCTCACCGACGGCCCTCCCGTCCGCCCCCTCGCGCCCTCGTCCCCTCGCTCCCGCAACGGAACCCCTCGTGCCGACAGACTCCTCCTGCCGACGGAAAGCGCGGTCCGCCCGCCGCCGCCGGGCACCCCGACCACCGTCCGACCCGGGGTCGGACCCCGGTACGGCCACCGGGGGACGGCGCCGTGCCACCCGCACCGGACGTACCGGCCGCGCCGGCCGCTGTCAGGCGCCCACGCCCGCCTTCACGATCTGTCCGCCGTCGACCTTGAGCTGGAGCCCGGTGACGTAACGGGACTCGTCGGAGAGCAGGTAGACGACCGCGTGCGAGACGTCGGACGGCTCCACGCAGCCGACCGGCAGCGCGGTGAGGCTCTCGTACACCGGGACGGCGTCCTCCGGGCCCGGCGCGTCGAGGTCCGGGCGGAACACCTGGTGCATCCGCTCGTTCAGGATCATCGGCGTGGACACCAGGGACGAGTGCACCGCGTTGATCCGGCGGCCCGACGGACCGAGCTGAACGGCGAGCGTGTTCACGTAGTCCACCAGACAGCGCTTGGCGAACATGTAGCCCGCCATCCCCGGGCCGCCCGGGTTCTCGCCCTGCCCGGGCAGCAGCCCCGCCACCGAGCCGATCACGACCACCGAGCCGCCGGCGCCGAGGTGCGGCAGCGCCGCGTGCACCGTGTTGACCGCCCCGGACAGGTCGATGTCCACGCTCTCCGTGAAGGCGTCCACCCCGCGGTCGGCGCCGATCGCGATGATGCCCGCGTTGGCGACCACCGCGTCCAGCCGGCCGAGCTGCGCCACGCCGTCGGCGAACGCCGCCCGGACCGCGGCACCGTCACGCACGTCGGCCCGGCGGGCGAAGGCCCGGCGGCCCGCCTTCTCCACCAGCCGGACCGTCTCCGCCAGGTCCTCGGGCGTCGCACCCGGATAGCCGGTGGCCGCCACGTCCGCGCAGAGGTCGACGGCGATCACGTCGGCGCCCTCCTCGGCGCAGCGCACCGCGTGACTGCGACCCTGCCCCCGGGCCGCCCCCGTGATGGCAACCACCTTGTCCTGCAAGCGACTCACGCCGACTCCTCCGCTTCGCGATCCCCCCGTTCCGCGAGCCTAGGCAGGGCCCCCCGGCCCCCCAACCCCTATTCGCGGGCGGCGCCGACAGTGGGGTCCTCCCTACCCCGAATAGGGGCGTTAACGGGATTACGGCAGCTCCGCCGGATGAGCAGACTGGCGTTCATGACGTTCGAAGCCCTGGTCACGCCAGCGTCGCCCGTGCCGGACACCCGGGAGACGGGCAGCGATTTCGCCGCCCTGTCCCGCCGGATCTCGGAGGCCGGCCTGCTGGACCGGCGACCGCTCTACTACACGGTGCGGTTCACGCTGGTGGGCCTCTCCCTCGTGGGTGGCGTCGCCGCGGTGGTCGCCCTCGGCGACTCCTGGGCGCAGCTGCTGGTCGCCGCGGCCATGTCCGTGGTCTTCGGCCAGATCGCCCTGGTGGCCCACGACCTGGCGCACAAGCAGGTCTTCACCTCCCGCCGGGCGAGCGAGGGCTGGGGCATCTTCGTCGCCGACCTCCTGCTGGGCATGAGCTACGGCTGGTGGATGAACAAGCACAACCGCCACCACGCCAACCCCAACCACGAGGAGAAGGACCCGGACGTCTCGCCCGACATCCTGGTCTGGTCGAAGCGCCAGGCCAGCGCCGCCAAGGGGCTCCCCAGGTTCGTCGGAAAGCACCAGTCGCGGCTGTTCTTCCCGCTGCTCATGCTGGAAGGCCCCAACCTCAGCTTCAACAGCTTCCGCGCCCTCAACAAGCCGACCATGAAGCGCCCCGTCGTCGAGGGCACCCTGCTCGTCGCCCACTTCGTGCTCTACCTGGGCGGGCTCTTCCTGCTCCTGCCGCCGGGCCTCGCCGTCGCCTTCATCGTCGTCCACCAGGCCCTGTTCGGCCTCTACCTCGGCAGCGTCTTCGCCCCCAACCACAAGGGCATGACGATGGTCACCAGTGAGGACCAGCTCGACTTCCTCCGCCGCCAGGTGCTGACCTCCCGCAACGTGAAGGGCGGCGCGTTCATCGACGCCCTCATGGGCGGGCTCAACTACCAGATCGAGCACCACCTCTTCCCCAGCATGCCGACCCCCGCCCTCCGCAAGGCCCAGCTCATCACCGAGCAGTACTGCGCCGAACTCGGAGTCTCCTACCACCAGACCGGGCTCATCGCGTCCCACCGGGAGGCGCTGCGCCACATGCGCGCCATCGGCGAGCCCATCCGGCTGGAGTTCTGACCGGGGCGACGCACAGAGACTCCGGCCCGGTGCCTCCGCTCATCATCCCCCGTATGAACGGAGGCGCCGGGCCGGTAACAACCCGCCCCGCTCCCCCCGCACGCCCCCGGACACCCCCGACCGGCCCCCTCCCCCCGACCTTCCCCCGCCCCCCGCACGACTTCCCCGAAGCACGAAGCCGCCGGCGCAACGCCCCCGCGCGGCCGCAGCACGGCAACGAACACGGAGAACACCGCAACGACGTTCCCAGCGATGGGCCATCGGTCAGGAGGCCGTCATGACGTCACCACACCCCCCGGCCCTGCCCGAGGACGCGTTCGTCTGGGACGCCCTCATCGGTTCCGGATTCGCCGACGCCCTCCAGGAGGGCCTCGCCCGCGCCGCCCACCGCACCCGCCTCCAGGACTTCGCCACCGATCCGCCCGCCCCCGGCGGCGGTGACGCCGGACACCGGCTCCGCGCCCGTCTCCCGGCTCCCGCCGACCAGCCCGCGCTGCGCAAGCCCCGCTCCGCAGCCGCCCGCCGGCACCACTGAACCGCCGGCCCCCTGAACCCCCACGGCCCTCTGCGGCCCCGGCCTTCCCCCCGTGAGGCCCGGGCTGCGGGGGGTCGTGGGCTGCCCCGTTGGCTCCCGGCCCTCATGGAGCCCCTCCCCCGGCCCCTCCCGTGCTCTCCCGTGCTTGTCCCCCGTGCTCGTCCCGGAACCCTGCCCCGGGACCTCTCCCGGAGTCCTCTCCCGGAGGTCTCAGAGGTTGAGGTGGGCAAGCACCGCCAGCACCCGCCGGTTGTCGTCGCCCGACTGCGCCAGCCCCAGCTTCCCGAAGATGTTGTTGGTGTGCTTGCTCACGGACTTCTCCGTGATGCAGAGCTGCCGCGCCACCGCGGCGTTGCTGCGCCCCTCCGCCATCAGCGCCAGCACCTCCCGCTCCCGCGTGGTGAGGGACTGCATCGACCCCTTCGCCGAGCTCCGCTCCAGCAGCTGGGAGATGACCGAGGTGTCCATCGCCGTCCCGCCCGCGGCCACCCGCCGCACCGCGTCGACGAACTCGCTCACCTCGAAGACCCGGTCCTTGAGCAGGTACCCGATGCCGCCCCGGTGGTCGGTGAGCAGCTCCTTGGCGTAGAGGTGCTCCACGTGCTGCGACAGGACCAGCACCGGCAGCCCGGGCAGCTCCCGGCGGGCCTCGGCCACCGCCTGCAGGCCCTCGTCCGTGAAGGTCGGCGGCAGCCGCACGTCGACCACCGCCACGTCGGGACGGTGCTCCAGCAGGGCCTGCAACAGGCCGGGGCCGTTGTCCACGGCCGCGACCACCTCGAAGTCGTTGAGGGTGAGCAGTTGGGTGATCCCCTCCCGCAGCAGCGCCAGGTCCTCGGCGATCACAACACGCATGGCAACTCCATCGTCACTGTGGTGGGGCCCCCCACCGGGCTCTCCAGGTCGAGCGTCCCGTCGAAGGGGGCGAGACGCCGGCGCAGGCCGTGCAGCCCACCGCCCTCGCGGACGGTCGCGCCCCCGCCCCCGTCGTCGCCGACGACCAGCCGCAGCCGGCCCTCGACGTAGCCGAGCCGCACCCACGCCGAGGTGGCCGCACTGTGCTTCGCCACGTTGGCGAGCGCCTCGGCGAGCGCGAAGTAGCCGGCCGACTCGACCGGCGGCTCCGGCCGCGCGGGGAGGTCGATGTCGACCCGGACGGGAATGGGCAGGTCGAGGGCGAGCGCCCGGACGGCGCCGTCGAGGCCGCGCTCGGCCAGCACCGGCGGGTGGATGCCGCGGACGAGGTTGCGGAGGTCGGCCAGGGCCTGGGCGCTGGCCTCGCGGGCGTCGCCCAGCAACCGGTACGCGGTGTCGGGGTTCTTGCGGAACATCTGCTCCGCCAGCCCGAGTTTGAGCCCGATCGCGACCAGCCGGGCCTGGGCGCCGTCGTGCAGGTCGCGCTCGATCCGCCGCAGCTCGGCGGCCTGGGCGTCCACCGCCGCGGACCGGGTCTCGGTCAGCTCCGCCACCCGGCGGGAGAGATAGGCCTTGGCCGTCGGGGAGAGCAGCTTCTGGGTGATCCGGGTGTGCACCCTCAACAGGCGTCCCGCGCACCAGAACCCGAGGTACATGATCCCCAGGCCCTGGAAGAACGAGAGCACCGCCGTCGTGGTGCTGTGCACGGGCCAGATCAGCCCGTAGCCGTAGGTGGGGTCCATCAGCGGCCAGAACAGCGGGGTGGCCACCACCCCGTGGAGCCCGTAGATCATCAGCCAGCCGGGCAGCAGCCCGAAGAGCAGCCCGACCGGGGCGTCGATTAGGAGCCAGAGCAGGTCCCGCCAGGTCGACAGGTCGGTCAGCAGCAGCCGGCAGTACCGCACGCTGCTGGGCACGTCCAGCGGTTCGAAGTCCTCCCCCTCCTGCGGCCGGTAGGGGCTGGGTATGTCCACCCCCCACCAGGAGCTGAGGAGCCGCCGGTGCAGGTCGGCCACGCCCCGGACGGCGAACAGCGCTATCGGCAGGGTGAGGACGCCGACGCCCAGCGGGAGCGCCAGGATCGAGACCACCGAGAGCGCGAGCATCGGGACGGCCCCGAGCTGGGAGAGCACGGCGACCGCCACACCGCGCCGTGCGGAGACCAGGGCCGCGCACAACCAGGGAACGAGTTCGGAGCGCAGCCACGACCGTCGGGCACTGCTCACGGGCACATCGGCTCCCCGCCCCCGTCTCGTCGGTGCACGTCTCCTGCTACGCAGCGTACTTGAGCCGAGGCGTTCCGGATGGGGGAGGGGGAGTTTTCTCCACCTTGAGAAGTGGGGTTTCACCGGTTCTCCCCGGGCGTCCCGACGACAAGACTCGTCGTCATGAGCACTGAGTCCGCGACGATGCCGGATGCCCCCGACCTCCGGCGGAACGCGCCCCGGTCCGAAACCGGCGGCAGCGATTTCGCCCAGCTGAGCCGCCGCATAGCCGCCGAGGGACTGCTCGACCGGCGCCCGGTCTACTACACCGTGCGCTTCGGCCTCGTCCTGACCGCGTTCTTCGCCGGTTGGTGGGCCCTGTTCGCCCTCGGCGACACCTGGCTGCAGCTGCTCCTCGCCGCCGCGATGTCCCTCGTGTTCGCCCAGATCGGTCTCGTCTCGCACGACCTGGCCCACCGCCAGGTGTTCAACCAGCGGCTCCACAGCGAGATCGGCGGCCGGATCGCCGCCAACCTCCTGATGGGGATGAGCTACGGCTGGTGGATGAACAAGCACACCCGCCACCACGCCAACCCCAACCACGAGGAGCGCGACCCGGACGTCGCCCCCGACATCGTGGTCTGGTCCAAGCGGCAGGCCAGCCAGGCGAGCGGGGTCGCCAGGTTCATCGGCCGGCGGCAGGCGTACCTCTTCTTCCCGCTGCTCCTGCTGGAGGGCATGAACCTCAGCTACAACAGCTTCCGCGCCCTCAACAAGCCGACCATGAAGCGCCCCGTCATCGAGGGCACCCTGCTCGTCGCCCACTTCGCGGCCTACTTCGGGCTCGTCTTCGCCGCCCTCCCGGCCGGCAAGGCGCTCGCCTTCATCGGCGTCCACCAGGCGCTGCTCGGCGTCTGCCTCGGCTGCGTCTTCGCCCCCAACCACAAGGGCATGCTGATGGTGACGCCCGAGATGAAGCTCGACTTCCTCCGCCGCCAGGTGCTGACCTCCCGGAACGTGCGGGGCGGCGTGCTCATCGACGTCCTCATGGGCGGGCTCAACTACCAGATCGAGCACCACCTCTTCCCCAACATGCCGACCCCCGCGCTCGGCCGCGCAGCGCAGATCACCAAGGAGTTCTGCGAGGAGAAGGACATCCCGTACTACGAGACCGGCATCGTCCGCTCGTACCGCGAGATCCTCACCCACCTGCACCGCACCGGCGAGCCCATCCGCGCCGCCGGCTGACAGACTCCCGGTGCGCGACCCGCCCCCGTGGTCGCGCGCCGGGCCCCCCGCCGATGCCCGAGCGGGAAGCGCAGAAGGCCCGGCCGGATCCCCCCGGCCGGGCCTTCCGGCGTGCCGGAGGTTGCCCGAACACGACATGTGCCCGAACACGACAGCACCCCGGCCGGAGAACCCGGCCGGGGTGCTGCGTCACGAACCGAGGGGGGCGTGGCCCCCTCATCCCTTGTGGGCCGCCAGGGGCTCGAACCCTGAACCTACGGATTAAAAGTCCGCAGCTCTGCCAATTGAGCTAGCGGCCCGTGGCCCGCCCGTGCGGAACCGGCCACCGCGATCCTACCCGGTGTGACCCAGAGCTCCGCCAGTGGATTGCAGGGGCGCGCCGGGTCTCAGGAGGCCCGTTCGGCGGGCGGGCGGTAGTGCGCCGCGCGGACCCGGCGGAGCCAGGCCTCGGCGGGGCGCGGGTCGGGGGCGGCGGGGAGGACACCCGGGCGGGAGAAGCGCTCGACGGCTGCCGCGAGCAGGGGTTCGGCGGTGGCGGGGCGGTCGGCGATGCGTTCGCCGAGCCGGCGGACGCGTTCGGGATCGGGGATGCGGACGACGTTCTCGCCGGTCTCGTGGAGCCGGACGCCCTGCTCGACCAGGCGGACCAGGTGGCGGGCGTGCTTGGCGGCCCGGCGGCGTGCCGCCGGGTCGGTGGTGTCACGGGTGAGCAGCTTGCGGAACTGCTGGTCCGCGTAGCCGAGATAGGAGTTGCGGACGGCCTTCGCGCTCAGGAAGGACGTCCGGATCGCGATCAGCTCCTCCCCCAGCGGGCTGCGCGTCTCGTACAGGTCGTCCGGCAGCCAGGCGAGTTCGGAGGCGGTCGGGTTGCAGCCGAGCGCGAGCCGGCACCACTTGGCGGCCTCGTGCAGCGTCACGTCGGGGTCGGTGCTGACGTGCGACTCGGCCGGGCGGTGCAGCCCGTGGAACTCCTCGGTCGGGGCGGCGAAGAGGCCGAGCCGGTCGATGTCGGAGCCGGCGTGGGCGAAGCCGTACGCGGTCGAGCCGACGACGCCCGAGAGCAGGACGGTGCCGGGTGCGGTGGTCATGGGCGGGCCTCCCTACGGCCGGATCTCGGTGCGGTCAGAGGAGTCTGCCCTGCGGGGCCGCGCCGGGCGAACGAATTCCGGCCGGGCGCCGGGCGGACGGGCTCCGGGCGGCCGGGCGCCGGGTGGACGGGCTCCGGCCGTCCGCCGGGGCCCGCTGTGCGCGGCGGCCTCCGGAGGCTTACCCGCCCGGCCCGCGGGTACCGTTCGGACCATGACCGACCCGGCCGCCACCGACCGCCCCGAAGTCGTCCTCGTCACCGGCGGGGGGCGCGGCATCGGCGCCGCCACCGCCCTGCTGGCCGGGCGGCGCGGCTACCGCGTCTGCGTCAACTACCGTGCCGACGAGACCGCGGCGGCCGCCGTGGTCGCGGCGATCCGGGACGCCGGCGGCACGGCCGTCGCCGTCCGGGCGGACGTCACCCGCACCGCCGAGGTGGAGCGGCTGTTCGCCACCGTGGACGCCGAACTCGGCCCGCTCACCGCCCTGGTGAACAACGCGGGCACCCTGGAGCGGCAGTGCCGGCTGGAGGAGATCGACGAGGACCGGCTGAACCGGATCTGGGCCTCCAACATCACCTCCGCCTTCCTCTGCGCCGCCCAGGCCGTCCGGCGGATGTCCACCCGGTACGGCGGGGCGGGCGGGGCCATCGTCAACGTCTCCTCCGCCGCCTCCCGGCTCGGCTCGCCGAACGAGTACGTCGACTACGCGGCTGCCAAGGGCGCCGTCGACTCGATGACCCGCGGGCTGGCCCTGGAGGTCGCCGCCGAGGGGATCCGGGTCAACGCCGTCCGCCCCGGCCTGATCCACACCGGCATCCACGCCCTCGGCGGCGAGCCCGGCCGGGTCGACCGGGTCGCCCCCGACCTGCCGATGCGCCGCGGCGGCCGGCCGGAGGAGGTCGCCGAGTCGATCCTCTTCCTCCTCTCCCCGGCCTCCTCCTACATGACGGGCGCCTTCCTCGACATCGCCGGCGGCCGCTGACCCGCTCCCGCCGTCCGGTCCCGCCTCCCGCTCCGCCTGCCTGCCCCCGCCCCCTCTGCCTCCCCGCTTTCTGCTTCCCCCTCCGGTCCCCGTCCCGTCCCCCTCCCTTCCTTCCCCCTACCTTTTCCCTTCCTTCCCCCGGCAGGCCGTTTGTCCGTACGGTGGAACCCATGACCGACGACCTGCCGGACCGTGAACCCGACCTGCCGTCCGCCTTCCTCGACATCCCCGGTGTGCGCAACTTCCGTGACGCCGGCGGTGTCGGCGCCCTGCGCAAGGGCGTGCTCTACCGCTCCGGGTCCTTCCACAACCTCGCCCCGGAGGGCGCCCAGCGCCTCAAGGCGCTCGGCCTGCGCACGGTGATCGACCTGCGCAGCCCCGTCGAGCTGGAGGTCTGGCCGGACCTGCGCCACGGCCTCGACCACGAGACGCTGAACCTCCCCACCCTCCCGGCCAACCGCGAGGACACCGACCGCCCCTGGCCCGAGGACCAGGAGACGCTCTACCCCTTCATGGCCGAGACCGCCGGCCCGTCCCTGGTCGCCGCCATCCGCAGGCTCGGCGCCCCGGGCGGCGTCCCGGCCGTCGTCCACTGCGCCGTCGGCAAGGACCGCACCGGCCTGACCATCGCCGTCGTGCAGTCCCTCCTGGGCGCCTCCGACGCCGACATCACCGCCGACTTCCTGCTCTCCAACGCCGGCCTCGGCCTCCTCGACGGCCCCACCCCCTACCTCGACGAGACCGGCACCGAGCGCGTCTCCCGCCCCATCTCCGCGCCGCTCCTCGCCTCCTCCCTCGCCTGGATCCGCACCCACCACGGCTCCGTCCCCGCCTACCTCCGCTCCCACGGCACCACCGAGGCCGACCTCACCGCCCTCCGCGCCAACCTCTCCGCCTGACCCGTTCCCCGGCCCACCGGCGGCCGGGCCGGCCCGCGCCGGCCCGCCGCTGTACACCGTCAGGTCGGCAGTTCCATCACGATCAGATACCCGATGCCTGCCCCCGCCCGATCGCAGCATCCGAGCCCACTACGGTCATCACTAGTTTGATCAGATGGCCGGATCAGCCGGTCGCTTGGATTTGCGGGCAGGAAATGAGCAACAACTCAGACGACTGGAAGTTCGACGTCCCCACCAGCGGCAGTAAGCGCCTGCCGCCAGATCCGCGGTACGTGGAGGCGCTGAGCAGCCAAGGCTACGGATTCGAGATCGCCGTGGCGGACCTGGTCGACAACTCGATCGACGCCGGTGCCCGCGATGTCGTGATTCATTTCCTGCGCGACGCCGACCAGCTTGTCAGCCTGCTGATCGTGGACGACGGACACGGCATGGACGATGCCGCGCTGGACACCGCCATGACCGTGGGCGGCCGGCGGGAGTACGAGGACTCCGCTCTCGGCATGTTCGGAACGGGCCTGAAGGCAGCCTCGCTCTCACTGGCCGAATCCCTCACCGTCATCTCCAAGACCAAGCGCACCCGCGCCGCCGGGCGCCGGCTGGTCGGCGTCGGCTTCCAGACGGACTTCCAGTGTGGCGTCGTCGATGCCGAATACTGCCAGTCCCTCATGGACCGCTACTACGAGAAGCCCATTACCTGGCACGGCACCGTGGTCCGCTGGGACGGAGTGAAGGACTTCCCGAAGCACGGCGGCAGCGGCCAGACGGACCGCTACCTCACCAAGGTCATCAACCGGCTTGGCTTGCACCTCGGCCTGCACCTGCACCGTTTCCTGGAGCGGGACGACTTCAATATCACCATTGCCGTCGAGGATGTCCGCACACGCATGGTCTATCTGAACTACGGGGTCGAGCCGCTCAACCCCTTCGGGTATCCGGTCTCGGGGGCGCCGGGCTATCCGCGCGAGTTCGAGGCAGACCTGGACACCCTTGGCACGGTCAAGGTCGTGGGCCACATCTGGCCGCCAAAGTCCAGCCTGGACGAGTACCGGGCCGTCGGGTCCGTGCAGGACCGGCAGGGGTTCTACTTCTACCGCAACGACCGGCTCGTACAGGCAGGCGGCTGGAACGGCTACCGCCAGGCCGAAGCCCATCTGTCGCTCGCCCGTGTTGCGGTCGACCTGCCGCCTTCCACGGGGGACGTCTTCCGTCTGACGGTGAAGAAATCCGGGGTCGACACGTCACCGGCTTTCCCCGCGGCACTGGAGCAGGCCACCGATTCCACCGGCCGTTCGTTCCGCTCGTACGTGGAGGACGCCGACCAGGTCTACCGCACGGCCCGAAAGCGCACAGCGACCGCACGCAAGGCCGTCATCCCGCCCGGGCGGGGGCTCGCGCCCGAGGTCCGGCGCGTCATCGAGGACGAACTTCCCGTGCTGCCCGGTGAAGAGCCCATTGCCATCCTCTGGGGCCGGCTCGCCCCCGATCAGTTCTTCGAGCTGGACCGTGAGGAGCGGACCATCGTCCTCAACCAGCACTACCGGGCGGCCCTTCTCGGCGGCCGCCGAGGCGGCCTCAACGACGTGCCGATGGCCAAATCGCTGGTGTACCTGCTCCTGCACCAGGTGTTCGAGAAGGAGTACAGCGGATCCCGGGAGAAGGACAACCTCCTTCTCTGGCAGAACATCCTGGTCGCTGCCGCACGCAATGAGCAGGACCGCCTCGACCGCAACGAGCACTGATTCAGATCCATCCCTGTCCCGGAGCTGACCCTGATGACCGACGACCTGCTGGAAATCCATGCCGCCGTGCACGCGCTCATGCGCGAATCCGGACCGCGGCGCCTGTCCAAGTACCTCGCGGTCCTGGGCGAGGACATCAGCCCGGAGGCTGATCTCACTGAGCCGCGCCTGGCGGCGCGGCTGGGCAGCGCCGAGGCGGGCGACCCGCTGCTTGAGATGTGGCGGAGGCTGCTGAAGCACTGGGATCACGAAGAAGGGGCTCCCTGGGCGGCGGCTACGGCGCCCAACACGGTGGAACGCAGGTCGGCCGTCTACACCCTGCTCGGTATCGGCGAACAGCTTCAGGAGACCGTCACCCAGGCCGTACCTGTGGCCGTGGCTGCCGGCCCTGTGGTCATCAGCAAGGAAAGGCCGGACAACGACTGGTACGAAGAGAGCCGTCCAGCTCGCTCGTTCTACTGGCCCGCCTACGAGAAGTACCTGCTGACACAGCGGAAGTGGTCAGCTGATGCGGTGGCCAGCCTCGACCAGGCAACCACGCAGGTCGTCTCCCGGCTCGCTGATCCGACTTCCCCGCTGCCCTACCAGGCCAAGGGGCTGGTCGTCGGGTACGTCCAGTCCGGCAAGACCGCGAACTTCACCGGCGTCGCGGCCAAGGCCTTCGACGCGGGCTACCGCCTCGTCATAGTCCTCGGCGGCACCCTCAACCTCCTCCGGCGCCAGACCCAACGACGGCTGGACATGGAGCTCGTCGGCCGGGAGAACATCCTGGGCGGCATCGACCCCGCCGATCCCGTGGCCATGGAGGGCGTCGACTACCAGGACGACAAGGACTGGGCCGCCGGCCGTTTCCTGAACCACGGAGCCCAGCCGGCTCTCCTCGGCCACTTCAACATCGAACGCCTGACGACTCGCGACGATGACTACCGCTCGCTGCTCCGGGGAATCACCGCCTTGGAGTTCGACAAGCGCGAACCCGAACTCCCTCTGTACGACCCCCGCAACCTGCACCGGACGGCTGGCCGTCTGATGGTCGTCAAGAAGAACAAGACGGTGCTCACCAAGCTCGTCCGCGACCTCAAGAAGATCCGGACCAGCCTCGCGGAGATTCCGGTCCTCATCATTGATGACGAATCCGACCAGGCTTCCGTCAATACCTCTGATCCCCGGAAGTGGCAGGACGGCCAGACTGAACGGACCGCGATCAACGGTCTGCTCTCCTCTCTCATCAAGATGCTTCCACGCGCCCAGTACGTGGGGTACACGGCCACGCCGTTCGCCAACGTCTTCATCGACCCGTCGGACGTTGACGACATCTTCCCGAACGACTTCCTGATCTCCCTTCCCCGCCCGTCCGGTTACATGGGAGCCCAGGACTTCCATGACCTCGGCTCGGACATCAGCCCAGAGCACCGGACTATCGCGAACTCCCAGGAGAAGGCCCACGTCCGGAGCATCGAGACTCCTGACGGGGCGTCCGTCTCCCCAGAGGAGGCGACGGAGCACGCCGACTCCCGCTACCTGCGAGAAGCGCTCGACATGTACGTCCTGGCCGGCGCGATGAAGCTCTATCGCGAGGACCAGGGGGCCGGCCCGTACCGGCACCACACCATGCTCGTTCACGAGTCCGTCAAGCAGGCCGAGCACCGCGATCTCGCGGAGCGGCTCCAGCGACTCTGGGACACTTCCGACTACTTCGGCCCGCGGGGCCACGCCCGCCTCCGCGAGTTGTTCAGTTCGGACGTCCAGCCGGTCTCCGTACTGCGGTCCGAGGGCTTCGCAGTACCACTCTCCTTCGACGGACTGGCGCCCTACATCGGCCCGGCCGTGATCCGGACCGGGGGAAGCAACCACCCCATTCTGATTGTCAACGGCGACAAGGACATCGAGCAGCCGGAACTCGACTTCGACTCCCAGTCGGTGTGGAAGATCCTGGTCGGCGGCACCAAGCTCTCCCGGGGCTTCACCGTCGAAGGCCTGACCGTGACCTACTACCGCCGCAGTACCGCCGCCGCCGACACCCTCATGCAGATGGGCCGCTGGTTCGGTTTCCGGCACGGTTACCGCGACCTCGTCCGGCTCTACATCGGCCGCAACGAGACCAGAGGCCGCCAGACCGTCGACCTCTATGAAGGATTCGAGGGGATCTGCCGTGACGAGGAGTCCTTCCGGTCACAGCTCGCCCTCTACAACGGGGCGGGCGGTCCGCCACTGACCCCGGCCCAGGTGCCGCCCTTGGTTGCCCAGCACATCTCATGGATCAAGCCGTCGGCCCCCAACAAGATGTTCAACGCCGAGCTCGTCGAGATCCGGTCTCCGGGCCGGTGGGTTGAGCCGGCCGCCCACCCGGCCGCCGCTGCCGATACCCGGCACAACACCGACTGCTGGAACCCGGTCTACGCCGCTCTCGGCGGCGGAGAACGGCTTACCTTCGTGCACCTCGGCCAGAACGACCGGGGCTCGTACACCCGCTTCGCCGCCCAGACGGGGGTCGTCAGCCACGACGTTCTGCTCAAGGTCCTGGCCGGCCTGCGGTGGGACCGGCCGGAGCTCTTCGCCCCGCACCTCAGCTACCTCGCCGATCCCAGCGAGGCGGGAGCAGCAGCCGACGACTGGGTCGTCATCGCCCCCCAGCTGAGCACGGCCGGGGCAACGAGCACCGACCTGCACGGAAGCGGACCGCTGACCGTCGTCAACCGTGCCCGCAGTGCGAGCGGCGTGTTCAGCCGTATCAGCGGTATGGCCCACCGGCAGTCGGCAGAACGGATCGCCGGCCTGCTGCCGGCTACGGGGGAAGACCCCTTCGCCTCCCAGCTCGCCAAGGCACGCCGCGGTGCGGTGCTGCTCTACCCCGTGGTCGACCAGCATTCCGCTTCGAGGAACGGCAGCCCGGAGCCCGGACCGGTGACTACGGCCTTCGCCCTTCTTCCCCCCGGCAGCACAGACAGCGCGGAGCACGGTCCGCTGATTCGTTTCCGGACGATCGACTCAGGAACGGACTCGCCGGTGGTGACGCGGATGCCGGACTGACGGCTCCCACTGGTCTCAGTCCGAGGTGGCTGCCTTCAGGACCAGGTCGGCTTCGTCGTACCGCTGCGCCGAGTTGAACAGGCGGACGATGCGCAGGACGTCGTCGTGCGGGCGCCGGGCCGCGCTGTGCAGCAGGGCATCGGCGGCAACGGCGAAGCCCCGCCCATGACAGGCCGTCACCACATCCGGGATCCGGTGCACCGGCAACTTGTCGCCGGCTTCGGCCAGAACCAGATGTGCGTCCCGGTCGCGCCCGGCCAGGAGGTGCTGGATGGCGTCCTCAAGGCCTGCTTCCAGCGGCGGCAGGTCGGCCACACTCTGCCGGTCCCCCTCCGGAAGGGGGACCGGCAGGTCCTGCTCGATGCCGACCACGGTGTCAGCGGGCCGGCGAAGCACCCGGCGGACAGCATGGCGACGGATCGCCGTCGCATTTCTGCGCCGTCGCAGGACAGCGCGCCTGCCAACAGGGGGGACTACGACGTCACAGGTCGCGCTGCAGTGCCCGCACTGCGTGCACTCCTGGGAATCCCAGTCACGGCAGCGCTCACAGCGACGCGCATCCGCGTGCAACCGCTCCAGCTCGCTCAGCGATCTCGGCGGCTCTGCCCCGGAATCCTTCCAGGCCGCAGCATGCAAGTCCTCGACCAGCTTCATCGGCGGGATGTGACGGGCCCTGAGGTACCCGCTGAAGGCGCTCTGCGAGTAGTCGAAGCGGAGTGCGTTAGCAGCAAGAGTCCCTGGCTTGGGTGGTGCGGCACCCGGCTTGGCAGCCGTTACGGAGCGCGGCTTGAGACACCGGTACAGGTCGCCCAGGCCAGCGGCCAGCGCCTGCTGCTCCCGGGTGCTCCCTTTGACGAAGCTTCCGCCGACTCGGCCAAGCGGTGGCACAGCCCCTCCTCGGTGTCCGCACAATCGTGACCATCCGAGTGTGTCCGGTCAACAAGGCGGCGCAAAGACAGCCCTGTTCAGAGTTTCACTAAAGATCGTTTACGGCTGGCGCCAGCCCCGCTTCGCGCCCTTAACTGGGACTTGTCCACGTGGGTGGTCCGATGCACGGGCTGCTCCATGCTCCGGTGCACTGCAGCCCGCGTGGACTCCATAGGCCCGACTGAGAGGAAGCGCCGTGGCACTCCCGTCCTGGGAAGACGAAAGCCTGGGTTCGATGAAGCGCGTGGCCCTTTGGCTGGCCACCGAGGTCGGCGAAGGCGGCATCTTCACCTACACCAGCCTCCGTGAGGTCTTCCCCAGCACCACGCAGATCGACCGGCGCGTACGGGACCTCCGCGAGCGCGGCTGGCGCATCGACACCGCACGGAACGACGACACGCTCGGGAGCGACGAGCGGCGGCTGGTGTCCGTGGGCGAGCCCGTCTGGGAGTCCGGACACGGACCGGGCAAGAAGGCCGCCGGCCTCAACGGAGCCCGCCGCCGCGAAGTTCTCATGAAGGACGGCAACATCTGCCGGAGCTGTGGCATCACGCCGGGCGAGGAGTATGCCGAGTCCTACGAAACCGCGCAGCTGGACATTGCCCGTCGCCCGGTGAGGCACGCCGACGGGAGTGTCACGACCGAGCTCATCACCGAATGCCGTCGCTGCCGGGTGGGAGCGCCGAAGGCGGAGGCCGACGAAGCCAGGACGATCGCGGCGATCGACGGCCTCGGCGGCATGGAGCGCCAGCTGCTCGCTTCCTGGGTGAAGGCCGACCAGCGGGACTTCGGCAAGGTCGAACTCCTCTGGGCCGCCTACCGCACGATGCCCGAGGAGTCCCGGGCACTCTTCCGGAACTCCCTGGAAGCCAGCCTCCAGCAGTAGGGCTCCCCCTGCGTGGCGGCACCAGTACCGCGCAGCACCTGACCAGACGCACATCCCAACCTGAGGAGAACTGCGGCAATGAGCCCGGACCTTGGCCGGCCCCCGATGGCGGTACAGAACCAGGACCTGGTGGAGAAGCGGCTCCACGAAGCCTCCCAGGCCGGCGGGGTACGCGAGTCGCTGAAGATCGAATGGCGCAGCCAGCCGCTGCACATCGAAGTCATCGACATGCCGACCGACAGCCTGTATTACAACCCCGGAACGCACCGGATCCGCGCCCAGCGCAGCCACGACCCGAAGCTCGACGCCGCACTGGACGCCAACCCGTGGAGCCCGGAGAGCCAGGAGTACCTGCACTACCTTCTCCAGGCCAAGCCCTCGAAGACCGACGAGACCGACCCGGACTTCTCCGAGCTGAAGAAGAGCATCAAGGAGTTCGGCCAGAACGACCCTGGCCTGATCACCCGCGAGGGAATCCTCGTCAACGGCAACACCAGGCGTGCCGCGATGAAGGAGCTCGGCCAGCAGACCATCCGGGTCGGGGTCCTCCCCGGCGACTGCACCTGGGCGGACATCAGTGCGGTCGAGTTGTCGCTCCAGCTGCGCAAGGATCACCGGCGCGACTACTCGTACATCAACCGGCTTCTCGCGATCGAGGAGCAGGTCGCGCTCGGGCGGCCGCTCGGGAGCATCGCCCACGAGTTCCGGACGACCGTCCCCGCGTGCGAACAGGACCTCTGGGTGCTCGCCTGCATCCGGGAGATGATCGACCGCAGCTCCAGCGGTGGCATCGGCCTGCGCCTGGTCGATTTCGAAGAACACCAGGAGAAGCTCAAGGAGCTCCGCCGCCGTTACGCCAAGGAGCTGGCCGCCAACAAGCGCGAGGAGGCTGAGCTGATCAAGGAGACGCGGATGGCGGCGATGGTCCTGGGCTTCTCCAAGACCGATGTCCGCGTCATCGAAGACGACTTCCATGACAGGTACCTCACCCAGCGGCTGCCGGACGAGCTCCGGCCTGCCGCCGCCAGTGCCCCGGTGGCGGTGGCGATCCCCGGGCTGGGCCGTTCGGTCGCGCCGGCCGAGACGGCCAAGGTGGCTACCGCGAAGGCGTTCACCGATTCGGTACTCCGTCTCAAGGCCGCAGAGGCGGCTGGCGGCAAGCTCCCCCCGGATCAGGTGAGCGCCGCGTCGCGGAGCTTCCAGGCCGCGCGTGAGGCGGTCGAGGGCGCGCTCGACCCTGCTGGCCGCGATGCCCGGCTCCGGAAGCGCAAGCGGGCAGCTCCTGACCGGCTCAACGACGCCAGCCAGGACATCGACCAGTGCATCACCGACCTGGTACTGTCCCGCGGTTCCCGCAGTCTCGACGAAGAGGCGTTCGACGAGGCGGTCCTCCAGCTCCGCGCCAGTCTGGCCAAGCTCGCCAAGGAAGCGCAGCGCAGCGTCACCGAGGCCGGAGACGGAGTCACCTGGCTGTTGAGTGCCGTACGGCAGGAGAGTTAGTGAGCCTGACAGCAGAACCGTCTCTGCAGATCGGCTTCGACGTCACGCGCACCGCTGCTGTCCTCCGGGCAGCAGCGGGCTTCCAGAGCGAGCTCGCCAAGCTGTCGCTGCGCTTCGGTAACGGCAGCATGCGGGGTCCAGTCTCGGCCGAGATCCCGCTCGACGACTTCCTCGCAAGCCTCGAGGAGCTCGGCAGCTGGCCCGCGCCAGAGAGCGTGCAGTGGGAGGAAGCTCTCGCCGAGCTGGCCGGGAGTGTCCTGGACGATGCCGACCTTGCCCAGAAGCAACTGTCGGGGGCTGCTCCTGAGCAGCCCGCCGTGGACCCGGACAACGTGCTGGGCCTCCTGGGCGGGAACTGGGAGGCCGGGCTCACCTCGTTCCAGCAGCGAGACGTGGCCCGGCTTCTGTCCCTGCGGCACGGGGCCAACTTCAGTGTCCCCGGCGCCGGGAAGACGCGGACCACCATGGCGGTCTTCGCTGCTCTACGGGAACAGCGGGAAGTCAGCCGTCTGCTGGTAGTGAGCCCGAAGTCGGCCTACGAGGCGTGGCAGACCGAGGCGGTGCTGTGCTTCCGGCAGGCTCCCCGGACCACTGTCATGGCCGGCTCGCCCGACCCCGGCGCGGAGATCCTTATCGTCAACTACGAGCGGCTTGACCGCCAGCTGGCCGCACTGGCCGGCTGGTTGAAGGCCGGGCCCAGCATGCTCGTACTCGACGAAGCCCACCGGATGAAGCTGGGATCGCAAGGCATCTACGGCGCGGCCTGCATGGCCCTGGGGCCACTCAGCAAGCGGCGCCTCATCCTCACCGGAACTCCCGCCCCCAACGGCGCCCGTGACCTGGAGAACCTGCTTTCGTTCGTCTGGCCCGGCCACGGGCGCCGGGTCGTCAACCGGGCCGTCGCCGGCGGCGATCTCGCCCACGCCAGCGCCGTGCTCCGGCCGCTCTACACCCGCACGACCAAGCGGGAGCTGGGGCTCCCTCCGGCCCTCACCACCATCCGGTATGTCGACATGCCCGCGCTCCACCGCGAGATCTACGACGCCCTGGCAGGGCAGTACTCGGCGCGGGCCGAGGCAGCCCGTTCCGATTTCGAAGCACTCGGGAAGTCCATGCTCCGAATGCTGATGGCAGCAACCAGCCCGGCCCTGCTCAACCAGGGAAACAGCCCGTACGAGCCCCTTGAGTACCGGCTTGATTCGCAGGAGGTCCCCGAGAACGCGTCACTGCAGGCACTGCTGGCAAACCTGCCGTCGTACGAACTGTCGCCGAAGTACCAGGAGGCCCGGCACCTGGTGGCCGAGAACGCCGCCAAGGGGCGCAAGACACTCGTCTGGGCAAGCTTCGTAAGGAGCCTGACCACCCTGGAACTCATGCTCAAGGACTTCCGGCCCGCTGTGGTCCACGGTGGTACAGCTGACCGTGACGAGCAGATCCGGAGGTTCCGGGAGGACCCTGACTGCGCGGTGCTGATCTCGAACCCCGCCACGCTGGGCGAAGGGATCAGCCTCCACCAGGTCTGCCATGACGCCGTTTACGTGGACCGGGACTTCCAGGCCGGACGATTCCTGCAGAGCCTGGACCGGATCCACCGCCTGGGCCTGCCGCCTGGGACCGAGACCCGGATCACGGTCCTGGCCTGCCGGGGGACGGTCGACGAAACGGTGGCCAAGCGGCTGGAGTTGAAGCTCCAGTTCATGGGACGGATCCTCGATGACCCGGCTGTCCAGCAACTGGCCGACCTGCAGGAGGAGCCCGCCATTGCAGCGGGTATGAACATGGCCGATATTCAGGCGTTCCTGGAGCACCTCGATGCCGCAGCTGCCCGCTGAGGGGACGATGAAGGCTGCCGTGCGCTGGCTCCGTGCTCTGCGCACGGCGGACATCGACCGCGCCCGTGCGCTCTTCATCCACCACGACGCGTACGCAGACCTCACCCCCGACCAGTACAGCAGCGGCCTGGAGTGGCTGCGGCGGATCGGCATGGTACCGGTCCCCCGCGCGGCACAGGCATCCCCCGCGCTGGAAGAACGATTCCTCAACCTCCAGTTGCTGGAGAAGTCCCTTGAGGCAGCCCGTCCCGACTGGATCACCGGCGGCAACGAGGCCGCCTTCGACGGCACATGGCTGCCCGCCCCCGGCCGAGCGGTCGCCGGAGTCCTTGGTCTCAGCAACACAGATGCGGCTGCCGCCGTAGAGAAGGCCTGGCTCGCCGAACGCGCACGCGTCGGAGCTGCTGGGGAGCAGGCTCTGGTAACTCTGATCGCGCGCAGCGTACATGCCGAGGTTGTCCATGTGTCGGCGTTCTCCGACCGCTTCGGATACGACATCGCGGTGGAGTCCGCTCGTTCCGGAGTACACCTGGAGGTGAAGACCACAACGCACACGACGGGGCAGACGATCTTCCTCTCCCGCCACGAGTACGAGACCATGCGGACAGACCCCGCATGGCATCTGGTCTTCCTGCTGCTCGACGAACAGGACCAGCTGACGACCGTGAGCACGGTCTCCCGGGAATGGATAGCCAGAGCGGTGCCACGCGACCAGCACTCTCACGGCGCGAAGTGGGCCTCCGCCCGGCTGCCGCTCCCCTCAGCCGCTCTGACCCCTGGCATCGAGGCCTTGCACGAATACCTGTCGCCCGGGGCACCCGCCACTCTGCTCACCGGATCCGGCCGGCCCCACGCTGTGCACGCGTAGGCCGGGCCGGTTGTTGTCAGCCCCTGCTGGCACAATCAGGCGGAGCTACCAGCCAGGTACCAGCGGGTACGGCCGAACGCGCCAGACCGCCTTCGCCTCTGCGACACTTGGCTTTTGCGTGTCACAGCCAGGGAGGACGACCCATGACCACCAGCGAAGAGCCGCTGACCTCAGTCGAGATCTGCGCCGGCGCTGGCGGCCAGGCGGTAGGCCTCCACCAGGCAGGCTTCAAGCATGTGGCCCTCGTCGAGATCGACAAGCACGCAGCGGCCGCGCTGGCCAAGAACGTCCGGGAGCGCGACGGGTGGGAGTGGGAGCGAGAGCATGGCACCGTCCACCCGATGGACGTGAAGGAATTCACGCCCGCCGAGCACATTCCGGGTTTCGAGCACGGAAGAATCAGCCTGCTGGCAGGCGGGGTTCCCTGCCCGCCGTTCTCACTGGCCGGCCGCCAGCTCGGCCAGGACGACGAGAGGGATCTCTTCCCGAGGATGCTCGAACTCGTCCGGGAGATCGGCCCCAAGGCCGTCATGATCGAGAATGTGCGCGGCCTGCTCCAGCCCGAGCACAAGTTCGCCGGATACCGTAAGCAGATCATTTCAGAGCTCGAAGAGATGGGCTACCAGATCTGCAAGTGGGATCTGGTGGAGGCAGCAGATTACGGAGTACCCCAGCTCCGCCCGCGGGCCATTCTGGTAGCTATCCACTCGGACTACTACGCGGAGAAGTTCGAGTGGCCGGTCGGCAATGGCAAGCAGAAGACTGTTTTCCAGGCCCTGAAGAAGAGCATGCAGGATCGCTACGACAGGGCAAAGAAGCTCTACCCCGAGCTGGCTGAGAACCTCAAGGAGCAGCACCGTTTCTGGGAGAAGCACGCCAGGGTCGGCGGCGTCGCCCCCACTCTGGTCGGCGGTTCCAAGAAGCACGGCGGCGCCGACCTCGGGCCGACCCGGGCAAAGGCCGCCTGGAGCAAGCTCGGCGTCGACGCAATGGGCGTGGCCAATGACGAGGATGGCGAAATCAATGTCGCCCGGGACTTGCTGAGCAAAAACGGGCCGAAGCTTACCGTGCGCCAGGCAGCCATCATCCAGGGATTCCCGGAGGACTGGTATTTCGAGGGCGGGAAGACCGCCAAGTACCGGCAGGTCGGCAACGCATTCCCGCCGCCGGTGGCAGAGGCTTTCGGAAAGAGCATTGCCGCGGTCCTCAGCCTCGGCCCCCGCCCGGACAGCGAGAAGCAGGCAGCACTTCCGACTGCTGCCGACAGCTCAGGCCTGATCGTCGCGCATGACGGTCCGGGCATTTCCGCGACGCTCCCTGACGACCGTGCCGATTTCCAGAGCACACCCCTCCGGTGATTCGTGCTCCCAGAACCTGAGGACCATCCAGCCCGCCGCTTCCAGCTGGGCATCCGTGTCGCGGTCCCGCTCGACGTTACGAGTGACCTTGTCTGACCAGTAGCCCGGATTGGTCCTCGGCGAGACATAGTGCTCGGGACACCCGTGCCAGTAGCAGCCGTCAACGAACACGGCCACCTTCGCCGGGCGGAAGACCAGGTCAGCCGTACGCCGGAGCCCGGGAAGCGGCCGGGCAGCAACACGGTAACGGAGGCCGTCGGCATGGACGAGCTGCCTGATCCGCATCTCCGGCTTCGTGTCGCGGCTCCGGATCGCCTGCATGTTCCGCCGGTTCGCCGCGGATGACGCCCAGGACCCCTCCGGCGGAATCCAGGTATCAGCCATTGGGCTCTTCGCCTTGGACATCGTCTGCTGCACTATCTCCTGCACTGACCTCTCTGCTTCCAGGTTAGGACCCCCGGCCCGGCCGTTACTCCTGCCGTTCCAGGTGCCACCACTGGGTCGGGGAGTCGATGTCCTCGCGCTGTTCGACGGGGGCGCCGGGGGTGGGGGCGGCGGTGAGGGGCTTGCCGCTGATGAAGCTGGTGAGGGTGTAGGTGCCGGGGGCGTCCAGGTGGTGTTCGAGGAGCCACTCCTGGGCGCCGAAGGCGTTGGCGGACCACTGCTGGACGGGCACGCCGTCGTCCGTGGAGGCGCCGGTGACGTCCAGGCGCTTGCCGCTGCCGGCGTTCTCGAAGTGGTAGAGGGCGCCGCCGGGGTGGACGGCGGTGAGGTGCCAGAGCTGGGCGTCCGAGCCGTCGTCCGCGCCCAGCCGGACCTTGGCGCCGCTGCGGCGGCTCCCGTCGGCGACCTCCAGCAGCAGGCCGCTGCCGACGTTGCGCACCCGGTAGCTGCCGTCCGTGATCACGTGGTCAGTCACGGGTCGAGTCTGCCACCGGGCGCTGCCATGCCTCGTACCCGAAGGCCGCCGCGAGGACGCCCGCCGTCGCGGCCACCTCGGCCAGCGCCGAGACACCGGTGCCCAGCGGGACCACCGCGACCAGCAGGGCGGCCGCGGCGAGCCGGGGCATGTTGGGGGTGAGCGCGAAGGTGCGGCGGACGGCGGTGTTGACGGCGAGGAAGAGCGCGACGCCGCCCGCCAGTGCGGCGGCCTGGGCCATGGTGATCGGGGCGTCGGGGTGGGCGACGGCGGACTTCACGCCGGCGGCGAAGAGCAGGACGCCGAGCAGCAGCCCGTAGTGGCCGAGGTTGTAGACGGAGACCGCGAGCTGGTTGCGGCGGTACGACGGGAGCGCGGCCATGTGGTGTTCGGCGCGGGTGTCGTCGTCGCGGCCGAAGTACGCCCACCAGAGGCCCACGCAGACGGTGAGGCTGAGCACGGCGACGGCGGTCAGCGCGGGAGTGAGGTCGGCGGTGCCGGCGCCGACGCCGATGGCGATCACCGACTCGCCGAACGCGATGATCACGATCAGCCCGTGGCGTTCGACGAAGTGGTCGGCGCGGAGCTGGAACTGCGGCAGGTCGACCAGCCTGGGAATCGCGAACTGCAGGGCGAAGGCGGCAGCCCAGAGGGCGAGTTGGGGAGTTCCGGTGAGGTAGCCGCCGGCCACCACCAGGGCGGTGTTGACCAGGTTGAGCCCGCCCATCCGCAGGACCGGTCCGAGCGCCACCCCGGAGGCGGCGAACATGCCGGTGTGCACGGCGACCACCAGCAGGTACGCCCAGCCGAAGGCGACGCCGCTGCCCTCGAAGGCGTGCGGGACGGAGAGCGAGATCACCAGGAATCCGGCCATCGCGAGCAGCAGCAGGCCCCGGCGGCCGTGGTTGCTGGGCGGCATTGCGTTGGTCAGCCAGATGAACGCGTCGTACATCCACCAGATCACCGCCAGCATCACCACGACCTGTGCGAGTCCCCCCAGGTCGAGGTGGTGGACCAGGCTTCCGGTGAGCTGGGTGACGGTGAAGACGAAGACGAGGTCGAGGAAGAGTTCGAGCGGGGACGCCCGCAGAGCGGGCTCCTCCGAGGCCACGGAGGGGGCCGACAGGGCACGAGTGACGGTCACCCGCGCGAGTATGCGGTACACCGCCCGGCCCGTGCGCGCGTTTTCCGACTATCGGACCGCCGTTGTTCACCACACCCGTCCACCCCACTCATGGCACACCGCCGCACCTCACCCGTGCACACCACACCCCGGCCGTGCCCCACCCGCACTCCATCCGCGCCCCGGCCGGACGCCCCGTCAGGGCGGGCGCCTATGCTGCGGCGAATGGTGTCCGACCGAATTCCCCCGCAGGGCGGGTCCGCCGACCCGTCAGACCGTCAGCAGTCGACCCTCGAACACGCGATCGCCGAACTTGAGGCGGCGGCCGACGCCGTCGACCCCGAGCGCTTCGACGCCGCCCTCCGTCTGGTGGGCGGGCTGCTCGGACCGGCCGGGGAGCGCGAGTCGGCGGCGGTCGGCCCGCGCCTGGCCGCCGTGCTGCCGTACGCCCCGCCGTTCGAACGGGCCCACCTGGCGATGATGGTGGGCGCCTGCGTGGAGCGCGGCGCCGATCCGGTGGCCTGCGCCGGCCAGGTGCTGTCCGGCCTGCGCGGGGCGCTGAGCGGCGCGCTGCTGCTGATCGAGCGGTGGAAGGAGACGGGCGGCGGCGACCTGCCCGACCCGGACGCGGACTCCCCGGGGCAGGCGCACGCCCGGATCGCCGACCCTGACGACCCGGACGCGTGGCCCGCCCACCAGGCGGTGATCGGCTGGTGGACGCTCCACCTGTGGCAGATGGCCTCGTTCGCGGTGTACACCCACGCCGCCGTCCGCACCTCCGCGTGGTCCTCCGGCGTGACGGAGGTGCTGGCCGAGCTGGTCGAGCGCTACGGAGAGGAGCAGCACGACCTCAAGGGCCTGCTCTACCTGATGAGGACGCTGGACGACGAGCCGCTGCTGGTGCTGGACCGGCCGACCGGGACCGGTTACCTGGTCCGGATGGACGGCCTGACCGACAACTTCCAGCTGCACACGCTCCTCGCCGACCTGCTGATCGGCGGTGGCCACCTGCCGGGCGTCCGGCCGGACCCGGAGGTGGTCGCGCTCAGCCGGACCGAGGAGGTGGACGGCCGCAGGGTCACCGCGCTGGGCGCGTTCAACCTGGTCGCGCCGGACGGGTCGTGGATCTGGAACGAGGGCACGCCCAGCGACATCCCGGTGGTGGACGGCGTCCGCACCCTGGTGCTGGACCCTCAGCCGTACGAGCGGAGCTGGGCGGCCGGCCGGTTCATCCAGCAGGTCCCGGGCAGCCTCCGGCTGGAGCGGGTACTGGCTCCGGCCGAGGCGGCCGAGCGGCTCGCCCGGGCCGCCGCGGCCCACCCCTTCGAGGAGGCGTTCGGCTAGACCGAGGAGGCGTTCGGCTAGACCGGGGACGCGTTCGGGTAACCGGACCGCAGGACCGGCCGGCGATCGGGCTATGGTCGGGACGTCCGGAAGATTCGAGAAGTACCGGTCCGAGCGCCCTCGGGAGCCGAGCGGAGCGCCGAGGAGTCCGGGGCCGCGGGAGTTCCGGGGCCCGAGGACTCCCGGGAGCCCCGAAGCGTCCTGAGGAGCCTCGGGGAGTGGAGTCGACGATGGCGAGGATCCCGAACGTTCTCCCGGCCGCGGCACCCGCCGCGCTCACCGCGGCGGGCGGCCTGGTCGGCGGCTACGGCGTGGCCCGCTGGACGGGCCGGCGCGAGCTGGGCGGCGCGGTGCTGGCGGTGGCCGGGGCCGGTGCGGCCGCGCAGTGGCGGCGCCAGTCGGGCACGGCGACCGCGGCAGCACTGACCGGGCTGTACGTGGCGGCGTTCGGCGGCTCGCACCCGCTCGCGAAGAAGATCGGCGCCTTGCCGTCCGTCTTCGCCGTCACCGGAGTGGTCGCCGCCGCCTCGACCGTCGCGACCGCCCTGACGGGCCGCAAGGCCTGACAGCGCGGAAGCCGGCAACGCACGGGGCCCGACGGCACCCGGCCGCGGCGGCGCACGGGGCCCGACGGCACCCGGCCGCGACGGCGAGCGGGCCCCGACGGCGCCCGGCCCCGCCCCGCGCCGCCCCCGTCGGTTTCGGCGCGGCCGTCGTCGGCTGCCCCCGCGTCAGCCGACGGCCGCGCCGAACCGGGCCTCGAAGGCGGCCCGGTTCGCCGAGACGGGCGTGCGGTCCCAGACCGCGAACACCACCCGCTCGAAGGCCGCGCCGTACTGCTCCAGCGCCCCGTCGAACGCCTCGGCCACCTGGGCCGGGTCGTTGCGGAAGACCCCGCAGCCCCAGGCCCCCAGCACCAGGGTGCGTATCTCGTGCCGGGCCGCCGCCGCGAGCACCCGGACGGCCCGCTCGGCGAGCACGCCACGGACGTCCGAACCGGCCGAACGACGTTCGAGCTGCCCGGCGTTGGGCGCCGGCGAGGTCAGGAACGTCACCGGGTAGGGCTTCGCCAGCAGCTCCCCCTGCGCGCCCCGGATCACCGGCACGTCGGGCGAGACGATCACCCGGTGGCTGTACCGCAGGTCGCTGGAGGCGCGGTGCGCCTCGTAGTAGTCCGGCGCCTCCAGCAGGCAGGAGTACAGCAGGGCGCTGCGGCAGATGTCCTCCTCCTGGGCGCGGGCGCCCCGCAGGTAGCCCCCGCCCGGGTTCCGCGCGGAGGCGAAGTTGAGCACCCCCACCCGGCCTCCGCCGGCCCCCACCAGCCGCCGGGCCGCCTCGATGCTGCCCTCGGCCGTCACCTCGACCGCCCCCGCGCCCGGCCCCGGTGCCCCGGCTGCCACCAGCGCGTCCAGCGCCTCCGGCGTGTACGACACCGTCCCCTCCCTGGCCACCGCCAGTCGCTCCGACACCTGTACGAGCTCGCCCCCGGACGCCCGGTAGCTCCCCCGCTCGGCGATCTCCTCGTTCACCGCTGCCACGTGATGCAGTCTGCTGCTCATGTCCGCGACCGTACGGGACCGGGCCGCCCGCGCGCCACAGGTTATTCTCACCACCAGAACAACCGGTCGCGCGACAGCGGTCCGCGGCGGGTCCCGCGCCGGACGGTGGCCCGTGCGGGAACGACGACGGGCCCGCCCCACCGAAGTGGAGCGGGCCCGTGGTCAGTACGTCCTGCGCGACGTCCTACGCGCTACTCGCGCGCTTGCGGCGTCAGTTCTTCCAGCGCGGCTTGCGGTCGTCGCGGTTGAAGCCGCCGCCACGGTTGTCACGGTCGCCGAAGCCACCGGAACGGGCACCGCGGTCGTCACGGTCGCGGTTGAAGCCGCCGGAGGCCTGCGGGCGGCCACCGGAGCGGTGGTCGTCGCGGCGGGAGAACGGACGGCTGGAGCCACCGCGCTCGTCGCGGTCACGGCCGAACGCCGGACGGTCGCCGAAGGAGCGGGCCGGACGGTCGCCGAAGCCGCCGGAGCGGCCGCCGCGGTCGTCGCGGTCGCGGTTGAAGCCGCCGCCACGGTTGTCGCGGTCACCGAAGCCACCGGAACGGCCGCCACGGTCGTCGCGGTCGCGGTTGAAGCCGCCGCCACGGTTGTCGCGGTCACCGAAGCCACCGGAACGGCCGCCACGGTCGTCACGGTTGAAGCCGCCGGAGCGGGCACCGCGGTCGTCGCGGTCGCGGTTGAAGCCGCCGCCACGGTTGTCGCGGTCACCGAAGCCACCGGAACGGCCACCGCGGTCGTCACGGTTGAAGCCGCCGGAGCGGCCGCCGCGGTCGTCGCGGTCGCGGTTGAAGCCGCCGCCACGGTTGTCGCGGTCACCGAAGCCACCGGAACGGCCACCGCGGTCGTCACGGTCACGGCCGAAGCCACCGGAACGGCCACCACGGTCGCCGCGGTCGTCACGGTCACGGTCGCGGCCGAACGCCGGACGCTCGTTGCGCGCCTCGCGGTACGCCGGGGTGCGCTCCTCGGCCACCGGGGCGGCGGTCTCGACGACGGGCTCCGAAGCCTCGGCGGAGTCGGCCTCGGCGGCCGGCGCCTCGTCCTCGATGCCGAGCTCGGCCCGCTCGCGCGCGGCACGGGCGGCCAGGCGGTCGGCCTCCTCGCGCAGCTCGGTGGCGCGGCGCTGCGCACGCTCCAGCTGGCGGGTCATGTCGGCGAGCTCGCGCTCGGCGGCACCGGCGATGCCGGCGGCGCTCTCGGCCTGGACCTCGATCAGCGAGCGGGCGCCGGTGATCTTGGCGACCTCGGCGTCGAAGGCGTGGTCGAGGATGTGGCGCGAGGCGTCCACGCCCGCGTCCTCCATCAGGCGGAACACGCCGCGGCGCTGGTGCGGCAGCACCAGGGTGACGACGGCGCCGGAGCGGCCGGCCCGGGCGGTGCGGCCGGAGCGGTGCAGGTAGTCCTTGTGGTCGCCGGCCGGGTCCACGTTGAGGACCAGGTCGATGCCGTCGACGTGGATGCCGCGGGCGGCCACGTCGGTGGCGACGACGACGTTGACGTAGCCGTCCTTGAAGTCGCCGAGAACGCGGGTACGGGCGCCCTGGGTCATGCCGCCGTGCAGCGCGTCGGCCTTCACGCCGGCCTCGATGAGCTGCTCGGCGACGCGGTCGGCGCCCATCTGGGTGCGGACGAAGATGATCGTGCGGCCCTTGCGGGCGGCGATCGCGTTGGTGATCGGCGCCTTGTCCTTGGGCTTCACCACGAGGATGTGGTGGGTCATGGTGGTGACCGCGCCGGCCGACGGGTCGACCTCGTGGGTGACCGGGCTCTTCAGGTAGCGCTTGACCAGGGTGTCGATCTCGTTCTCCAGGGTGGCGGAGAACAGCAGGCGCTGGCCGCCGGCCGGCACCTGGTCGAGGATCTCGGTGACCTCGGGCAGGAAGCCCATGTCGGCCATCTGGTCGGCCTCGTCGAGCACGACGGTCCGGACGTCGGCCAGCTTGGCGCTGCCGCGGTTCAGCAGGTCGCGCAGACGGCCGGGGGTGGCGACGAGGATGTCGACGCCGCGCTCCAGCGCGTAGATCTGGTTCGACATCGAGGTGCCGCCGCAGACGACCTTGAGCTTGAGGCCGAGCACCGAGCCGAACGGCTCCAGGGCGTCGGCCACCTGCATGGCCAGCTCACGGGTCGGGACGAGGATCAGGCCGCGCGGGTGCTTCGGCTTGGTGCGCTCGCCGTCGGCGAGGCGGGTCAGCAGCGGCAGGCCGAAGCTGAGGGTCTTGCCGGAGCCGGTGCGGCCGCGGCCCAGCACGTCCTTGCCGGCCAGGGCGTCCGGGATGGTCGCGGCCTGGATCGGGAAGGGGGTGGTGACGCCGCGCTTGGCGAGGGCGCGCACGACGTCGTCGTGCAGGCCCAGGTCGCCGAAGGTGATGGTGGGCTCGGCGTCCTCGGCGGACTCCTCGTCCGCGAGGGCCTCGTCGACGGCGGTCTCGGCGTCGGAGGAGTCGGCGACGGCCTCGGCGGCGTCGGCGGTGACGTCGATCAGCTCGGCGTCGGGGGTGGTGACATCGGCGGCGGACTCGCTCGCGGGCATGGCGAAGCGGGCGTCGTCAACGAGAGACATGCAAAACCTTCCGGAAGTGGCACGCGCCAAAGTCCGGGTTCTGTTTCACAACCGCCTCTATGCGGTCAGCCACGGATCGCCGGAACGCGCCAAGGGCGCCAGATGGGAATAGGGCGCCAATCAAATGAATCAAACGAACGATCTACCACCATAGACGACCCTCGGGATCAGAGGCAAATGCGCTGGCCAGACTGCTAATGCCCGCCCGGGCCGGGGCTCGGGGCCGAAGATCCGGAGCTTCCGGAGGAGGGTTCGGTGGTCGGCGGGACGGTGGCGGCGGGCGTGGTGTGGCCGGGATCGGGAGTGGCGGACGGCCGTCCGGTCGGACTCGCCGCCGCGGTGCTGGCCGTGGAGCCGCCGGAGCGCCCGTCACCGGTCCCGCCGCCCGGGCCCGCGGTGCCCCCGGACCCGCTCGCACCGCCCGTGGCGCCGGTGCCGGCGCTCGCCCCGCCACCCGACGAGCCCGCGCCCGGCTGGGGTGCGGTGCCGGCGCTCGCGCCCCCGGCCGAACCGTTCGCGCCGGGAGCAACCTCATCGGATGCGGCGCCGGGAACCGTGCCCGCGCCGTCGGTCGTACCGTTCGCGCCGGGGGACGCCGCCCCCGGCGCGGGGGTCAGGCCCGTTCCCGGCGCGCTCTCCGCCTGCACGCCCCCGACGTGCTCCGACCGCCCGGACACGCCACCCTGGTGACCGCCGCCGCTCGGCGCGGCCGATCCGCCGCCCGCGGCCCTGCCCGGCGTCCCGGCCTGGCCGACCGGCACCGCGCCGTGCTTCTCGTCCACCGCCGGCCCCACCGACATGCAGCCGGTCAGGCCCAGTCCGGCCACCGCCAGCACCGCCGCCGCCCGCACCACGCCGTTCCGCACCGCCACCGCCCTCGGCTCGGCCTCCCGGACCGCCACCGCCCGCACCACCGCCGGACGGTCCTCCCGGGCGCCCGCCCCGCGCGCCGAAGTCACCGCACGCACCGCACGCATTGCCGCCACCGCGCTCCCTCTCCCGCCGCCCCGTCCGGGGCCGCCCGGGCCGACCACCGGCCGCCCACCGCGCCCGGCACTACCGGTGCCCAACGCGCGCCCGGGGTGACGGGACACGGGCAGCCCGGCAGGAAGCCCCCGGCGCAACCCGCCCGGCGCAACCCCGGGGGCCCCGACCTCCCGAGCGCCCGAACCTCCCGAGGGCCCGAACCTCCCGGGGGGCCCAACCTCCCGGGGGGCCCGAACCTCCCGGGGACCCGCGCCCGGGGCCTCTCCGGCCCCGCTCAGCCCCAGAGCGCCGAGGCCAGACCCGCCCCCGCGTACACCGCCGCCAGCCCCACCACCAGGCTGCCCGCCACGTTGGCCACCGCGTACCGCCCGGCGCCGCTCTCGGCCAGCCGCAGGGTCTCGTACGAGAAGGTCGAGTACGTGGTCAGCGCCCCGCAGAACCCCGTCCCGAGCAGCAGTTGGAGCTGCGAGGACGCCGCACCCGCCGCCACCGCCCCGGTCAGCAGGCCGAGCACCAGGCAGCCGGACGCGTTCACGGCGAAGGTCCCCCACGGGAAGACCGAGTCGTGCCGGGACTGCACCGCCCGGTCGGTCAGGTACCGCAGCGGCGCGCCGACCACCGCCCCGGCCAGCACCAGCAGCCAGTTCACCCCGCCACCCCCGTCCCGGGGCCCGCGCCGGACCCGCCCGTACCGGGGCCCGTTCCCGTGTCGGACCGGCCCCGTCCCACGTACCTGATCACCTCGCACGGGTCGAGCACCACCAGCCCCTCCGCCACCAGCTCGTCCAGCTGTGGCAGGAAGGCCCGCACCCGCTCCTCCGCGTCCACGATCACCACCGCCACCGGCAGGTCCTCGCTCATCGACAACAGCCGCGCCGTGTGCACCAGCGACGAGGCGCCGAAGCCCTCGATCCCCCGGAACACGCTCGCCCCGGCCAGCCCGGCGGCCCGCGCCCGGTGCACGATCTCGCTGTAGAGCGGGCGGTGGTGCCAGCGGTCGTTCTCGCCGACCAGCACGGTGAGCCGCAGCGCGGGCCCGGTCAGCCCGGTCATCGCCCCTCCCTTGCGCCCCGGTGGATCAGACGCCGCGTCAACCCCGCCGCCGCCCAAACCGCGGCCAGCGCCGCCAGCAGCGTCAGCCCCAGGTAGGCCGTCCCGGCGCCCGGCCTGCCCTCCTCCAGCAGCCGCCGGATGTCCACCGCGTACGTCGAGAACGTGGTGAAACCGCCCAGCACGCCGGTCCCGAAGAACGGCCGCAGCAGCGGGTGCGCCGGGCGGCCCTCGGTGATCGCCACCAGGAACACGCCGATCACCGCGCAGCCGACCACGTTCACCACCAGCGTGGTCCAGGGGAAGTCGGCAGGCCCGTTCGGCCAGAGCAGCGCCGCCCCGTAGCGGGCCGACGCCCCGACCGCCCCGCCCAGCGCCACCACCGCGACGGCCGGCCCCTGCCCGCGCAGCACCGGCGGCCGCCGCGGCACGGCCGCCCCGGGCCCCACCCGCGGCGGCCCGTCCACCGCGCTGCCCGCGGCACCGCCCGCCGGGCCGCCTGCTGAGCCGTTCGAGGTCGCCATAGGCCCATGAAACACCGGCCACGACCGTCTGGCACGCCGTCACCCCAGACCCGACAATGATCCGGTGGAGATGACCCGGGAAGAGTTCGAGACGCTGGTCAGTGACGCACTCGACCAGATTCCCCCGCAGCTCGCGGCCATGATGGACAACGTCGCCGTCTTCGTCGAGGACGAGCCCGACCCCGCCGACCCCGAACTCCTCGGTCTCTACGAGGGCACCCCCCTCACCGAACGCGGCGAGTGGTACGCCGGCGTCCTGCCCGACCGGATCATCGTCTACCTCGGTCCGACCCTGCGGCACTGCGAGACCCGCGAGCAGGTGGTGGACGAGGTTCGCACCACCGTGATCCACGAGGTCGCCCACCACTTCGGCTTCGACGACCACGAGCTCGACGAGCTCGGTTGGTCCTGAACCCCCGCCCCCACCGGCCCCGCCCGGTCGGTCGAAACCCGTTTTGGCGTTCGGCCCGACATCCCATATGCTTCTCGACGTCCCCGGGAACGCTGGAAACAGCCGGAACGGCCGCAAGCCCTCATCGTCTAGTGGCCCAGGACGCCGCCCTTTCAAGGCGGTAGCACGGGTTCGAATCCCGTTGGGGGCACGCAGTACCGTAGTAAAGTGCAGTGCGCAAGACCTCATGTGGAGAAATCCGCACAAGGTCCCGTGGAGCAGTTGGTTAGCTCGCCACCCTGTCAAGGTGGAGGTCGCGGGTTCAAGTCCCGTCGGGATCGCTCGTCTCGCAAGAGACGGTGCAGTACGGCCAGGTAGCTCAGTTGGTACGAGCGTCCGCCTGAAAAGCGGAAGGTCGCCGGTTCGACCCCGGCCCTGGCCACCGTACGAGGAAGGCCCCGGAGAGTTCGCTCTCCGGGGCCTTCTGCATGTCGCCTGCGCATCCGGTACGCCAACCGGTACGCCAACGGCGCGGCGAACGATCGGCGGTCCGACCGGAGGACCCTGGGTGCGTGACTACCCGCTGATGGGCATTCCGCTGTACCTGTTGATCGATGCCCGGCAGAAGACCGTCACCCTGTTCAGCCGGCCCGACGGCACGAGGTACCACCGCCGCGAGGACATCGAGTTCGGGGAGACCCTGCACATCCCCGAACCGTTCGACTTCGACCTGACCACGAGCGACCTGCTGCCGTACTGACCTGCACCGGACCCTTCGGTACGCCCCCGCTGTCCGGGGCCGGGTCCGGAGCCGGCCCCGGGTGCGCGGCGGCCCTACCGGCCGCCGGCGAGGTGGGTGGTGAGCCAGTCCGCGGTGGCCGGGAGCCAGTCGGGGAGGGCGTTCCCGAGCAGGTGGTTGCCGTGCGGGACGAGGAGGAGCTCGGCCCGGGGGGCGTGGCGGGCCAGGGGTTCGGCGTTGGTGACGCCGGGGATCCGGTCCTCGCCGCCCTCGACGACCAGGAGGGGGCCGGTGACGGCCGGGGCCAGGGCGGAGAGGTCGACGCGGCGGGCGAAGGCGCGGGCGGCCTCCGGACTGCCGCAGCGCTGGGTCAGGGTCGCGGTGACGAAGGGGACCAGCGCGTCCCAGTCCAGCCGGTACGGGCCGCTGACCACGGCGGTGGCGCGGACCCGTGGCTCGTGGGCGGCGGTGACCGCGGCGTAGTAGCCGCCGAGGCTGAGGCCGATCACCCCGACGCGGCCGGCGTCCACGCCGTCCCGGGCCGCGAGGGCGTCGATCACCCGGCCGACCACGTGGTGGTAGTCCGGGTCGGGGGCGCTGGTCGCGGCGAGGACGCCCTGGCCCGGGCCGTCCATGGCGAACACGGCCGCGCCCCGGGCGAGCAGCGCCTCGGCGACGGCGTGGAACTCCTCCTTCCCCGAGTCCATTCCGGGGACGACCACCACCACCGGTGACCGCCCGCCACCGGCGGGGCGGCGGAGCCAGCCGGCGAACGAGGCGCCCTCGATCCGCTCGGCCGTCGGGTCGAGGTGGGCCAGCGCGCGGCCCATCGCCCGGTCCGCCTCGGTGGCGGCGAGGGCGGCCGCCTCGCGGTCGGGGTCCGGGAGCAGCCCGGCGAAGTGGAACCAGCGGGCGGCCGTCCGGTACGCCTCGCCGGCCGTGCGGTGGTGGCCCTGCGCGGCGGCGCGGTCGGCGGTGGCGAGATGTCGTCGGCCGGCGGCCCGGCAGGCCTGGGGCCACGCGGTCAGGGACGGCAGTGCGGCGGTGACGCGGGTGTACTCGTGCGGGTCCAGTCCGGCGCCGGTGGCGCGCGGGCGGTTCTCCCCGACGAAGGCCGGCAGCAGGTCCGGGTGGTCGAGGAAGGAGAGGTCGGGGGGATTCGTCATCAGGTGTGGCTCTCTTCGACGGTGGGTCAGTTCCTCGGTGACTCGGCGGGCCTCGACGCGCCTCAGCGCGCCTCGGGACGGGTCAGGACAGGGTCAGCACGGCCTTGCCGCGGATCCGGCGCTCCCGCAGGTCGGTGAGGACGGCGGCGGTCTCCGCCCAGGGTGCGATCCGGCCGATCTCCGGGGTCAGCCGGCCCTCCCCGACCAGACGGACCAGGGTGGCGAGGTCGTCCCCGTCGGGAACGTCCGAGTCGGCGTAGTGGAAGTGCCGCAGCGTGGCGGACTCCGGGCCCGCGAAGAAGCCGAAGAAGTCGAGCGTCGCGGGTGTCCGGGAGGCCTGGCCGAACCAGATCAGCGTGCCGCGCCGGGCCAGCCGGGCGAGTGCCAGGGGCAGGTTCGGACCGCCCGTCGACTCCAGCACCAGGTCGTACGGGCCGCGCGCCGCGCCGACCTCGTGGACGACCTCCGCCGCGCCCAGCTCGGCCAGCCGCCGGCCGCGTTCGGGCGAGGCCGTGACCACGGTGAGTTCGGCCCCGGCGGCCGCGGCCAGCTCGGTGACGTAGTGGCCGACGCCCCCGGAGGCGCCGGTGAGCAGCACCCGACGGCCGGCCAGCGCGCCGGCGGTGCGGAGCAGGCGCAGCGCGGTCAGCCCGGCCAGCGGGAGGGCGGCCGCGCGGACGCTGTCCAGGTCGTCCGGGAGCTCGGCGAGCGAGGTGGTGGGCACGCAGACGTACTCGGCCCAGCCGCCGGCGGGCGGGTGGCCGACCACCCGGCGGCAGGCGGCCGGGCCGGAGCCGTCGGCGGCGGCCTGGACGACCAGGCCCGCGATGTCCTTGCCGGGGCGCCAGCCCGGCTCGGGCGCCTCCAGCTGGAAGGTCTCGCCGCGGTTCACCGAGAACGCCTCGACCTTCACCAGCGCCTCGCCCGGCCCGGGCCGCGGCTGCTCCACCTCCGCGAACCCGACCGCCGTGTCCGCCCGTCCGGTCGCCGTCAGCGCCCTCATGACCTTCGCCCTCCTCCGGCCCCTCGCCGGCCGGTCCGGCCGAGGTGGTGTCCCCAGCACACCGCGGGCCGTCGCACCCGGTCCAACAACCGCCCGGGTTCGACGACAACCGTCCGTTGTCACGCCGCCGGGGGCCGGCAGCGCCCGGCCGCCCGGCAGGGCTCCGTCACACCGGGCCCGCACGGGCACGGGGGAGGCGGACCGGGAGCGCACGGGCACGGGGGAGGCCGACCGGGCCCGCACGGGCGCGGGGGAGGCGGACCGGGCCCGCACGGGCGCGGGGGAGGCGGACCGGGAGCGCGGCCGGGCCCCGTACGCTGGGCGGCCATGGATCTCGATCTCGCCCAGGTGCGGGCCTTCTCCGTGGCGGCCGAGGAGCTGCACTTCGGGCGCGCCGCCGCGCGCCTGGCGATCAGTCAGCAGGCGCTGTCCAAGCGGGTGGCCCGGCTGGAGGCGGCGCTCGGGGCGCGGTTGCTGGACCGGGACGCTCGCGGGGTCGCCCTGACCGCGGCGGGGCGGCGGTTCCTGGAGCCCGCCCGACGGCTGCTCGTCCACGGGGACCACGCGGTGGCGGCGGTGGCCTGTGCGCGGCGCCCGCTGCGGATCGACGTCTGGGGGCACCTGTACGCGCCGATGCGGACGGTCGCCCAGGCCGTCGAGGGGGTCCCGGGGCTGGAGGTGGAGCCGGAGCCGGGGCGGGACCTGCCGTCGGTGGCGGCGGCCCTGCTGCGGGGCGAGTCCGACGCCGGGTTCGGCCGGGTGCACCCGCTGCCGGACGGCCGGGACACGGGACTGGCGCACCGTCTGGTGCGGCTGGAGCCGGTGGACGCGCTGCTGAGCACCGATCACCCGCTGGCCGGCCGTGACGTGCTCCGGCCGGCCGACCTGCGGGACAGCGTGCTGCGCTACCCGGCCGCGGTGGACCGGCTGGACTTCCTGACCCGGTTCGCCGACCAGTTCGGCATCGCGGGGCGGACCGGTTCGGCCAACCTGGGCCTGGAGCACTTCGTGGAACGGGTCCGCACCGACCCGGCCTGCTTCTCCCTCCTCCCCGCCGACTGCCCGCTCCCGGAGCCGCCGGCCGCGCCCGGCCGCCCCGGCGTACGGACCGTGCCGCTCGCCGACCCGACCCCGCTGTACGCCTGGTCGCTGGTCTGGCGCGACGGGGACGGCTCCGGTGGCGAGCAGCGGCACCCCCAACTGGACCCGTTGCTGCGGGCGTTCGGTGAGGAGGCGCGGCGCAGCCGCTGGCTGGAGTACGACCCGGCCCGTGACTGGCTGCCCGGCCCCGACCAGGAGGCCCTGGAGGCGTGACGGAACGGGCCGGCGGAGCGAGGCCCGAACGCCCGGACGCCCGGACGGCCGGACACCCCGAACGCCCGAACACCGGAACGCCCGGACGCCGGACCCGCCCGGGCGGGAGGAGCCCTCAGTCGTCGACCGCCTGATAGGCGAGCGTCTCGAAGTCGCAGGCGGCCTTCGGCGGGGCGGCGGTCTCGAACATCCGCTGGGTGAGCAGGATTCCGGTCAGCCGCTCCGCCGGGTCGTTGAACCACGTGGTGCCGAGGCCGCCGTCCCACCCGTAGCGGCCGGGGGTGGCGGGGCCGGTCCGGGTGGTGGCGACGGAGACCCCGAAACCCCAGCCGGTGAGGTCCTCCCGGCCCAGCAGCGGGCCGGAACGGGCCAGCTGCGCGGGGGTGAGGTGGTTGGTGGTCATCAGCTCGACGAACGGGCGGGACAGCACCCGGACCCCGCCGTGGCTGCCGCCGCCGAGGAGCATCCGGGCGAAGGCCAGGTAGTCGTCCACGGTGGAGACCAGGTCCCCGCCGGCGTCGGGGAACTCCGGCTCCGCGGCCCACGCGCTGTCGGTCGTCCCGTCGTACTGCACGAGCCGCCCGGTGCCGGGGTCGCGGAAGTACTCGGCCGGCAGCCGGTGGAGCCGGCCGGGCGGGACGGTCAGGCCCGTTTCCCGCATGCCCAGCGGTTCGAGGACCCGCTCGCGCAGCACCTCTCCGAGCGGCTTCCCGCAGGCCCGGGCAAGCAGCACGCCGAGCACGGCGGAACCCGTGTGGTAGAGCCACGCCGTGCCCGGCTGGTGCAGCAACGGCAGTTCGCCGAGCCGACGCAGGTACTCGTCGGGGGCGGGGTAGCCGGTCCGCGGCGGGCGGACGTCGACCCCGCGTTCGGCGAGCGCACGGACCACCGGAGCCGACTCGGGGAGCGTCGTGAAGCCGTGGCCGAGCCGGAAGGTGAGCAGGTCCCGCAGGGTGATCGGGCGCTCGGCCGGTTCGGTGTCGTCCAGCTCGGCGTCGGGCCGGCGCAGCACCCGGCGGCCGGCCAGCTCCGGCAGCAGTTCGTCCACCGGGTCGTCGAGGCGCAGGACGCACTCCTCGACCAGGGTGAGCGCCGCCACCGCGGTGACCGGCTTGGTCATGGACGCGATCCGGAAGAGCGAGTCCCGCCGCATCGGCTCGGCACCGCCGAGAGTGAGGCTTCCGAGCACCTCGACGTGCTCCGTCCCGCCGCGGGCGACCGCCGCGACGAGGCCGGGCAGCTCACCCCGCTCGACGTGACCGGAGAGCACCGCGTGCATCCGGCCCAGCCGGCCCCTGGACAACCCCGCCAACGCCGTCGTGCTCATCGGCCACACCCTCCAGGCCGCTGACGGCCCGTCATGAATGTTGTCCGGGCCACTGTGCACCACGGCACCGACAATCGGGCGGCGGACCACCGGCGCCCGACGGAGCCGGCACCCGACAGGACAGGCACCCGACAGAGCGGGTGACTGCCGGAGCCGTCACACGACGGTCAGCGCAGCCAGTCCGTGGTGGTGGCCAGCAGCGCGCCGTCCGCCCCGTAGACCTTGATGTTCCCTCCGGCCGAGGCGGCGGCCCGGGGGATGGCGACCCAGCGGACGGGCGAGTCGCCGACGGTGACCACCGCCGGTTCGGTGGTGGTGCCGTCGGGGAGGGTCACGACCAGCTTCGCGGCGTCCGAGCCCACCTGGAGCAGCACCACGGTCGGTGCGTCCTTCATGGCCGGGTCCGGCGCGTCCTTGGCCCGGGGGCCGAGGGCGGAGCCCGTCAGGTTGCCGTACGGGTCCGTGGCCCTCGGCGGCTCCCCACCCGGCGCGGGGGTCTCGTGCGTCGCGCCGACCGGGAGCCGCTTGCCGTCCAGCGTGACGTAGAGGTCCACCAGGTCCTGACCCTCGTGCCGGTACTGCCGCACGAAGTCCTCGGTGGGCTCGGGCAGGTCGGGGCGGGCCGTGCGCTGGTCCTGCCAGATCAACCGGGCCTGCTGGTACGCCTGGTCCTTGCCGGTGGCGGGCCAGAGCGCCGCCCACGCCGTCCACGCCTTGCCGTTGGACGTGCCCTCCGCCAGCTTGACCCGGACCGGCGTGAACGGGTCCCGGGCCGCCGCCGAGACCGTGGCCGTCGGCCGGGCCGACGGGACCGCCGCCCCCGACCCCTGGCCCGCACCAGCACCCGACGCGCCCGACCCGGCCGCCGCCGTCACCACCGTGGCCGCACCGGCTCCGCCGCCGCCCGCGCCCAGCACGACGCCGCCCCCGGCCACCGCGACCACGGCCAGCGCCAGCGCCCCCACCGCGGCCGACCGCCGCCGCAGCCGCCTGCGGCGGCCGCCCGCCAGCACCCGGTCGTACGGCACCGGCCCGATCTCCACCCCCTCGGCCAGCCCGGCCAGGCTCCGCGCCACGACGTTCTCGTCCTGCCCGCTCATACCGTTCCTCCGATGCTCGTCATCCCGATGAGTGAGGTGGCGGCCCGGAGCTTGGCGATCCCCTTGGACGCCTGGCTCTTGACCGTCCCGACCGAGCAGCCCATCGCCGTGGCCGTCTGGCCCTCGCTGAGGTCCTCCCAGTACCGCAGGACCACCGCCTGCCGCTGCCGCGCCGGCAGGGTGGCGAGCGCGGCCAGCAGGGCCACCCGCTCGTCCAGCCCGCCGAGCCCGTCCGGCCCGGCCTGTTCCGGCACGGCCGTGACCAGGTGCTCCGGCACTCTGCGGCGGAACCGCCGGGCGTGCTCGTTGACCAGGATCCGGCGCACGTACGCGTGCGGATCGCCGGTCCGGCGGACCCTGCCCCAGGCGACGTAGGCCCGCTCCAGGGCCTGCTGGACCAGGTCCTCCGCCGAGTACCGGTCCCCCGCCAGCAGGTACGCCGTGCGCAGCAGCCGCGGCCAGGCGGCACCGGTGAACGCGCGGAACTCGTCGTCCCGCTCGGTCTTCTGGGCTCCCATGAGCACCTCCTCATCCCCCCAGAGCCCACCGCCGCCCCGAACCGTTGCCCGCCGCCCCGCCCGGACCGTCACCGGCCGCTCCCCCACCCCGCGCACCACCCCGCGCACCACCCCGAAACCTCCCGGAGACCGCCCGCACCACTGCGCACACCGCCCCCGCACCGCCGTCCGAACGACGCCCCGGACGGGGTTCGCACATCCCCCGCGGCGGCTGTGACACTGGAGGGGCTCGAAAACCGAGGTGCGCGCCGCCGCATCTCCTTGCGAACCTAGAGGGATGCCCGCCGTGAGTTCTCCCGCAGTCCAGTCCGCCGACGCCCCCGCCCAGGGGCCCAGCATCGGCGAGCTGGCCGCCCGTCTCCCCGAGCTGACACTGCGCGACGAGGTGCGGATCGGGCGCCGGCTGGAGGGCGCCCGCCGGGTCCGCAAGCCCGACGCACGCCAGAAGATCGCCGACGAGATCGCCGGTGACATCGACCGCGCCGAGCTGCTGGTCGAGCAGCGCCGGGCCGCCGTCCCGAAGATCACGTATCCGGCCGAGCTGCCGGTCAGCCAGAAGAAGGACGAGATCCTCGCCGCGATCCGCGACCACCAGGTGGTGATCGTGGCGGGCGAGACCGGCTCCGGCAAGACCACCCAGATTCCCAAGATCTGCCTGGAGCTGGGCCGCGGGGTGCGCGGCCTGGTCGGCCACACCCAGCCCCGCCGGATCGCCGCCCGCACGGTGGCCGAGCGCGTCGCCGAGGAGATGAACACCCCGCTCGGCGAGGCGGTCGGCTGGAAGGTCCGGTTCACCGACCAGGTCGGCCAGGACACCCTGGTCAAGCTGATGACGGACGGCATCCTGCTCGCGGAGATCCAGACCGACCGCGAGCTGCGCCAGTACGACACCCTGATCATCGACGAGGCCCACGAGCGCAGCCTCAACATCGACTTCATCCTCGGGTACGTCAAGCAGCTGCTGCCCCGCCGCCCGGACCTCAAGGTCGTCATCACCTCGGCGACCATCGACCCCGAGCGGTTCGCCCGCCACTTCAACGACGCCCCGATCGTCGAGGTGTCCGGCCGCACGTACCCGGTCGAGGTGCGCTACCGCCCGGTCGTCGACGACGCCGACGCCGAGGACGACTCCACCGAGGCCGACCGGGACCGCGACCAGATCCAGGCGATCTGCGAGGCCGCCGAGGAGCTCCAGGCCGAGGGCCCCGGCGACATCCTGGTCTTCCTCTCCGGCGAGCGCGAGATCCGCGACACCGCCGACGCGCTCAACAAGCTGAAACTGAAGTTCACCGAGGTCCTCCCGCTCTACGCCCGGCTGAGCTCGGCCGAGCAGCACAAGGTCTTCCAGCGCTCCAACTCCCGCCGGATCGTCCTGGCCACCAACGTCGCCGAGACCAGCCTCACCGTCCCGGGCATCAAGTACGTGATCGACCCGGGCACCGCCCGCATCTCCCGCTACAGCCACCGCACCAAGGTGCAGCGGCTCCCGATCGAGGCGATCAGCCAGGCCAGCGCCAACCAGCGCAAGGGCCGCTGCGGCCGCACCTCGGACGGCATCTGCATCCGGCTGTACTCGGAGGAGGACTTCCTCTCCCGCCCCGAGTTCACCGACGCCGAGATCCTGCGCACCAACCTGGCCTCGGTCATCCTCCAGATGACCGCCGCCGGCCTCGGCGACATCGCCGCCTTCCCGTTCCTGGACCCGCCGGACTCCCGCAACATCAAGGACGGCGTCAGCCTCCTGCACGAGCTCGGCGCCCTCGACCCGGACGAGAAGGACGTCCGCAAGCGCCTCACCCCGCTCGGCCGCCGGCTCGCCCAGCTCCCGGTGGACCCGCGGATGGCCCGCATGGTGCTGGAGGCCGACAAGAACGGCTGCGTCCGCGACGTCATGGTGATCGCCGCCGCTCTCTCCATCCAGGACCCGCGCGAGCGCCCCACCGAGAAGCGCCAGGCCGCCGACGACCGGCACCGCCGCTTCCAGTCGGAGACCTCCGACTTCCTCTCCTACCTGGCCATGTGGCGCTACGTGCGGGAGCAGCAGAAGGAGCTCTCCTCCTCGGCCTTCCGCCGGATGTGCAAGGCCGAGTTCCTGAACTACCTGCGGATACGGGAGTGGCAGGACATCTACTCCCAGCTGCGCACGGTCGCCAAGCAGCTCGGCGTCACGATCGAGGAGCCGCATCCCGATGCCGAGCCGGACTCCGACCGGATCCACCAGTCGCTGCTGGCCGGCCTGCTCTCCCACATCGGCCTGTTCGACGTGGAGAAGCGCGAGTACGGCGGTGCGCGCGGTGCGCGGTTCGCGGTCTTCCCCGGCTCGGGCCTGTTCAAGAAGCCGCCGCGCTGGGTGATGTCCGCCGAGCTGGTCGAGACGTCCCGGCTCTGGGCCCGGATCAACGCCAAGATCGAGCCCGAGTGGGTGGAGCCGCTGGCCGGCCACCTGATCAAGCGCAGCTACAGCGAGCCGCACTGGGAGAAGAAGGCCGGCGCCGTGCTGGCCTACGAGAAGGTGACCCTCTACGGGATGCCGGTCGTCGCCCAGCGCAAGGTGAACTACGGCCGGATCGACCCGGAACTCTGCCGCGAGCTGTTCATCCGCAACGCCCTGGTCGAGGGCGACTGGGAGACCCACCACAAGTTCTTCGCCGAGAACCGCAAGCTGCTCAGCGAGGTCGAGGAGCTGGAGAACCGGGCCCGCCGCCGGGACATCCTGGTCGACGACCAGACCCTGTTCGAGTTCTACGACGGCCGCCTGCCGGACGACGTCGTCTCCACCCGGCACTTCGACTCCTGGTGGAAGAAGGCCCGGCACGACCAGCCGGACCTGCTCAACTTCGAGAAGTCGATGCTGATCAACGACGCCGCCGACGGCGTCACCGAGGCGGACTACCCGGACCACTGGCAGCAGGGCAAGCTCCGCTTCCAGCTGACCTACCAGTTCGAGCCGGGCAGCGACGCGGACGGCGTGACCGTCCACATCCCGCTGCCGGTGCTCAACCAGGTCACCGCGGAGGGCTTCGACTGGCAGATCCCGGGCCTGCGCGAGGAGCTGGTCACCGCCTGGATCAAGTCCCTCCCCAAGGCGGTCCGGCGCAACTTCGTCCCGGCACCGGACTTCGCCAAGGCGGCGCTGCGCCAGGTGAAGGACCGCCAGGAGCCCCTGCTGCCGACCCTGGAGCACGTCCTCAAGCGGCTGACGGCGGTCACCGTCCCGCCGGAGGCCTGGGACGACGACCGGGTGCCGGACCACCTCAAGGTGACCTTCCGGGTGGTGGACGGCCGCAAGAAGCTCGCCGAGTCCAAGGACCTGGAGGAGCTGCGGCTCCGGCTCAAGCCCAAGCTGAAGGAGACGCTCTCCTCGGCCGCGTCCGGCCAGGGCATCGAGCAGTCCGGGCTGACCGCCTGGCCCGCCTCGCTGCCCGTGCTCCAGCGCACCTTCGAACAGCGCTCGCGGGGCCACTCGCTGCGCGCCTACCCGGCGCTGGTGGACGAGCGGGACGCCGTCGGCATCAAGCTGTTCGACACCCCGCAGGCCCAGGCCAAGGCGATGTGGGAGGGCACCCGGCGGCTGCTGATGCTGACCACCAACTCGCCCGCCAAGTCGATCCAGGGCCGCCTGGGCAACCAGGCCAAGCTCGCCCTCTCGTACAACCCGCACGGCTCGGTCCCGGCGATGTTCGAGGACGTGGTGGCCTGCGCCACCGACCGGCTGATGACCCTGTCCGGCGGACCGGCCTGGGACGAGGCGGCCTTCGGCAAGCTGCACGAGAAGGTGCGGGCCGACCTCTACGACCTCTCGGCGGACACCACACTCAAGACCGCCACCGCGCTGATCGCCTTCCACAAGGCGTCGACCCGGCTGAAGTCGGTGAGCAGCCCGGTCCTGCTGACGGCGGTGAACGACATCCGGCTGCACCTGGCCTCGCTGGTGCACCCGGGCTTCGTCACCGAGACCGGCTGGCAGCGGCTGACGGACCTCAAGCGCTACCTGCTGGCGGTGGACCGCCGGCTGGAGGCACTGCCCAACCACCCGCAGCGGGACGCCCAGCAACTGCTGAAGGTCCAGCAGGTGCAGCAGGAGTACGGGGAGCTGCTGGCGGCCGTGCCGGCCGGGCAGGAGCCCTCCCCGGAGGTGCGGGCGATCCGCTGGATGATCGAGGAGCTGCGGGTCAGCTTCTTCGCGCAGTCGCTCGGCACGCCGACGCCCGTCTCGGAGAAGCGGATCGCCAAGGCGATGGAGGCCGCCAGGGCCACGCTCTGAGCCGCTTCCCGGCCGTTCCCCCCGCCCGGCCCGCGGGCCGGTCCCTGAGCTGGGCGGGGGCCCTCAGGAGCCAGTTCGACCTGGGGGCCCACCATGGGCTACGATCTGTCTTGTTCGCAGCGCAGCAAGCAAAGCGAACGGATCAGAAAACTCTGGTCCCGTGGAGCAGTTGGTTAGCTCGCCACCCTGTCAAGGTGGAGGTCGCGGGTTCAAGTCCCGTCGGGATCGCCGTAGTCGAGAGGCCCGGAACCGTTTGGTTCCGGGCCTCTCGCGTTTTGTCCGACCCCTCCCTTACCCCGAGCTAGGTCTAGACCACAAGTGACAGTCCGTGTGACTGTCGTCACTTCCCTTTTCCTGAGAGCGGCCGAGCGGGGCCCCTTCCAGGGGGGCACTAATTTAATATGTAAAATTGCACAGGTATTAACTGTAAATCCCCCCCGCCCCAGAAGCATCAAATCGTTATCCGGAGTTCAACATTCCGTACCGTCGGACGGGAACGCCGACGCGCTCCGGGCATGGCAAAGGGGCCGCTTACCGGACCCGGCGGAGTCCGGTAAGCGGCCCCTTTGAAAGAGCCTTCGGCCTATCAGGCCTCGGTGCGCTGAGCGGGAATACCGGCCAGCAGAGCGCGCACCTCCGCCTCGCGGTAACGGCGGTGGCCGCCGAGGGTGCGAATGGACGTGAGCTTGCCCGCCTTGGCCCAACGGGTAACCGTCTTGGGGTCCACGCGGAACATGGTGGCGACCTCTGCCGGCGTCAGCAGAGGTTCAGCATCAGGGGTACGAGCGGTCATGAGCGGCCTCCTCGGGAGAACCGAACCAGGGCGGTTCTATCCTTCAAATTCTGCACCTTGGCCCGCGATGCCCGAAATGGCATAGACGGGCCGAGTCGGTTATAGGACGAACGGCTTGTCCTGGTGTCTACAACTACACCATCCGTCCAGCCCCATCGACCAAACCGCCAAAATTGACCCCTCACGGGTTCAAGGCTGACGGATGGCGATGGACCACCCCATAACGGGCAGTCACCTTATAGTGACATCCGGTTACGAGGCGACCAGACCTGCCGTTTCCCCGCAAAGCACGCATCGAGTCCAGAACCACCCAAAAGTGGGCACGCTCACGTGAAGTTGGGCTGGTTGTCCCATTTTTGCACATAGGGGTAAGTTCGCGTCAACGGTGAGTAGTGTCACGTTCGACAGGTATTGACCCGAACCAGGACCTTGGTCATGTGGGTCGGGCCGTAGGACTCTTACAGTCTTACAAGTACCACCGACACCCACCCCGGCCAGCGGTGACGCCCCCTCAGCAGGCCCCGCCGACCCCGCCCGCACGGCTCTCCCCGGCACCCCGGCCACCCGCACCCGCCCGGGAGGCGCCCGCCCCGGCCCGGGAGGCGCCCGCCCGGCCCGCGGAGGCGGTCAGTTCGCGTACCGCAGCGCCAGGACCCGGCGCCAGCGCCCGGTCAGCTCCTCGTAGGCCCGCTCCGCCTCCGCCGCGTCGCCCGCCCGCAGCGCGCGCAGCCCGTCCTCCAGCTCCCCCGCCGAACGGTCCGCCAGCAACCGCTCCGGCCCCAGCAGATGCACCAGTCCCCCGTAGTCCAGCTCCACCAGCGAGCGCGGGTGGAACTCCTCCAGCCACCGCCCGACCCGCTCCGCCCCGCGCACCAGCTCCCCCTCCGGCACCGCCTCGCGCAGCGCCCGGTACGCCCGCGCCACCCGCCGGCGCGCCTGCGCCATCGGCGTCAGGTAGAAGAGCGCCGCCTTCTCCCCCTGCCGCCCCGTCCCCTCCTCCGCCGCTCCCGCCGGCACGAAGCAGCGGTCCTCCTCCCCGAACGGCAGGAACCACCGAACCGGCACCTCCCACCGGCTGGTCAGGATCCACGGCCGGGCGTCCGGGTGCTCGGCCCGCCAGCGCTCCCGGTCCGCCTCCGCGGCCTCCCTGGTCGCCGGCGGCAGCGCGGTGTCCACCAGGGCCACCGGCGCACCCGTCCGCAGCTCCTCCAGCGCCTGCCAGCTGCGCAACCGGGTCGCCCACGGGCAGACGTAGAGCACCCCGTCCAGCGAGCGCACGAAGGCCCGCTCGCTCTCCCGCTCCGGCAGCGGCCGGGGTGTCCGGCCGACCAGCTCCGCGAGCGCGGCCCGCTGCTCCTCCAGCACCGCCGCGGCCACCGGCTGCCCGGCCTCCGCCGCGTCCGGACCGCGCTCCGCCGCATAGGCCTGCCAGTGCGCCCGCTCCGGCTCCGGGTAGGCGGCCAGCGGCTCGTAGACCCGCAGGTGGGCGGCGTAGGGCGGAAGTACGGATGTGCGTACGACGGTCACGTGCTGCATCGTCGCACGCACCGGCCGTCCCCCGGGAGGGCTCCGGCCGGGAGCCGTTCGCGAACGCACTCCGCACGCCCCCGTCTCACCACGCGGACAACCGCCCCAAGCTCGGGCAAGAGGGCGGATCCCAGGCGCCCCCGCGACTACGCTTCGCCTTAGGCGCCCGCACCACAGCAGCGGGCCTCAGATACTGGAGTCACCACAGTGACCGACGTACAGACCGCATCCGCCACGCACCCCGCACCCGGCGTGCTCAGCAGGATCTTCCGTACCGAGCAGGACGGCGCCCCCGGCGACGGCCACGAGCAGGTCGTCCTCTGCCACGACCGCAGCTCCGGGCTCAAGGCGATCATCGCCATCCACTCCACCGCGCTGGGCCCGGCCCTGGGCGGCACCCGCTTCTTCCCGTACGCCTCCGAGGAGGCGGCGCTGGAGGACGCGCTGAACCTCTCGCGCGGCATGTCCTACAAGAACGCGCTCGCCGGGCTCGACCTCGGCGGTGGCAAGGCCGTCATCATCGGCGACCCGAACAAGGACAAGAACGAGGCGATGCTCCGCGCCTACGGCCGCTTCGTCGAGTCCCTGCGCGGCCGCTACATCACCGCCTGTGACGTCGGCACCTACGTCCAGGACATGGACGTCATCGCCCGCGAGACCGAGTTCGTCACCGGCCGCTCGCCCGAGAACGGCGGCGCCGGCGACTCCTCGATCCTGACCGCCTTCGGCGTCTTCCAGGGCATGCGCGCCTCCGCCCAGGCCCGCTGGGGCCAGCCGACCCTGCGCGGCAAGCGGGTCGGCGTCTCGGGCGTCGGCAAGGTCGGCCACTACCTGGTCGGCCACCTGGTCGCGGACGGCGCCACCGTCGTCGTCACGGACGTCTCCGAGGCCGCCGTCAACCGCGTGCGCGCCGCCCACCCGGAGGTGGAGGTGGTCGCCGACACCGCCGCCCTGCTCCAGGCCAAGCTGGACGTCTACGCCCCCTGCGCCCTCGGCGGCGCCCTGACCGACGCCTCGGTGGGCGCGCTCGGCGAGTTCGGCACCTCCGTGGTCTGCGGTGCGGCCAACAACCAGCTGGCCCACCCGGGCGTCGAGAAGGACCTCGCCGACCGCGGCATCCTCTACGCCCCGGACTACCTGGTGAACTCGGGCGGCGTGATCCAGGTCGCCGACGAGATCGAGGGCTTCAACTTCGAGCGGGCCAAGAACAAGGCCACGAAGATCTTCGACACCACCCTGGAGATCTTCACCCGGGCCGCCGCCGACGGCGTCCCGCCGGCCGTCGCCGCCGACCGTCTGGCCGAGAAGCGGATGCGCGAGATCAGCGCGCTCCGCTCGGTGCTGCTGCCCGGCGCCCGCCGCGCCTGATCCCGGCGGAGCGGTCCGGTGATGCGCGGGGGTCGGTCGTCCGTCCCCCGCGCATCACAATGTGGAACCGGATTCTCACTTCTGCGCCCGATCGGGTGATCCAAGGCCCCCTAAGGGGGGATAATCGATCCGGGAACAACGGACCTGAGACACCTACGGACGGCGCGCAAAATGCCGCAAAACCTCCCCTGACCTGGGACGACCCGGTCGCGGGTGCGGCTGGTGCGCGCCACGTCACACCGACGACGTACCGTCCAGCGGCAGAAACAGGTACCGTTAATGCTCCAAGGGACGGTTCTCCCCATTCGGGCAGACCGCTCCTGATCATGAACACGTGTCAGACTCGGGGCCGTGAGCCCCATCGTTGAGGGGGTCGACCCATGGGGCGCGGCCGGGCCAAGGCCAAGCAGACGAAGGTCGCCCGCGAGCTGAAGTACAACAGCGGCGGGTTCGACGCCAATCGTCTGTCCAGCGAGCTGGGCGTATCGCCCTCCACCGCCTCGATCGAGCCTGAGCCGATCGAGGAAGAAGAGGACGACGACCCCTACGCGGAGTACGCGGCACGCTACGCCGCCGACGACGAGGACGACGACGCCGATTCGGGTACCGGGCCCTCCCAGGCCCGCCGCCGCGCGTAGTCCCAGTCTGGCCTGACCGGCCCGTGCGCCACCGGCGCCGGGCCGGTTTTCGGCGTTCCCGCGTGCGTTCACCCCGTCGGGGAATCCCGTCCTGCCCTCCCGTGCGGCTCCCCCGCGACCGCCGGGCGCCGCGAGCGGCCGGCCGGCGTACGGAAAGGGCCCCTCCGGTGGAGGGGCCCTCTGCCGTGCTCAGGCGGCCGCTCAGCCGGCCGTGAAGCCCTCGTACGCGTTGTAGAGGGCCGCGCCGCCGTCGTGCTCGTCCGCGCGCTCGACGACGTCACCGAGCAGCCAGGCCTCGACGCCGCGGTCCTCCAGGATCGACAGCACGACGTCCACCGAGTGCGGCGGGACGACCGCGACCATGCCGACGCCCATGTTGAGCGTCTTCTCGATCTCCAGGGTGGCCACCTTGCCGACCTCGGCGACGGTCTGGAAGACCGGCAGCGGGGTCCAGGTGCCGCGGTCCAGGCGGGCGTGCAGGCCGTCCGGGATGACCCGGGCCAGGTTGGCCGCCAGGCCGCCGCCGGTGACGTGCGAGAAGGCGTGGACCTCGGTGGCGCGGGTGAGCGCCAGGCAGTCCAGCGAGTAGATCCGGGTCGGCTCCAGCAGCTCCTCACCGAGGGTGCGGCCGAACTCCTCGACCTTGCGGTCCAGCTTCCAGCCGGCCTCGTTCAGCAGCACGTGGCGCACCAGCGAGTAGCCGTTGGAGTGCAGGCCGGAGGCCGCCATCGCGATCACCACGTCGCCGGCCCGGACGCGCTCCGCACCCAGCAGCGCGTCCGCCTCGACCACACCGGTACCGGCGCCCGCGACGTCGTACTCGTCCGGCCCGAGCAGGCCCGGGTGCTCGGCGGTCTCGCCGCCGACGAGGGCGCAGCCGGCCAGCGCGCAGCCCTCGGCGATGCCCTTGACGATCGCGGCGACCCGCTCCGGCACGACCTTGCCGACGCAGATGTAGTCGGTCATGAACAGCGGCTCGGCACCGCAGACCACCAGGTCGTCGACGACCATGCCGACCAGGTCGTGGCCGATGGTGTCGTGCTTGTCCATGGCGGCGGCGATGGCGACCTTGGTGCCCACGCCGTCGGTGGCCGAGGCCAGCAGCGGCCGCTCGTAGCGCTTGAAGGCGGACGCGTCGAAGAGCCCGGCGAAGCCGCCGAGGCCGCCGACCACCTCGGGGCGGTTGGCCTTCTTCACCCACTGCTTCATGAGCTCGACGGCGCGGTCGCCCGCCTCGATGTCGACGCCGGCGGCGGCGTAGGTGGCGCCGTTCTGGTTCGTGGTCACTGCGGTGCGGCCCTTTCGGGTCTGTGCCCCCGCGGGTCTTGGTGCCCTCGTGGGTCAGGGGGATGGAACAGCGGTGGGGTCCCGGGTTCCGGGACCCCACCGTCGGGTCGTTATGGGCGGCGCAGGGCGTCGGCCGCGCCCGCTCCGCCGAGCAGGGACTGGACGCCGTCCAGGTCGCTGCCGCTGGTCGGCTTGCCGCGGACCGCCGGCGGCTGCTGGCCGCCCTTGATCTCGGCCTCCAGGAGGAGCTTGCCGAGCAGCGCCGGGTCGGGCAGCTCCATCGGGTACTCCCCGTCGAAGCAGGCCCGGCAGAGCCGGTCCTTCGGCTGCTTGGTGGCCTCGATCATGCCGTCGATCGAGATGTACGAGAGGGAGTCGGCGCCCAGCGTGCGGCCGATCTCCTCGATGGTCATGCCGTTGGCGATCAGCTCCGCGCGGGTGGCGAAGTCGATGCCGAAGAAGCAGGGCCACTTCACCGGCGGCGAGGAGATCCGGATGTGGACCTCGGCCGCGCCGGCCTCGCGCAGCATCTTCACCAGCGCGCGCTGGGTGTTGCCGCGGACGATCGAGTCGTCCACGACGACCAGGCGCTTGCCCTGGATGACCTCGCGCAGCGGGTTGAGCTTGAGCCGGATGCCCAGCTGGCGGATGGTCTGGCTGGGCTGGATGAAGGTGCGGCCCACGTAGGCGTTCTTCACCAGGCCGGAGCCGTACGGGATGCCGCTGGCCTCGGCGTAGCCGATGGCGGCCGGCGTCCCGGATTCCGGGGTCGCTATCACCAGGTCGGCCTCGACGGGCGCCTCGGCGGCCAGCCTGCGGCCCATCTCCACGCGGGAGAGGTGCACGTTGCGGCCGGCGATGGAGGTGTCGGGGCGCGCCAGGTAGACGTACTCGAAGACGCAGCCCTTGGGCTTGGCCTCGGCGAAGCGGGAGGTCCGCATGCCGTTCTCGTCGATGGCGATGAGCTCGCCGGGCTCGACCTCGCGGATGAAGGAGGCACCGCAGATGTCGAGCGCCGCCGTCTCGGAGGCGACGACCCAGCCGCGCTCCAGCCGGCCGAGCACCAGCGGGCGGATGCCCTGCGGGTCGCGGGCGGCGTAGAGCGTGTGCTCGTCCATGAAGACGAGCGAGAACGCGCCCTTGACCTTGGGCAGGACCAGCTTGGCCGTCTCCTCGATGGAGAGGTCGGGGTGGCCTGCGAGCAGGGCGGTCACCAGGTCGGTGTCGTTGGTCGCGGCCGTCCGGCCCGAGCGGGAGACGTGCTCCTCGCCGGGGAGTTCGGCGACCATGGCCGCCAGTTCGGCGGTGTTCACCAGGTTTCCGTTGTGCCCGAGGGCCAGCGAACCGTGAACGGTCGCCCGGAAGGTCGGCTGGGCGTTCTCCCAGACCGAGGAACCGGTGGTCGAGTAGCGGGCGTGTCCGACGGCGATATGCCCGTGCAACGACCCCAGGGAGGCCTCGTCGAAGACCTGGGAGACAAGCCCCATGTCCTTGAAGACGAGAATCTGGGAGCCGTTGCTCACTGCGATGCCCGCGGATTCCTGACCGCGGTGCTGCAGGGCGTAAAGGCCGAAGAACGTGAGCTTGGCGACCTCCTCGCCGGGAGCCCAGACACCGAAGACGCCGCAAGCGTCCTGGGGGCCTTTCTCGCCGGGAAGAAGATCGTGGTTGAGTCTTCCGTCACCACGTGGCACGCCTTCGAGTCTAGGGCAGTTGGCACAGGCTTCCGGAACCCGGGCGGGCGGGATTGTTGGGCGATCGTTTGGCGACGCGCGTAGACAAAACCCCTTACCAGGCGCGGATTTCGCCGGGGCGGAATTCGCCCCGGGGGCGCATGGCCTTGTGGTTCGCGCCCGTTGGTGCGCTGTCGGCGGCTCGCCGGTGCCTTCCGTGTGCGGACGACGTGCGGGTGAACGGCGGGGAACGTGAGCCTGCTCACCCGGGCTCCGGCGTCGCCCGCCGGGCGCCCCCCGGCGGGCCCCGGCGGGCCCCGAAGCCGTCAGACGGCGGGCAGCAGCAGTCCCCAGGCACCCGGGTGGACCGTCCAGGTCCGGGCCCGGACCGGGCCGACCGGGTGACCGTCGGCCTCGTAGCCGAACCCGCGCCCGGCCACCGAGACGCTCGCCGCCCGGGCCCGCACCAGTGCGCCCGGTGCGCGGACGACGATCTCCATGACGCCGGCCCCGACCGCCTCGCCGCCCGGCAGGGTCACCTGGACCGCCCGGACCGGGCGGTGGACGTCGGCGAGGAGCTTCCCGTCCGCCTCGACGCGGAGCCGGGAGCTGTGCTCGCCCCTGCCGGCGCCCCCGGCCGCACCGCCGTCGGACGTGAGTGGGGTCGCCTGCTCGGCCGCAGCCAGTTTCGCCCATAGCGAACGCCAGCCACCCGTCCGGCCCACCACCCGGCGCGCCCCGGCGCCGGAGATCCGGACCCCGCCGAGCGCCACCCCGCCACCGTCGTCCACCAGCAGGTCGAGCTTGCGCGGCACGCCCGAGAGCACCGCCCGCGCCGCCGGCACCGGCTCCCCCGGCACGCCCAGCCCACGGGCCGTCACCAGCTCGTTCGCCCGGCCCACCGGGACCATGCCCACCGGGTCCGCCCCCAGCTCACGCTGCCGGTACAGGGCCTGGAGCACGCGTTGCAGCGCAAGATCGGAACCGATCACCACCGGTCGCCTCCGACCCCGGTGCGAAAGCACCCGGTCGAGCTCCGACGGGCTCTCGGGATACGCCACCTTGACGTCCGCCCCTCCGCAGAGGACGTCCTTCGCGATCCGCACCGACTCGCCGTCGGTCTGCCGGGCCGCCGGGTCGAGGAGCAGCAGGAGCGGCTCGGGGCCGCCGGTTGCAGGCGTGGACAGGGACGACACGACCGGTCCTTCCTCAGGTAATCTCTCGGTGCAAGAGCCCCTTGCGCTATTGCGCCAGGGGCTTCGTCTATCTCGGGGCAGACTGCGGCCTACGCAGGATGCCCCAACCGGAAGGGGTGTACGCCTGTGCCGGCACTCGTGCTCGTTGGCGCTCAGTGGGGGGACGAGGGCAAGGGGAAGGCGACCGACCTCCTCGGTGGCTCCGTCGACTACGTCGTCCGCTACCAGGGCGGCAACAACGCCGGTCACACGGTGGTCATCGGCGACCAGAAGTATGCCCTGCACCTGCTCCCTTCCGGCATCCTCAGCCCGAATGTGACGCCGGTGATCGGCAACGGCGTCGTCATCGACCCGGGCGTGCTGCTCTCCGAGCTCAACGGCCTGAACGAGCGCGGCATCGACACCTCCAAGCTGCTGATCTCGGGCAACGCCCACCTGATCACGCCGTACCACCGCACCCTGGACAAGGTCACCGAGCGCTTCCTCGGCAAGCGCCGGATCGGCACCACCGGCCGCGGCATCGGCCCGACCTACGCGGACAAGATCAACCGCGTCGGCATCCGCGTGCAGGACCTCTTCGACGAGTCGATCCTGCAGCAGAAGATCGAAGCCGCGCTGCACGACAAGAACCAGCTGCTGGTCAAGCTCTACAACCGCCGCGCCATCCCGGCCGAGCTGGTGCTGGAGGAGTACCTCGGCTACGCGGACAAGATCAAGCCGTTCCTGGCCGACACCACGCTCGTCCTGGACGAGGCGCTCAAGGCCGGCAAGGTCGTCCTGCTGGAGGGCGGCCAGGGCACCCTGCTGGACGTCGACCACGGAACGTACCCCTTCGTGACCTCGTCGAACCCGACCGCGGGCGGCGCCTGCACCGGCGCCGGCATCGGCCCGACCAAGATCGACCGGGTCATCGGCATCCTGAAGGCGTACACCACCCGCGTCGGCTCGGGCCCGTTCCCGACCGAGCTGCTGGACGCCGACGGCGAGGCCCTGCGCCGCATCGGCGGCGAGCGCGGTGTCACCACCGGCCGCGACCGCCGCTGCGGCTGGTTCGACGCGGTGATCGCGCGCTACGCGACCCGGGTCAACGGCCTCACCGACTTCTTCCTCACCAAGCTCGACGTGCTCACCGGCTGGGAGCAGATCCCGGTCTGCGTCGCCTACGAGATCGACGGCAAGCGGGTCGAGGAGCTGCCGTACAACCAGTCGGACTTCCACCACGCCAAGCCGGTCTACGAGACGCTGCCGGGCTGGAGCGAGGACATCAGCAAGGCGAAGACCTTCGCCGAGCTGCCGAAGAACGCCCAGGCGTACGTGAAGGCGCTGGAGGAGATGTCCGGCGCGCCGATCTCGGCGATCGGCGTCGGCCCGGGCCGCGACGAGACGATCCAGATCAACTCGTTCATCTGAGCCGACTGAAGGCCGTGCGGGACGCGCGTCGTCCCGCACGGCCTTTTCGCTGCCCTCCCACTGTTGCACTAGTGCAACAACCCATTGCATCTAGTGCATAGTGCGGCTACCTTCGGGATCATGACTGCGAAGCTTCCCGTACCCGTGACCCTGACCGGCCGCCACGTCCGCCTGGAGCCGCTGAGCCGGGACCACCTCCCCGACCTCTGGACCGCCGTCGGCCCCGACCCGGAGGTGTGGCGCTGGATCCCGAACCTCCCGCCGGCGACCGAGGAGGAGCTCGGCGCGATCCTCGACGTCCGCATCGCCGCGGTGGCGGCGGGCGAGGCCGTGAAGTTCGCGGTGATCGACCTGGCGAGCGGCCGCGCCGTCGGCGTCACCGGGTACTACGCGTTCAACGCGACGGACGAGTACGTCGAGATCGGCGGCACCTGGTACGCCCGCTCGGTGTGGCGGACCGCCGTCAACACCGAGGCCAAGCTGCTGCTGCTCGTCCACGCCTTCGAGGACCTGGGCATGGGACGGGTGTTCTGGAAGACCGACGCCCTCAACGACCGCTCGCGCAACGCGATCCAGCGGCTGGGCGCCCGGTTCGAGGGCGTCCACCGGCGCGAGAAGCTGCGGGCCAACGGGGTCTGGCGGGACACCGCGTACTTCTCGATGCTCGTCGACGAGTGGCCGGCCGCGCGCGAACGACTGACCGCCAGGCTGGCCGCCGGCTGACCGCCCGCATCCCCGGCCGGGCGGCCCCTACTTCTCCCCGCCGGCCCGCGAACGACCCGAGGTCACCTCACGGCCGGCCGAACGCCCTTCGTGCGGGACGGAGTTGACCAGCCACACCAGCCAGCCCATGAACAGCAGCGAGACGAACAGCCCGGCCAGCAGGACGACGGCCATCAGCCACCGACCGCCACGACGGCCCGCGCTGCCCCGCCGTCCGACCCGATGAGTTCCACACCCCCTCCATCGGCATGCGCCGGCACGAGATCAAGCGTTCCGGCCGGCACCCGGCCCACCGCCGACGACCGGCCGCGCCAAGTGCCGCGATCTGACAGGCTGGTAGCCATGAACGACTGGCAGAAGCCCTCGCCCACCGGCGAATCCGACGAGTCCCTCGAAGTCCGCACCGTGGACGGCATGGTCGAGATCCGCGATCCCGGCACCGGCGACATCATCGTCCGCACCACCCCGCGCAAGTGGGAGGCCTTCCTCCTCGGCGTGAAGGCCGGCGAGTTCGACCACTTCGTCGCCTGACGGCGTGGGCGGCGCGGGCGGCACGTGCAGCGCGGGCGGCGAGCCTCCGGCGGAGGGCGCACCGGGCCTGACCACCCGGGGTCCTGGCAGGTCCGTTCGGTGCGTCCGGTGACGGCGTCGACGGCGTCCGTGCCGGGCCGGTTCCGGACGCCGGCGGCCCGGCCGGACCGCATGGCGCCGGGGTACGGGGGCCCGGACGGGGTGCGGTGGCGGCGGGCCGTCCGCACCGCCGCCCGCGGGACGGCCGTCCACCGGGTGAAACGGGCGGGAGGAGCGGGTCCGGGCTTCGATAGGATTGGGGTGCCCACAGTGGAACTTCGCTCTGTGTGGCAGCCCGGGAGCCGGCGGATGCGTCGGACTCCCGTTGCGGCCCCCAGACCCTGCGCCTGTCACGGCACTCCGGGGTAGGGGTGCGTGCGGGAGAAATTGGAGCATCCGAGGATGGCTCGGCACCTGATCACCAGCGCCCTTCCCTACATCAACGGGATCAAGCACCTGGGCAACATGGTCGGGTCGATGCTCCCGGCGGACGTCTACTCGCGGTACCTGCGGCAGCGCGGGCACGAGGTGCTGTACATCTGCGCGACCGACGAGCACGGGACGCCGGCCGAACTGGCGGCGCAGGAGGCGGGGCTGCCGGTCGCCGAGTTCTGCGCACAGGCGCACGACCAGCAGAAGGCGGTGTACGACGGGTTCCGCCTGTCGTTCGACCACTTCGGGCGCAGCTCCTCGCCGCAGAACCGGGAGATCACCCAGGAGATCGCGCGCGAGCTGCACGCCAACGGGTTCATCGAGGAGCGGGCGATCCGCCAGGTGTACTCGGTCACCGACGGGCGCTTCCTGCCGGACCGGTACATCGTCGGCACCTGCCCGCACTGCGGGTACGACAAGGCGCGCGGCGACCAGTGCGAGAACTGCACCCGCGTGCTGGACCCGACGGACCTGCTGGAGCCGCGTTCGGCGATCAGCGGCAGCTCGGACCTGGAGGTGCGCGAGACCAAGCACCTGTTCCTGCTCCAGTCGAAGCTGACCGACCAGGTCGAGGCGTGGGTGGCCGAGCACGGCGACCAGTGGCCGGTGCTGGCCTCCTCGATCGCCCGCAAGTGGCTGACCGAGGGCCTGCAGGACCGCGCGATCACGCGTGACCTGGAGTGGGGCGTGCCGGTGCCGGCCGACGTGTGGCCGGAGCTGGCGGCGGAGGGCAAGGTCTTCTACGTCTGGTTCGACGCCCCGATCGAGTACATCGGCGCCACCAAGGAGTGGGCGGACGCGGCGGCCGACGGCGAGGTCCGGGACTGGAAGTCCTGGTGGTACGAGGCCGACGAGACCGTCCGCTACACCGAGTTCATGGCCAAGGACAACGTCCCGTTCCACACGGTGATGTTCCCGGCGACCATCCTCGGCTCGCGCAGGCCGTGGAAGAAGGTCGACTACGTCAAGGCCTTCAACTGGCTGACGTACTACGGCGGCAAGTTCTCGACCAGCCAGAAGCGGGGCATCTTCACCGACGTCGCGCTGGAGCTGCTGCCGGCCGACTACTGGCGCTACTTCCTGATGGCGCACGCGCCCGAGTCGGACGACTCCAGCTTCACCTGGGACCTCTTCGCCTCGGTCGTCAACAAGGACCTCGCCGACACCCTCGGCAACTTCGTCAACCGGGTGCTCTCCTTCAGCCGCAAGCGCTTCGGCGACGACGTCCCGGCCGGGCACGCGGCGGGCGAGGCGGAGGAGCGGCTGGGCTCGCAGATCGCCGAGCTGCTGGCCGAGTACGAGGCCCAGCTGGACGCCCTGAACTTCCGCAAGGCCGCGCAGAGCCTGCGCACGCTGTGGAGCGCGGGCAACGCGTACCTGGACGAGAAGGCGCCGTGGCTCCAGGTGAAAACGGATCCGGAGGCGGCCGCGCTGACGCTGCGCACGGCGATGAACCTGATCCACCTGTACGCGGTGGTCTCCGAGCCGTTCATCCCGGCCGCGGCCCGGGCGATGCGTGACGCCTTCGCGCTGCCCGCCGGGGCCCCGGCGGGCACGCAGGCGTGGGTGAGCCCGGAGGAGGCGCGCGCGCTGGACTTCGTGCCGGCCGGGACGGCGTTCACCGTGCCGCCGGTCCTGTTCGCGAAGATCACCGACGAGGACCTGGCCGGCTGGACCTCCCGGTTCGGCGGCGAGTAGGCGCCGGACGGGCACATGCGGGGGCGGCCCCCGTCGCGACTGCGCGACGGGGGCCGCGCGCTTCCCGTCAGGGGGCGGTCTCGGCGGCCACCCAGGCGAGGTAGCCGCTGCTGCCGGCGACCACCGGGACGGCGACGACCTCGGGGGTGTCGTACGTGTGGTGCTCGGTGATGAAGGCGGTCAGGCGGGCGGCGAGGTCGGCTCGGGTCTTCAGGTCGACGCGCCACTCGGCGCCCTCCTGCACCTCGCCGTCCCACCAGTAGACCGACCGGACGGGGTAGACCTGCGCGCACGCGGCCAGGCGCTCGCGCACCACGGCGGCGGCCAGGGCGCGGGCCGCGGGCTCGGCGTCGTGGGTCGTGGTCACCACGACGACGTCGGGGTTCGAGGCTGCCATGCGGTGACCGTACCGCCCCACCGCGGGGCGGGGCCGCACGGGAAGTCGGCCGGCTCGACCTCCCGTGCGCGGGGGCGGGCGCGAGAGCCGGGCGCGAGAGCCGGGCGCGGGCGCGACGGCGTAGCGGGCGGGGCAGGCGCGATCAGCCGAGCGAGTGGCGGGCCGTGGTGAGGAGCGGGACGAGGTCGGGGACGGCGGCCGCCTCCTCGTCCAGGGCCGCGGTGAGGGTCTCCTCGTAGGTGGCGCGGGCCTCCTGGTGGCGGGCGCGGCCGGCGGCGGTGATGACGGTGTAGACGCCGCGCTTGTCGTCCGGGCAGAGGTCCCGGTAGGTGAAGTCCGCGGCGTGCAGGCGGGCGACCAGACGGGTGACCGAACTCTGGTTGAGGCCGAGGCCGGCGGCGAGGTCCTGCATCCGCAGCTCGCCCTTGGGGGCCTCGGCGAGGAGGCCGAGGGCACGGTACTCGGAGAGGCCGAGGCCGTGCCGGCGCTGGAGGACGGTGGTGAGGCGGCTCTCGACGTGGGCGTGCAGGGCGGTGAGCCGGCTCCACATCCGGGAGTCCGACGGGCCGGCGTCCGGAGCGTCCGGAGTGCGGGGGCGTGCGCCGCCGCTGGTGGGGCGGTGTTCCGAGGCCATGGGCTGCTCCTGGCGCAGGCGGGGCGGGTTGACACAGGTTACTTGTACATGCATGCTCTTGCCCAGTCGAAATCAATTTGCACATACATGCAACCACTGCCGCACCATGCACCCGGGGGTTCCCATGGCCTGGATCTACCTGCTCATCGCCTCGGTCTTCGAGGTCGTCTTCGCCCTCGCGACCAACGCCACCCACGGCTTCACCGTGCTCGGCCCGTCCCTGCTGACGGCCGCGGCCGCCGCGGGCGGGATCTTCTTCCTCAGCCTCGCACTGAAGACCCTCGACGTCGGCGTCGGCTACACGGTGTGGACCGGGATCGGCTCGGTCGGCACCGTCGTCCTCGGCTCGGTGCTCTTCCACGAGTCCATGAACCCCGGGAAGGCCGTGGCCTTCGTCCTGATCATCGGCGGCGTGCTCGGCCTCAAGCTCGCCGACAAGGTCGCCGACAAGCCCGCCGACAAGCCCGGCGGCTCCGAGCAGCCCGTCACCGCCTGACCCCGCACGCCCACCTCGCCCCGCGCCCCTCGCCCTGACCGACTGACCGACTGACCGACTGACCGACCCCAACCACTCAAGGAGCACACCGTCATGGCCTGGGTCTTCCTCGCGATCGCCGTCGTCTTCGAGATCGCCTTCGCCCTCGGCACCAACGCCACCAACGGCTTCACCCGGCTCTGGCCGTCCGTCCTCACCCTGGTCGCGGCCTCGGGCGGCATCTTCACGCTCAGCCTCGCGCTCAGGACGCTGGACGTCGGCGTCGGCTACACCATCTGGACCGGCCTCGGCTCGATCGGCACCGTCGTCTTCGGCGCCCTGATCTACAAGGAGCGGATCACCGTCCCCAAGCTGCTCTCCTTCGCCTCGATCATCGCCGGGGCCGTCACCCTCAAGCTGGCGTCCGGCATCTGACCGTCGGGGCAGGTGCGCCTCACGCACCTGCCCCGACGGCCCCTACTCCGCGGCGGCCGCCCGGGCGGTGTGGACGGTGACGGCGACGAGGTAGAACGCGTCGGGACGGGCGAGGATGCCGGCCTGGGAGTCGCGGTCGAGCAGGACATCCAGGGCGGCGAGATCGTCGGCGGCCAGGATCCCGTCCAACTGCTCACGACGGCGTTCGAGTTGGGCGTGCAGGTGCTCACGGGCCGGCGCGGCGAGCGGGGCCGGCCACTCGACGAGGAAGGTGCGCGAGCCGGTGGGGGTGAGGCCGGCCCGGGAGAGCATGGCCGACCAGTCCTCCACCTCGTCGACGACACCGGGGAGTTGGGCACGCATCGCGGCGAAGGCATCCTCGTACGCGGCGTCCAGCCGGGCCTGGAGGCCGGGACGGCCGAGGCCGAGGTCGCGCGGCAGGAACCGCAGCGGCAGCCCGCGTTCGGCGACCGCGAGCAGCCCTCCCGGGCGCAGCGAACCGGCCAGGGATGCCAACGCCGCCTGCTGGTCGCCGAGATGGTGGATCGCCTGGGACGACCAGATCAGGTCGGCCGCACCGAGCAGGCCGAACTCACCGGGCAGATCGGCCTGTCGGGTGGTGACGCGGCCGGACGAGCGAGCCTCGGCCCGGGCCAGCAGAGCGGCCGACCGGTCGACGGCGACCACCTCGGCGGCCGGGAACACGTCGGCGAGCAGGCCCGCCACGACACCCGGGCCGCTGCCGACGTCGAGCACCCGGCCGACGGGGGCACCGGCCGTCAACTCGCCCAGCCACTGGGCGGCCTGGGCGAATGCGGGGGTGTGCAGCTCGCCCTCGCGCTCCAGGAGGGCGGCGAGCGCCGACCAGTCCGTGTCGGTCGCATGGTGGCCGTGGCCATGGCCGTGCCCCTGACCGTGACTGTGGTCGTGACTGTGGTCGTGCGTGGCGGCGGCGGGGGCGAGGGCGGGCTCGGGGGCGTCGTGGTGGTGCGGTCGGTGCATGGCTGACTCCGTTCGGATCGGTGACTTCGGGGCGGCTTCGGGGCGGCACTTCAGAGGGGGGCGGCGGCGAGCGCCTGTTCGACCTCCTCGTCCAGGAGGTGGTGGTTGACGGCGAACCCCGCCGCCGCACCCTGGCCGGCCGCGGTGACGACCAGGGCCCTCGGGTGGGCGACGTTGCCCACCGCCCAGACCCCGGGCACGCTGGTGCGCCCCGTGCGGTCGGTGACGACCCAGCCCTGCGCGTCCCGGGCGCAGCCCAGGCCGGAGAGCAGGGCGTCTCGGGGCGCCGGCTGCGGGAAGACGAACACGGCCTCGCGGGGCACCACTTCACCCCCGGCCAGTTCGACGCCGCGCAACCGGTCGCCGTCGGCCACCAGCCGCCGGACCGTCCCCTCGGCGACGCGCACGCCGCGCGCGGCCAGCCGGTCACGGTCGCCGTCGTCCAGCGGCCGGGCGTGCGGGAAGAAGACCACGTCGTCCGACCACTGCTTCACCAGCAACGCCTGCTGGACGGAGCCCGGACGGGTGCCGAGCACGCCGAGCGGCCGGTCGGCCACCTCGTAGCCGTGGCAGTACGGGCAGTGCAGGACGTCGCGACCCCACCGCTCGGCGAGGCCCGGGAGCTCCGGCAGACCGTCGCGCAGGCCGGTGGCGACGATCACGCGGCGGGCGCGGAGCACCGGACCGCCGGCGAGGTGGACGAGGAAGCCGAGGCCCTGCGGCGCGGGGGCGCCGGTGGCGTCCGTGGCACCGGAGGCGTCGACGGGTGCGAGGTGGTCGGCCCGGGCGTCGAGCAGGTCGACGCCGTACCCGGCCAGCTCGTCCCGGCCGACCGCCAGCAGCGCGGCCGGGGACATGCCGTCCCTGGAGAGGAAGCCGTGCAGGTGTGCGGCCGGCGCGTTGCGCGGCTGTCCGACGTCCAGCACGGCCACCCGGCGGCGGGCCCGGGCCAGCACCAGTGCCGCGTTCAGCCCGGCGGCCCCGCCGCCCACCACCACCACGTCGTAGCCGTCCGCGTCGTGGCTGCCCGCGTCGTAGCCGTCCGCACGGCGACCGTCCGGGGCCCCGCCGGTACTGCCATGCCCACCGGCCCTGCTGGTGGTGCTGGCGGTGCTGGTCGCGCTGCTCCTGCCGGCCCTGCTGTTCCTGTCGGCCCTGTCCCGTCGGTCGCTCACGGCGATCACCTCCACCGCCAGGCTGCGACGACCCCCACGGCACCGGCAAGATTTGTTGCCGGTTCCGCAAACGGCGGCGCCGCCCGGGCGCCACCCCGCCGGTCACCCGGTGCGGCGCCAGTACGAGCGGGCGGCGACCGCGAGGGCCACACCGTAGACGGCGAAGGCGCCGAGGCCGATCCAGCAGACCAGCAGCACGTCCGCCTCGGTGGGGAAGTCCCCGCGCGGCACGGTCACCACGCCGGTCGTGCCGAGCGCCGCGTAGCCGATGCCGATGATCCCGTACGGCGCGAGGGTGGCGGCGCCGAGCAGCGCGGGGGTGAGCGGAAGCCAGCGGGGGACGCGGCGGCCGTGCAGCAGCAGGGTCCAGCGCGGGAAGACCTGTCCCCACGGACGGACCAGGCCCCAGAGCAGGAACACGCCGAGCGCCGCCAGGAGCGCCGTCGCGTCGACGCCCCAGGAGGCGAGGGTGAGCCAGACCCCGGAGGCGCCGTTGCGCTCGGCGTCGGCCAGCATCGCGTCACCGCTCAGACCCGCGAACGTCCCGCCAATCGCCCAGGTCGTCTTCATCACGACGTACGGTGCGAACGCCAACGTCCCTGCCAAGGCCGCCAGTTGGACGCCCCCTGGAGCCGCCGAAGGCGCCGGCGCCGTACCCGTGCCCGCCGTCCGGGCGGGCGGACGACCGGCGCGGGCGGCAGCCGCCAGCAGGACGGCGCCGAGCGCGGACAGCACCCGGTGGGCCGTGGCCGGCCAACTGTCCACCTCCTGGCTGAAGACCAGCGTGATGACGTCCATCAGCAGGCCGAACGCCGCCGCGCCGGCCAGGACGCAGAGCGTCCAGAGCACCGACCGCAACCGGGGGGCCGGCCCGCCCCGCGCCAACGCCGCCGCGGCCAGGAAGGCGGCGGCGCCCACCGTGGCGACCACCCATCCCGGCCAGGTCGCGCCGAACAGCGCCGTCCCGCTCACCGCGCAGCCGGCCCCGAAGGCCGCGTACGCGACGCCCCAGGCCATCACCGCCCGGCCGTCCGCCGCCCGCGCCGCCACCCTCACCGTCGCCCAACCGCTCGTTGCCGTCATGCCCCCAAGCTCGCACCGGCCGCACCGCCCAGGCCTCCCCTTCCCGGGGGAACCCGCTCCCCCGGCAGAGGGACGACCCGCCCCTCGCCCCGACCGCCCACGCCTTGCGCCGTCCCGACCGCCCACCCCTTGCCCAGTCCTGACGGACCACCACTTGCCCCGCCCCGACGGCCCACCACTTGCCCTTGAGTGCACTCCAAGCCCTACCCTCGGGGCCCAGCGGCCGCGGCCCCGCCCGGGCCCCGGCCACCCATCCACCACCAGGGAGACAGAACCTTGCGCTACCGCGTCCTCGGCGGCACCGGCATCGAGGTGAGCGCGTACTGCCTCGGCACCATGATGTTCGGGGCGGTCGGCAACCCCGACCACGACGACTGCGCCCGCATCATCCACACCGCGCTCGACCAGGGCGTCAACTTCATCGACACGGCCGACATGTACTCGGCCGGCGAGTCCGAGGAGATCGTCGGCAAGGCGCTGCAGAGCCACGGCAGCCGCGACGACGTCGTCCTCGCCACCAAGGTGCACTTCCCGATGGGCGAGGGCCGCAACCGGCGCGGCAACTCGCGGCGCTGGATCGTCCGCGAGGTCGAGGAGAGCCTGCGGCGGCTGCGGACCGACTGGATCGACCTCTACCAGGTGCACCGGCCCGACCACACCACCGACATCGAGGAGACCCTCTCCACGCTCGGCGACCTCGTGCGGGCCGGCAAGATCCGCGCCTTCGGCTGCTCGACCTTCCCCGCCGAGCTGCTCGTCGAGGCCCACCACGTCGCCGAACGCCGCAACCTGCCGCGCTTCCGCACCGAGCAGCCGCCGTACTCGCTGCTCGCCCGCGGCATCGAGCGGGACGTGCTGCCCACCGTGCAGCGGCTCGGCATGGGCGCGCTGACCTGGAGCCCGCTCGCCTCCGGGTTCCTCACCGGCCGCCACCGCAGGAACCGCCCGATCGACCTCACCACCGGCCGGGCCGCCCTGACCCCGGCCCGCTTCGACCCGGCACTGCCGGTCACCGCGGCCAAGCTCGACGCCGTCGAGGAGTTCACCGCGCTCGCCGACGACCTCGGCCGCACCCTGCCCGAACTCGCCCTCGCCTTCCCGCTGGCGCACCCGGCCGTCACCTCGGTGATCATCGGCCCGCGCACCGCGGAGCAGCTGGCGGCGGCCCTCAAGGGTGCCGACCTCGTCCTGGACGACGACGCCCTCGACCGCATCGACGCGATCGTCGCGCCCGGCACCAACCTCTACCACCCCGACGGCGTCTGGCAGCCCCCCGCCCTCACCGACGCCGCCCTCCGCCGCCGCCCCCTCACCGACCGCGCGGCGGGCTAGGCTCGGGCCGCCCCGCGCAGCAGGTCGATCACGCCGGTGAGGTCCTCGTCACCGCCGCCCTCGGCGAGCCGGCGCCGCATCAGCCGGAAGTAGGGGTCGATCAGTTCGGGGCTGACCCCCTGCTCCTCGGCGGTGCGCAGGAACGTCGGCGTGCCCGCGACCTGCATGGCGAGGTTGGAGACGACGTCCCGGGTGTAGTCGCCGCTCTCCAGCTGCTCGGCGGTCCTCGCCACCGAGCCGGACATCGCGGTGATCCAGGAGGTCAGCAGCGGGGCGAGGTCGGCCGGGGCCACGGCCTCGTCGCGGAACAGCGCGAAGGCGTGCGCGACGCCGGCGAACATGCCGTACATCGCGCTCAGCAGCGCCACGTCGTGCAGGGCCGCGAAGCCGTCGTCCTCGCCGACCCAGGTGGTGCCGGCCGGGACGGCGAGGGTGGCCCGGTGCTCCTCGAAGAGCGCGGCCGAGCCGCTGTAGAAGACGTACGGGCCGGCCGCCGGGACGCCGATCATCGGCGGGACGGCCATGATCCCGCCGTCCAGGTAGCGGGCACCGCGCGCGCGGGCCCACTCGGCACGGGCCCGGGCCTGGCCGGGAGTGCCGGTGACCAGGTTGACCACGTCCTTGCCGGTCAGGTCGACGCCGTCCAGCGCCGCCCCGACGGAGGCGTCGTCCAGCAGGCAGACGACCAGCAGCCGGTTGGCCGCGACCGCCCCGGCGGCGGTGGCGGCCACGGCGGCGCCCTCGGCGGCGAGCGGTTCGGCCCGGGCCGGGGTCCGGTTCCACACGGTCAGCGGGTGCCCGGCGGCGAGCCAGGTCCGGGCGAGCGCGGTGCCCATCGCGCCGAGGCCGAGCAGGGTGAGGGGGGTCTTCGCAGCGGGGTCAACGGTGTTGTGTGCCATGCCGATCAGGCTCGTCGCCGGCCCGGGGGCCGATCAAGTACGCACTTCGAAGTAGGTGGTTACCCTGAGGTGAGCGAGCAGGCCGGAGAGGTGGGGGCATGGCGACGGTTCCGAGGCCCGGTGCGTACGTCTGCGGGATCGACGCCGCGATGGACGTGATCGGCGGCAAGTGGAAGGTGCTGATCCTCTGGGCACTGGCGGAGCTCCCGAACCGGCGGTTCGGCGAACTGCGCCGCCAGGTGCCGGGCATCACCGAGAAGGTGCTCGCCGCCCACCTCCGCGAGCTGGAGGCGGACGGCATCGTGCACCGCGAGTCGTACGACGAGGTGCCGCCGCGGGTCGAGTACTCGCTGACGGCGGCCGGGGTCCGGCTCAACGACGCGCTGGCGCCGCTGGGCGCCTGGGGGCGCGAGCACGTCCTCGGCGGGCAGCCGCACCCGGCGTGAGCCACCGTCAGGCGGACCGTGCCGCCGGGCCACCCGTGCCGTCAGGCGACCAGTACCGCAGGACGCCCCGTATCGCCGGCGACCAGTACCGTCAGGCGATGGACGCGGCCACGATCGCCGCGACCGCGAGGTTGCAGCTGGCCGAGACCCAGACCGCCGGGTGCGGCTCGGGGTCGACCAGGATCGCGCCGAGCTTGCCCGGCGTGAGCAGGTCCACCACCCAGAACGCGACGGCCATCAGCACCAGCCCGAGCACACCGAAGCAGGCGGTGGAGACCAGGCCCTTCCCGAAGTCCTCGTAGGTGTAGAGGATCGCGGTGAAGACGATGCCGCCGATGCCGAGCAGCGCCGAGCTGAGCAGCACGGCGGCGTTGCGGTTGCGCTCGACCCAGATCTGGTGGCCCAGCTTCCCGGGCGTCAGCACGTCCACCAGGCCGACGCCGAGGAGCAGCAGCACCACGCCGACGCCGCCGAAGGCGGCGGCCGCACCGAGGCCGTGCAGGATGTCGTTCACAGGTCAGTCCCCCGCGTCCACTCACTGATTCCAGCCCGGTCCGGCTGGGTCCAACGGTCAAGGATCGGCAAAACATATCCCATCGGGCCTCGGCACGGCCGGGGAAGCGGGCCCCCTCCCGTATCCTCCGGCCCCACGCGTACCATCGGGCGCCATGACGTCGCCACCGCCCTCCGCCACAGCCACCGGATCCGGTACCCCGGTACCGGACGCCCGACGCCGCTCGGGCTTCGTCGCCCTCGGCATGGTCGGCACCCTGGCTCTGGCCCTGTCCGGCTGCTCCTCCTCCAGCAGCAGCCCGCCGAGCCGCTGCGTCGACCCCGCCACGCTGAAGGTGCTGGACAGCCACTCCTGCAAGAGCGGCGGCACCACGGCCGGCCGCTGGTACTACTGCGGCTCCGGCAGCACCACCGCGGCCGGCGGCACCTTCGACAAGGCCGCCACCAAGCGCGGCGGCTTCGGCTGCCCGTCCGGCTCCAGCGGCTCGGGCGGGGGCTGACCGCGATGCGCCGGCGCACCATCGCCCCGCGCCCCGACTGGCTGGCCACCGTCGAGGCCCAGGGCCTGATCTACGCCATGTGCTCCGACCCGTGCAACCAGGGCGGCCCGCACGCCTACTGGGACGAGAGCGCGTACTACGAGTTCTCGCTGCCCGAGGTGGAGGCCCTGGAGGAGGTGGTCGAGGAGCTGCACGAGATGTGCCTGGCCGCCGCCGACCACGTGGTGCGCACCGGCCGGTTCGCCGACTACGGCATCACCGACCCGCGGCTGGCCGCCGCCGTCGCCGAGTCCTGGCGGCGGCGCGACGAGCAGCCGGCCGTCTACGGGCGGTTCGACCTCGGGTACGACGGCACCGGCCCGGCCAAGCTGTTCGAGTACAACGCGGACACCCCGACCTCGCTGATCGAGGCGGCCGGCCCGCAGTGGTTCTGGATGGAGGAGCGGTTCCCGCAGGCCGACCAGTGGAACTCGCTGCACGAGCGGCTGGTCGCCTCCTGGGCGCGGCAGAAACACCTGCTGCCGCCCGGCCCGGTGCACTTCGCGCACTCGCGCGGCGACACCGAGGGCGAGGACTGGATGACCACCCTCTACCTCCAGGAGTGCGCCGAGCAGGCCGGGATCGAGACGGTCGGCATCGCCATGGAGGACATCGGCTGGGACGGCCTCTCCGGCCGCTTCGTCGACCTCGAACACCGCTTCATCCGGGCAGCGTTCAAGCTCTACCCGTGGGAGTGGCTGGCCGAGGACGAGTTCGGTGAGCAGCTGCTCGACGTCATCGACCACGGCGGCGGCACCGGCTCCACCCTCTGGATCGAGCCGGCCTGGAAGATGCTGCTCTCCAACAAGGCTCTGCTGGCGGTGCTCTGGGAGCTCAACCCCGGCCACCCCAACCTGCTCCCCGCCTACCTCGACGGCCCGCGCGAGCTCGCCGGCCCGGACGGCCCGGGCTACGCGGCCAAGCCGCTGCTCGGCCGCGAGGGCGCCGGCATCCGGATCGTCGGCCCGGACGGCCGGGAGACCCGGCTCGCCGACTGGGCCGGCGACCCGGACCGCTACGGCCCCGAGGGCCACTGCTACCAGCAGTACCACCCGCTGCCCGACTTCGACGGCAACCGCCCGGTGCTCGGCGCCTGGGTGGTCGACGGCGAGGCGGCGGGCCTCGGCATCCGCGAGACGGACGACAGCCCGATCACCCACCAGGGCGCCCGCTTCCTGCCCCACGTCATCGTGTAGCCGCGGGTCAGTCCTCCTCCGTCAGGTGGTCGACGCAGGCCGCGACCGCGAGCAGCAGGCCTGTGTCGGCCCCGTCGGCGATCTCCACGCCGTAGGTGTCCCGGACCCGGAACCACTTGCGCGAGATCCGGGCGAGCTCGTCGCCGTGGCCGTTCTCGATCCGGTAGTCCTTGTCGATCAGGTCGCCGTGGATCTTCAGCTCGCCGCCGTCGGCCAGCTCCACGCGGTACTTGTCGCGGAACGGCGTGAACAGCTTCTCCCGGACGGTCGCGACCGTGTCCCCGTCGGTGTTCTCGATCCGCATCGCGTCCCGGACGGTGAACGCCTTCTCCTTCACCACCGCGACCACCCGGCCACCGGCGTCCTTCAGCTCGAAGGTGTGCCGGAGCCGCAGCACCTTGCCGTCCACCAGGAACGCCTTGTTCCCGTGGTCGTCCTCGATCCAGTAGTCGTCACCGATCGCGAACAGCTTCTCCCTGACCAGGTACCGCATACCGTCTCCAGTTCGTGGGCGTGCGCCGTGGGTGTGCCCCCGGGTGCGAGCCGCGGCTGCGCCCCGTGGGTGTGCCCCCCGCCCGCCATTCGACCCGATCGTCCGCCCGCCGTGAAGCACCGCCACACGGGCACCGCGAACGGCCGACTCCGCCGGCGGCCGGAATACCCGCCCGCCGGGTGGGGTTTGATTGCCTCATGGCATCTCGTGCACGTGTACGCGCCCCCGAGCTGGTCGGGGCAGGCGGTTGGCTGAACACCGGCGGCAAGGAACTGGCGCTCGCCGACTTCCGCGGCAAGATCACCATCCTGGATTTCTGGACCTTCTGCTGCATCAACTGCCTGCATGTCCTGGACGAGCTGCGCGAGCTGGAGGAGAAGCACCGCGACACCGTGGTGATCGTGGGCGTGCACTCGCCGAAGTTCGTGCACGAGGCCGACCACCAGGCCGTGGTGGACGCCGTGGCGCGGTACGAGGTGCACCACCCGGTGCTGGACGACCCGGCGCTGGCGACGTGGAAGCAGTACGCGGTGCGGGCGTGGCCGACGCTGGTGGTGATCGACCCCGAGGGGTACGTGGTCGCCCAGCACGCCGGCGAGGGGCACGCGCACGCCATCGCCCGGCTGGTGGAGGAGCTGGAGGCGGAGCACGCCGCCAAGGGGACGCTGCGCCGCGGCGACGGCCCGTACGTGGCGCCGGAGCCCACCGCGGGCGACCTGAAGTTCCCCGGCAAGGCGGTCCGGCTGCCCGACGGGCACTTCCTGGTCGCGGACTCCGGGCACCACTCGCTGGTCGAGCTGGCCGAGGACGGCGAGACGGTGGTCCGCCGGATCGGCGACGGGGTGCGCGGCCTGGTGGACGGCACCACCCCCCGGTTCAGCGAACCGCAGGGCCTGGCGCTGCTGCCGGAGGGGTCCCCGTACGACGTCGTGGTGGCCGACACCGTCAACCACGCGCTGCGCGGCGTCCGGCTGTCGGACGGCGAGGTGACCACCCTGGCCGGCACCGGCCGGCAGTGGTGGCAGGGCTCCGCCACCGAGGGGCCGGCCCTTGAGGTAGACCTCTCCTCGCCGTGGGACGTGGCCTGGTTCGACGGCAGGGTCTGGATCGCCATGGCCGGCGTCCACCAGCTCTGGGCCTACGACCCGGCGGCCGGCACCGTCGGCGTGGCGGCCGGCACCACCAACGAGGGCCTGGTCGACGGACCGGCCGCCGAGGCCTGGTTCGCCCAGCCGTCCGGCCTGGCCGTCTCGGCGGACGGCGAGAGGCTCTGGGTCGCCGATTCGGAGACCTCCGCCCTCCGGTGGGTTTCACGTGGAACGAACGCCGTCCACACCGCCGTCGGCACCGGCCTGTTCGACTTCGGGCACCGCGACGGCGCCGCGGAGCAGGCTCTGCTCCAGCACCCGCTGGGCGTCACCGTGCTGCCCGACGGCTCGGTGGCCGTCAGCGACACCTACAACCACGCGCTGCGGCGCTTCGACCCGGCGAGCGGCGAGGTCACCACGCTGGCCACCGACCTGCGCGAGCCCTCGGGTGCGGTGCTGGTCGACGGCGACATCGTCGTGGTCGAGTCGGCCCGGCACCGGCTGACCAGGCTGCGGCTGCCCGAGGAGGCCGTCCGGGTCGAGTCGGTCGCGCACCGCACCCAGCGGGCCGCCACCGAGGTCGCGCCGGGCGCGTTCCGGCTCGACGTCGTCTTCTCGGCGCCGGCCGGCCAGAAGCTGGACGAGCGCTACGGCCCGTCCACCCGGCTGCTGGTCAGCTCCACCCCGCCGGAGCTGCTCGTCTCCGGAGCGGGCGCGGACTCCGCGCTCTCCCGCGAGCTGGTGCTCTCCGAGGAGGTGACCGAGGGCGTGCTGCACGTCTCGGCGATGGCCGCGTCCTGCGACGACGACCCGGAGATCGAGTTCCCGGCCTGCCACGTGCACCAGCAGGACTGGGGCGTGCCGGTGAAGCTGGTCGCCGACGGCGCGCGCCGGCTGCCGCTGGTGCTGGCCGGGATGGAGTAGCCGCCGCACCGCACGACGAAGGGCCCGGCAACCGCGCCGGGCCCTTCGTCGTACCGCTGCTCAGCCCTCCAGGAAGGCCTTGATCGCGCTCGCCAGCAGGTACGGGTCGTCCGCCCCGCACAGCTCGCGCGCCGAGTGCATGGAGAGCGCCGCGATGCCGCAGTCCACCGTCTGGATGCCGAGGCGGGCCGCGGTGATCGGGCCGATCGTCGTGCCGCAGGGCATCGCGTTGTTGGAGACGAAGGTCTGCCACGGCACGCCGGCCTTCTCGCAGGCCGCCGCGAACACCGCCCGGCCGACGCCGTCGGTGGCGTACCGGTTGTTGACGTTGACCTTCAGGATCGGCCCGCCGTTGGGCATCGGGTGGTGCCCCGGCTCGTGCCGCTCGCTGTAGTTCGGGTGGACGGCGTGGCCCATGTCGGAGGAGAGGCAGACGGTGCCGGCCAGCGCCCGGGCGCGGTCCTCGGGGCTGCCGCCGCGCGCGTAGACGGAGCGCTCCAGGACGTTGCCGAGCAGCGGGCTCTGCGCGCCGGTGTCCGACTCGCTGCCGGTCTCCTCGTGGTCGAAGGCGGCCAGCACCGAGATGTACGGCAGCTCGGCGCCCTCCGTCCCGGCCGCGGCGGCCACGGCGGCCAGGGCGGCGGCGGCGGCGTGCACCGAGAGCAGGTTGTCCAGCCGCGGACCGGCCAGCAGCTCGCGGTCCCGGCCCAGGTAGGAGGCGGGCTGGACGTCGTGCGTCATGAGGTCCCAGCCGGCCACGTCGGCGGCCTCGACACCGGCGCGCTGCGCGACGTACGCGATCAGCGAGCCCTCGTCCACCGGGCCGAGGCCCCAGATCGGCGTGAGGTGGCGCTGCTTGTCGAGCTTCATGCCCTCGTTGACCTGGCGGTCCAGGTGGATCGCCAGCTGCGGCACGCGCAGCAGCGGCTCGTCCAGCTGCACCAGCCGCGCGCTGCCGTCGCGCAGGGCGAGCCGGCCGGAGAGGCCGAGGTCCCGGTCGAGCCAGGTGTTCAGCGGCACGCCGCCGTAGATCTCCACCGCGACCTGCCGCCAGCCCGCCGAGCCGGTGTCCGGCACCGGCTTGACCCGCAGGTTCGGCGAGTCGGTGTGGGTGCCGACCACCCGGAACGGCGTCTGGGGGCCGGCGCCCTCCGGCACGAACCAGGCGATCAGCGCGCCGCCGCGGATCAGGTACCGCCCGCCGGCCGCCGCGTCCCAGGCGTCCGTCTCGGAGACCTGCCGGAAGCCCGCCTTCTCCAGCCGCTCCGCGGCGCTGGCGACCGCGTGGTACGGCGACGGTGAGGTACCGAGAAACGCGATCAGATCATCGGTGTGCGTCCGGTCGAAGAAGGCCTGGCGGGCGGCGGTCGACATGCTGCTCCTGAGTCGAGGGAGGGCTGAAGCCGGATGGGGGGTCGGCTTCGCACCTTGAGCATATGCCCGTACACGGACATGACACTCGGAACCTCCCAACGGATGCAGAACGCAGACAGAACCGTGAACTGACGCCGTGAAGGGTGTCGCGCACCCAACGGTTGCGCCCGGTCGCGGACGGTCATGGCGGACCGCCGACGGCTCCGGGCACACCGAAGGGCCCGGTCGGAACCGGGCCCTTCGGCGTGAGGGTTGGGTCAGGCGGTCAATGAGGCGTCACTCGACGGGGTCCCCCCGGACGGTGTCCGGGGGGCGTCCCGGGAAGGGTGACGGCGGGCGCCGGGTGGGCGGAGGCTAGAACGCCTCCTCCGCCAGCTCCATGATCTCGTTGTCGACGCCCTCGGCGATCAGGCGCTGCGGGGTGACGGTCGGCAGGATGTTCCTGGCGAAGAAGCGGGCCGCCGCGACCTTGCCCTGGTAGAAGGGGACGTCCTTCTCCGAGGCGCCGGCCTCCAGCTTGGCCAGGGCCACCGCGGCCTGGCGCAGCAGCAGCCAGCCGACCACGACGTCGCCGGAGACCATCAGCAGGCGGGTGGTGTTGAGGCCCACCTTGTACATGTTCTTGACGTCCTGCTCGACCGAGGAGAGGTCGGCCAGCAGCTTGCCGACGATGGCCTCCAGGTCGCCGGCGGCCTTGGCGAGCAGCTCGCGCTCGGCGGCCAGGGCGTCGCCGCCCGCGGCCGAGCCGAGGAACTTCTGGATCTGCTCGGACAGCGCGGTGAGCGCCTGGCCGCCGTCCTTGACGATCTTGCGGAAGAAGAAGTCCTGGCCCTGGATCGCGGTGGTGCCCTCGTAGAGGGTGTCGATCTTGGCGTCCCGGATGTACTGCTCGATCGGGTACTCCTGCAGGTAGCCGGAGCCACCGAAGGTCTGCAGGGACTGGGCGAGCTGCTCGTAGGACTTCTCGGAGCCGTAGCCCTTGACGATCGGCAGCAGCAGGTCGTTCAGGCGCTCGGCGGCCTCGTCGGTCTCGCCGCGCAGGCGGGCGGCCAGCACGTCGTCCTGGGTGGAGGCGGTGAGCAGGACCAGGGCGCGCATGCCCTCGGCGTACGCCTTCTGGGTCAGCAGCGAGCGGCGCACGTCCGGGTGGTGCGTGATGGTGACGCGCGGGGCGGTCTTGTCCAGGAACTGCGAGATGTCCGCACCCTGCACGCGCTCCTTGGCGTACTCCAGGGCGTTGAGGTAGCCGGTGGAGAGGGTGGCGATGGCCTTCGTGCCGACCATCATCCGGGCGAACTCGATGATCTTGAACATCTGGCGGATGCCGTCGACCTTCTCGCCCAGCAGCCAGCCCTTGGCCGGGTGCTTGGCGCCGAAGGTCATCTCGCAGGTGTTCGAGGCCTTGAGGCCCATCTTGTGCTCGACGTTGGTGGCGTAGACGCCGTTGCGCTCGCCGAGCTCGCCGGTCTCCCAGTCGAAGTCGAACTTCGGCACGATGTAGAGGCCGAGGCCCTTGGTGCCCGGCTTACCGCCCTCGGGGCGGGCCAGCACCATGTGGATGATGTTCTCGGACATGTCGTGCTCGCCCGAGGTGATGAAGCGCTTCACACCCTCGATGTGCCAGGAGCCGTCCTCCTGCTTGATCGCCTTGGTGCGGCCGGCGCCGACGTCCGAGCCGGCGTCGGGCTCGGTCAGCACCATGGTGGAGCCCCAGAGGCGGTCGGTCATCCGCTTGGCGACCTCCAGCTGCTCCGGGGTGCCCTCCTCGGCGATGACGCCGGCGAAGGCCGGGCCGGAGGAGTACATCCAGACGGCGGGGTTCGAGCCGAGGATCTGCTCGGCGAACGCCCAGATCAGCGAGGACGGGGTGACCTGGCCGCCGATCGACTCCGGGATGCCCAGGCGCCACCACTCGGCGTCCATGAAGGCCTGGTAGCTCTTCTTGAAGGAGGCCGGGACGGGGGCGGTGTTGGTCTCCGGGTCGAACACCGGCGGGTTGCGGTCGGCGTCGGCGAAGGACTCGGCGAGGTCGTTCTCGGCCAGGCGCGCGATCTCGCTCAGGATGCTCTTCGCGGTCTCGACGTCCATGTCCGCGAACGGTCCGGTGCCGTAGACCTGCTCGCGGCCGAACACCTCGAAGAGGTTGAACTCCACGTCCCGCAGGTTGGACTTGTAGTGACCCATGGCCGTTTTCTCCGGTTCGTCGCTTCCGGGAGACCGCCGCGTTCGGGCGTCCCGTACCCACCAGTAAGCATCATGATGCTACCCAGCGGTAACTTGTTTCAAGCCCCTGGCGGTGAATCCGCTATGAACGTGGTCACGTCCCACAAGCCGGGACGCCCACTCCTTGTCAGGATCGGCGCCCGCACGAGCGGCTGCGCTCCCGATAGCCTGTCCGTGTGTACGGCTATGACCAGAACGCATACCCGGGTGACCCCTACCAGCAGCAGGCGGGACCGCAGCCGGGCATGAACGGCATGCCCGGCCCCGGCCCGTACGGCGAGCAGCCGCAGGCGTCGCAGCAGTCGCTCTACCCCGAACCGTCGCCGCCCTCGCTGGCGGACGCCGTCCGGGCCTTCACCACCGGGTCGATGGCGGTGGAGGACTTCCAGGCCATCTTCATCACCTCCAAGGTGCACTGCCCGCGCGGCGACCGGCCCGGGTTCCTGGCGCTGCACAACACGCCGACCCCGGTGATCCCGATGTTCAGCTCGCTGAAGGAGCTGCGCCGGTACGCCGGCAAGGACTCCAAGCACTTCACCGTCACCGGCGCCGAGGTCCTGGACCTGCTGCCGACCGGGTACGGCTTCGCGCTGGACATGGAGGGCGAGCACCGGATGGTGTTCGACGCCAAGGCGGTCGAGCAGATGGTCGACTTCACCATGCGCCGGATGTACGGCTGACGGTCGGCAGCCCTGGGCGACCGCCCGCCGCACGGCCGGCGACTGGCGGTCGCTTCGGACCCGATCCATCCTTGAGGGGGGCGCGAGGCCGAGTCGTCACCACATAGTTCAAAGTTCAACTTGCTTCTTGTTGAGGATTGAACTAATCTCGTGGACGTAGGCCAGAGGAACCCCCCGAAGGAGGCCGACATGCCCGCCGTGACCGTCGAAAACCCGCTCGTTCTGCCGCGCGTCGCGGCCGCCGCCGAAGGCGCCCGACCGCGCCCGGTGCTGGCCGTCTCCACCGCCCCGGAAGGCTTCGAGGGCGAGGGCTTCCCGGTCCGCCGCGCCTTCGCCAAGATCAACCAGAAGTACCTGGACCCGTTCATCATGATGGACCAGATGGGCGAGGTGGACTACGCGGCCGGGGAGCCGAAGGGGACCCCGTGGCACCCGCACCGGGGCTTCGAGACCGTCACCTACATCATCGACGGCACCTTCGTGCACCAGGACTCGCACGGCGGCGGTGGCGTCATCACCGACGGCGACACCCAGTGGATGACGGCCGGCTCCGGCCTGCTGCACATCGAGACCCCGCCGGAGTCGCTGGTCATGTCCGGCGGCCTGTTCCACGGGCTGCAGCTGTGGGTGAACCTGCCCGCCGCGGACAAGATGATCGCGCCGAAGTACCAGGACATCCGGGGCGGCAGCGTGAAGCTGCTCGCCTCGCAGGACGGCGGCGCGCTCGTCCGGCTCATCGCCGGTGACATCGCGGGCCACCAGGGCCCCGGCGCCACGCACACGCCCATCACGATGATCCACGTGTCCGTGAACCCCGGCGCCCAGGTCACCCTGCCCTGGCGGGCCGACTTCAACGGCCTGGCGTACGGCCTCGCCGGCAGCGGCTCCGCGGGTGAGGAGCGGCGCCCGTTCCACATGGGGCAGGCGGTCGTCTTCGGCGAGGGCGACTCGCTCACCATCCGGGCGGACGAGGCCCAGGACACCCGAAGCGCCAACTTCGAGGTCGTCCTCCTCGGCGGGCAGCCGATCCGGGAGCCCGTCGCCCACTACGGCCCGTTCGTGATGAACAGCCACCGCGAGCTCCAGCAGGCGATGGAGGACTACCAGGCCGGCCGCCTGGGGACCATCCCCACCAGCTGAGGTGGTGACCGGCACGGGCGGCCGGTGCGGCAGGTTCCTGCCGCACCGGCCGCCCGTGTGTCGTCGGTCGTCGCTCTCGCCCGTCGGGTCGTCGCTCGCACCCGTCGGTCGTCGGTCTCTCGCCCGTCCCTCGTCGGCCGCCGTCGCCGGACGCGCGAGCCCGGGCGGCGGAGCGGTCAGACGCCGACCAGGCCCGCGCGGATCACGTCCCTGCGGAGGGCGCTGAAGCGGCCGCCGGAAGCGCGGTCGAACTCCACGATCCACTCGAAGGTGTTGGGCCGCTCCCCGAGCCTCGGCAGGGCCTCCTCCAGGTACCCGCCGCCGCGCCGTTCCAGGAGCTTGGGCAGGACCCGGGCCATCAGGGCGCTGGAGAAGTCGACGTACTGCGGCTTGCCGCGCCGGCGCTGGTCGATGAAGGACCGCCACTCGGAGGCGCTGCCGACGTAGTCGGACGGGTCCTGCTGGAAGAGCGAGGTCTTGACGAAGACCTCGTCGGGCACCCGGTGCCCGGCCCGCCAGTCGGTCAGGCGGAGCAGGTAGGAGACCTCCTCCTCGGCCGGTCCGGGCTGCGGGAGCTCCCCCTCGCCCAGGAACCAGCGGCGGCGGTGGAGCAGGACCCGGCCGGCCCGCAGCCGGGGCAGGCCGAGGACGCCGCCGCGGTCGCGCTCGGCGAGCCGTTGGCGCGCCTTCTCCTGCAGGTCGAGCACCAGACGGCCGGAGCCGACCAGCCAGTAGGCGAGCCGCAGCGGGAAGGGGTACATCTCGCTGTACTGCGAGCCCAGCGGGAGCACCCGGACCGGCCGGCCGTCGCGGTCGAGCAGTTCCAGGCGGTCCGCCGACGGGTCGTGGCGGAGCGTCAGGGTGGCCCACTCGCGCGGGGTGACGGTCTCGGGGAGCACCTGGGGGTGCAGGTTGATGTTGGTGCGGTACAGGCCGCGGTCCTCCAGCACCCGGGCGCCGTCGGCGCCGTACAGGCCGAGCAGGCGCTCGGCGAGCCGGTCGACGGCAGGGCCGCCGGTGCTGCTCGCGGCGTGCAGGAAGCGGGAGTTCAGCGAGGCGTGGCCCGCGTAGGCGTCGTTGACGACGAGCAGGTCGTCGGCGGGCTGGATGAGCACCCCGTACGAGAGCGGAACGGCCCGGAAGCGGTCGGGCAGCCCGGCGGTGAGCTCGGCGAGGTAGCCGGCGTCCCAGATCACCTCGTCGCGGTGCCGGCCGGCGTGCACCTCGCGGACCAGGGCCCCGACGGCGCGGCGGCGCAGGGCGTGGAGCTGCCCGAGGCTGCCGTCGTCGGGCCCGAGGCCGTCGGGGCCGGCGGTGCGCAGCAGGTCCTCGCGCCGGTAGACCTCGTTCACCAGCTCCTCGGCGTGCTCGATCAGCCCCACCGAGGCGCCGGCGCCGAAGCGCTCGACGAAGGCGGCGGTGAGCAGGGCCCGGACCTCGTGGAAGCGGTCGTAGGCGGACTGGAACTCCAGGACGTGCGCGAGGTCGCCGAGGGCGCCGGCGTAGCCGGCGGTGCTCGGGGCGGTGGGCGGGAAGACGAGGTCCTCGTTGACGTGCAGCCGGGCCGGGCGCCCGCTGACCTCCAGGAGCCGCTCCTCCAGGTGCGGCAGCCGGCCGACCAGCGCGGGGCGCTGGCCGGCGGGCGCGGTCTCGATGCCCTCGACGACGTCGGCGAGTTCGTCGAGCAGCAGGCCCGCCGCCGGGTGGTCGCCCGACAGGCGGCGGCCGAGTGCGCGCAGGCCGGTGCGGTCCTGCTCGTCCGGGCCGGGAGCGGCGGTGAGCATGCCGGCGGCGACGACCTTGGCGACGTAGTCGGCGCCGGCCTCCCGGCTGCCGCCGGTCCTGGCGGCGAGGTCCTCCGCCAGGTGGTCGACGTGGTACGGGCCCATCCCGGCCATCGCGAGCAGCAGCCGCAGGTGACGGGTGAGCGGGGCGGAGAGCATCCGCACCTGGTCGCCGTCCACGCGGGGGAAGTAGACCCGGTCGGCCTCGGCCCGGAGGGTCGGTGAGACGGTGACCCAGCCGGTGGGGCCGCCGGTGACCGGCAGGCCGCCGAGCACGTGGTTGAGCACGGAGCGGTCGATCTCGGCGAAGGCCCGCGCCGCGTCGCCGTCGAACTCGACCTCGTCGAGCTGCGGGCCGTCCTCGTCCCAGTGCGCCAGGCCGACGGCGGTGAACTGGGAGAGCGGGCTGGTCCGCAGCAGCGCCCGGGTGACGTACTGGATCAGTCCGCGCTCGGACTTGCGCAGCCTGCGGTCGGCGGCGCCGCCGGCGGCGCCGTACCGGACGGCCGTGTCGTGCACGGTCGGGGCGAGCAGCGACACGGCCTTGCCGAAGGTGGGGTTGTCGAGCAGGCCGGCCAGGTTGCGCCGTTCCAGCTCGATGGCCTCGCCGTAGCGTTCGCGGATCCGGTCGGCGACGGCGGTGTACTCCCGGTGGAGTGCGAGCCAGGCGCTGGTCGCCTCCGGGAGTCCGTCCGCCGCCGCGCCCGGGTCGCGGCCGTTGAAGATCGCCCGGCGCAGCGCGACCACCCCTCGCCGGCGCTCCGGGTCCTCGACGGTGCCGGCGAGCGAGTAGAGCTCGTCGCAGGCCAGCGGCTGCCAGGAGTCCCGCTGCTGCTTGATCAGCGCGAGGTGGGCGAGCGACCTGCGCAGGTCCTCGGTGGAGAGGCGGTGGGCGGGCAGCGGGTTGACGCGGAGCTGGACGGTGTCGGCGATGCCGCCGTCCGCGCGGGGCGGATCGGCGGGGTGGTCGGGGTGGTTCATGGCCATCCTCTCTGGGGACCAGTGGTGGGGCCGTACGCCCGGCGCGGCCCGGAGGCCGCAGTCGCTCAGAAGCGGCGGGCGTTGCGGCGGAAGGTGACCCAGCACAGGGCCAGGCCGCCGATCAGCCAGGCGGTGAGGACCAGCGCGATCCGTCCGTGCTCCCAGGCCCCGGCCGGTTCGGCGGCGGCGAAGGACTCGGGCAGGAAGGCGGAGCGGATTCCCTGGGTCATCCACTTGAGCGGGAAGAGCGAGGCGACGATCTGGACCGGCTTGGGCAGTGCGGTGATCACCCAGAACACTCCGGAGATGAACTGCAGGCCGATGTAGGGGAAGTTGACCAGCGCGGGGGCGTTGCGGGCGGACCGGGCCAGGGAGCCGATGGTGATGCCGATCAGCGCGGTGGAGACGGTGCCGAGCAGGAAGACCCACAGGAAGGTGAACCAGTGCGCGGCGTCCTTCGGCAGCTGGAAGCCGAACATCGCGACGCCCAGGGCCAGGATCACGCCGACCTGGACGAGGGCCTGGGTCAGGATCAGCACGACCTTGCCGATGAAGTACGACACCAGCGGGAACGGCGTACCGGCGAGCCGGCGCAGGGTGCCCTCGTGGCGGTCCACCGCGATGCCGATGCCCATGGTGCCGAGGGCGGAGGACATGATGGTCGAGCCGATCATGCCCGCCACGGTGACCTCGCGCATCTTGATGCCGGTCCCGGGCACGACCTGGTCGAAGAGGCTGCCGAAGATGACCAGCAGCATGATCGGCATCAGGATGCTGAAGACCATGGCCTCGCGGTTGCGGATCAGCAGCCGCACCTCGAACAGGCCGCGGGCCAGGCCCAGGCGGATCGGGGACGGGAGCGGCGCGGACCCGGCGGCCGCGGCCGCGCGCGGCGTGGCGGGGGCGCGGGGGGCGGCGGGGGCGGGGGCGGCGATGGTCATCGGGCTTCTCCGATCATGGCGAGGTAGGTCTCCTCGAGGCTCGGGCGGTGCACCTGCAGGTCGGGTACGGCGCCGGCGAACTCCCGCGACAGCTCCTCGATCAGCTGCGCGGGGTTGGTGGTCTCGCGGCGCTCGCGGCCGTTCGGGCCCTGCCAGGTGACGACGGTGCCGGCCTCGGCGCGGCCGCCGAAGCGTTCCGGGGTGTCGACCTCCACCAGCCGGCCGTTGGCCAGCACGCCGATGCGGTCGGCGAGCTGCTCGGCCTCGTCCAGGTAGTGGGTGGTCAGCAGGATCGTGGTGCCGTCGGCGGCGAGGTCGCGGATCAGCTGCCAGAACTGGCGGCGTGCCTCCGGGTCGAAGCCGGTGGTCGGCTCGTCCAGGAAGAGCAGCTCGGGGCGGCCGACGATGCCCAGGGCGACGTCCATCCGGCGGCGCTGGCCGCCGGAGAGGTCGCGCAGGGCCGCGTCCTTCTTCTCGGTGAGGCCGACGACCTCCAGCACCTCGTCGACGTCGCGGGGGTCCGGGTAGTACGACGCGAACTGGGCGAGCATCTCCCGCACCCGGGCGTCCGGCTGGTCCTGCGCGGTCTGCAGGACCACGCCGATCCGGGACCGCCAGCGGCGGTCGGCGCGGGCCGGGTCCTGCCCCAGCACCAGGACCTCGCCGCCGGAGCGGGGGCGCAGGCCCTCCAGGACCTCGACGGTGGTGGTCTTTCCGGCGCCGTTCGGGCCGAGCAGGGCGAACACCTCGCCGCGCGGGATCTCCAGGTCGACACCGTCGACGGCCCGGTGGGAGCCGTAGCTGACCTGAAGGCCCCTCAGCACGATCGCGGGTGCGTCGTGACTCATCTCATCTCCTCGTTCTCCCGCTCCGGGCGGCCGGGCGGTGTGGTGCGGCGGTGCTGTCCGCCGGTGGGCGGCCGGTGAGGCCGGGGGGGGTGGCGGCCGGTCGGGCCGCCGCCGGGGTGGCGGCCGGTCAGGCCGCCAGGAACTTGGGGCGGACGTCCTCCAGGAACAGCTGCAGGCTGCGCTCCGCGACGTCGCCGGGCATCGCACCGAAGTCGGCCTGGAGCAGGATGTGGTCGGCCTGCACGACGTCCTGGAACGCGGCGAGCTTCTCGGCGACGGTCGCCGCGGAGCCGACGACCGCGCCGCCCTCGGTGCGCAGCCGCTCCGGCGTGATCATCCCGACGTACTTCCCGACCTGGTCGTAGCCGGGGTACGCCTTGGAGGTGGCGCTGTTCCAGGACGAGGTGGCCCCGCCCCAGACCCGCAGGTACTCGGCGAGCAGCGGGTCGCCGAGGCGCTGCGCCTCCGCGTCGGTCTCGGCGGTGAACACCGGCAGGCTGGCGGCCACCCGGGGCTGCTGCCCGCTGTCGCCGTGGGTGCGCTCGAACGCGTCGCGGTAGAGCGCGACCTGCTCGCGGACGGCCTCCAGCGGGGTCAGCGACGGGGTGATCAGCAGCCCGAGGCCGAGCTCGCCGATCCGGGTGAAGCTCTCCGCCGAACGCACCGCGGCGGCCCAGACGGGCGGGTGCGGGGTCTGGGTGGGCCGGGGCAGGATGGTGGCGTCCCGGTAGGAGAAGAACGGGGTGTCCTCGGTGACGTTCTCCTCGGTCCACAGGCGGAGCACGGCCTTGATGGTCGTCTCGAAGCGCTCCCGGCTGGTGTCCATGTCGACGCCGAAGGTCTCGAACTCGTACGGCAGGTAGGCGCGGGCGAAGCCGATGTCGACCCGGCCGTGGCTGATCGCGTCCACCATCGCGGCGTACGAGGCCAGCTTCACCGGGTGGTGGAAGGCCGGCAGGACGCAGCCGGTCATCAGCCGGATGTTGGTGGTCTGCGCGGCGACGGCGGCCAGGAAGCCGAGCGGGCTGGGACAGTAACCGCCGTACGGGTGCAGGTAGTGCTCCGTCATCTTGACGTGGCTCATCCCGGCCTCGTCGGCGATCCGGGCCAGCGCGAGGACGTCGTCGAAGTAGGCGGTCGGCGACTTGGTGTCCGGCCCGGCGTCGGGGAGCAGCGAGATTCCGAAGTCCATGGTTTTCACTCCGTGGTCGTGGTGGCGGTGGTCGGGGCGGGTGCGGCGCGGCGGATGCGCTCCTCCCAGGTCTCGCCCAGGGCCAGGTCGGTGGCCTCGGCGAGGGCGAAGCAGAGGTAGTAGCGGTGCAGCGGGGTGACGTCCAGCAGCGGCAGCAGCTCGTAGAAGAAGTTGAGGAGGCTGCGGTAGGAGGCGAAGGAGTCGTCGGGGTTGGTGGTGATCCCGTACTGCTCGGTCAGTGCGTGGAAACGGGTCGGCGGCCGGGTGCTGCCGTCGGGGGCGGCGGGCGCGAAGCCGTCCAGGTAGGCGTTTGCGAGCCGTCCCGAGCGGACCAGCGCGTCCAGGTAGCCCCAGCCGTAGCGGAAGCCGGCGTGCCAGCCGGCGGTCTCCGGCCCCGGCCCGTCGGCGAGGTGGCGGCGCACCAGGGCGGTGAGGCGGTCGGCGTCCCGCTCGAAGCGGCGCCGGAAGTCGGGGCGGTGGTCCTGCCCGGCGAGCGGCGAGGCGAGGAAGGCCTCGGCGTGCGAGCGGAAGGACATGGTGCCGAAGGGCAGCCGGCCGGGGTGGGTGCCGGCCAGGGTGGCCATCACCTCGGCGAGGTGGGCGAGCAGCGCGTCCTCGTCGCGGTGCTCGCGCAGGGTGGCGAGCAGCGGGTCGAGCAGGGCGGCCTGGACGGCGGTGCGGGCCTCGCGCAGGTCGGGCAGCCAGTCGGCGCCGGCCTCGTCGGAGGCGATCAGCACGGTGCCGGGGGAACGCAGCGGCGGCGCGGAGCGGCCGGTCTGCTCCCACTGCTCCATCCGGCGGGCCTGGCCGAGGTAGTCCGCCTCGGTGGGGCCGTCGAGCGCGGTGCCGGCCAGGGCGGACTCGGCCAGGGCGGACCAGCCGGAGACGTCCAGCGGGCGGCCGTTCTCGGGCCGCACGACGACCTCGTAGTGGGGCCCGCCGCGCCAGCCGCGGCGCAGGTGGACGGCGCGCAGCCGGTGCTCGCGGCGCAGTCCGGTGGCGAGCGGGCCCAGGACGTCGGCGACGTAGGCGCGGGGCTGCTCGGGGCGGCCGTGGATCCGGATCACCAGCGGGTCGGTGGCGGTGGTCATGCGGATCTCCTTGGCGGGCGTCGGGTTCGGCACGGCGGACGGTCCGGGGTCAGCAGCAGCAGGTGGCGGAGGAGGACGAGGAGCAGCAGAACCAGCCGCCCCAGTTGGAGGCGCCCATCTCGGGCAGGGCGATCGCGTCGCCCAGTTCCAGTACGGACAGCTCCTCGATCTCCAGCTCGGTGGGATCGGCCGGCGATTCGGTACGTCCGGCCCGGTGGTGCTCGGTCATGGCTCCTCGCGATGGTTCGGCGACTGGGGTGGGGTGGGGTCCGGGGCGGCTCGGGGCTGCCCGGGATGGTGCGGGTGGTACGGGAGGTGCGGGGCCCCGCGGGTGCCCGGTGGTCCGGAACACCCGCGGGACGATGCCTGGCGCGCCGCTCCGCGGTCGCGGCCGCGCGCCGGTGTGCGTACCGCTCGATCAGCAGCAGCAGGTGGAGGAGGAGGACGAGCAGCACATGGTGCCGCCGCTGGAAGCACCCATCTCCGGCAGGGCGGCGGCGTCGCCGACCTCCAGCACCGACAGCTCCTCGACGTCAACCGCCGGAACCTCGGCCGACTCGACCTGCGGGGTGTTGATGGACTCGCTCATGATTGGAACTCCGTTTCTCAGTGCGCTTGTTGAAGCTGAATCAGCAGCAGCAGGTGGACGAGGAGGACGAGCAGCACATGGTGCCGCCGCTGGAAGCACCCATCTCCGGCAGGGCGGCGGCGTCGCCGACCTCCAGCACCGACAGCTCCTCGACGTCGACCGCCGGAACCTCGGCCGACTCGACCTGCGGGGTGTTCACGGACTCGCTCATCTGTGGATCTCCATGGGATGTCATCGGTTCGTTCCGGGAGCGGGCCCGTTCGGGCCGCGTTCCGGACTCCGCGCGGCGGACGCCGGCGGAGCTGGGCCGGCCCGGAAAGGGCCGGCGCTCACCCCTGACGGGGGAGGTCTGTGGGGGGATCAACCGATCCCGGGGAATGGGCCGCACGGGCGGCCCGGCCGTTCGGCCGGCCCGCGGCGGGGCGCCCGGTCGGGCCGGGCGGGCGCCTGAACCGGCTACGCGGGCGCCTGGTCGGACAGTTCGGCGACCAGCAGGACGCCGGTGTCCAGGCCGTCCAACTGCGCGGCCATGTCGAGCAGTTCCTGATCCTGCACCCGCGGCCAGCGCACCGCGAAGCCGTGGGCGGCCGCGGCGTGCGCCAGACCGCAGCGCAGCCCGTCCAGCACGGCCGGGTCGGTCCGCGGCTCACCGGCGAGCGCGCACCAGAAGGATCCGTCCGGCCCTGCGGCCGGCGTGCCGAGGGCGGCCGCGAAGGCCTCGGCGAAGGCGTGGCCGTGGTACGCCCGGCCACCGAGCGGGAGGAGGACCCGGCCGTAGCGGCCCGCCGTCCGCTCCAGTGCGAACCAGCGGCCCTCCGCCAGCGACGGCCCGACCCGCTCGGCGAGCTCCGGCAGCAGGGTGGCGCAGGCGCGCTCGTACCCGCTCGCCGGGACGGCCGTCGTCCCGGCCGCCGTCGCGGTGACGGTCACGCCGCGGCCGCCGTACGGTGGCCCGCCCAGAGCTCGATCAGCACGCTGAGCAGGAAGACCTCCTGCTCGGGGCCGAAGCCCAGCCGGTTGAGCGTCATGTGCAGGTGCGAGGCGAGGATCTCCGGCGGGCTGGAGCTCAGCGTCCCGGCCCGGGCGGCGTCCCGCCAGACGTCCATGGCGGCGCCCAGCCGCTCCGCCCACCGGTCGGCGGCCCGGCCGGCACCGGGCAGGGCGCCCGGCCCGCCCGGGAAGCGTTCGGCGAGCAGTCCCGCGGAGCGCAGCGACGCCTCGCGGGCGGCGAGCGGGTTCATGCCCGGGTGCTCGGCGCGCCCGGCCCAGGTCAGCCAGGAGGTGCGCAGTCCGCGCAGGAACCGCTCCTGGGAGACCTGGTCCGGGTCGGCCGCGCGGACCGCCGCCGCGATAGCGAGCAGGGCGAAGGAGACCCGGCCGTTCCAGCTCGGACGGGTCCGCAGAACGGCCGTCACCAGTTCGCTGCTGTCGCCGAACAGCGACTCGCTGAGCCCCAGCAGGGCCGGCCCGCCGTAGCGGTCGGTCTCCGGGGTGTACGGCTCGCGGTGCACCCCGCCCGGCCGCAGCTCGGCCAGCGGCAACGCCTCGAAGCCGTCCGCGCCGCCCTCGCCGGCCTTGGCGATCGGGCCGGTGCTCCGGTGGTACTGCTCGGTGCTCATCCGCTCGCCGTCCGGGATGCCGGCGTTGACCGGGGCCAGCCGTTCGGCGAGCGCCGCCGTGACGCCGGGCTCGGCCGACTCGTCCAGACCGGCGAGCCGCAGCCGCAGGTGCGGCCCGTGCTGCCAGTACCGGATGAAGAACCAGCCGGTGATCGCACCGTCGGCCCGCAGCTCGCGCACCACCGGCTCGACCACGTCCAGCAGGACGGTGTCCACCAGCGCCGGCACGGCGGAGTCGAGGTGGAGGTGCCAGCAGCTCCAGCGGGGGCTGCCGCCCGGGGTGGCGGTCATGACCGCAGGTCCAGCATCGGCTCGCGGAACCGGCCGGTGCCGCAGACCACCTGGAAGACGGCGGTCTGGTCGCGGTCCAGCTCCAGCGTGCGGGCGATCCGCACCTCGTCGAAGGCGCGGGCCGGCCGGGCGTACATGCCGTACGCCGCTGCTCCGAGCACCAGGCCCTGTGCCGACCAGCCGCACACGTACTGCAGCAGCTTCCACGCGCTGGGCCCGAGCTCGGCGAACAGCGCGCGCAGGTCGGCGGTGAAGGTCCAGACGAAGGTGGCGTGCCGCACCGAGCAGTCGTTGCCGCCGCTCAGCGGGTACCCGAACTGGGAGTCCAGCGCGGTGTGCACGCCGGGCCGGGCGAGGTGCCCGGTGAGCCGGTTGTCCTCGACGCGGTGGATGCCGTCCGGCAGCCCCTCGACGTCCTGGGCGCAGAGGGTGAGCCGGACGTGTCCGGCGACGGCGGCGAGCAGCGGGGACGGCGGCGGCGCGCAGGCCAGCGCCAGGCTGTCGGCGACGGCCGCGTACGGCTGGGGCGCCCGGACGCCGGAGAAGCCTCCGATCCCCTCGGGGGTGCGCCCGGCCGTACGGTTCCAGAGCACCTCGGCCCAGCTCAGGCCGTTGCCCTCGACCGGGTACGGGCCGGTGCCGGTGGCCTCGGCCGCCGGGGCGGGCGCGCCGGACGGCCGGGTCATCCGGTCGATCCGCAGCACCCGGTCCAGTGCCGGGTCCCCGGTGGGCGCCGGCCGGTCGGTGCCGGGGCGCCAGCGCGGGGTCGCGCCGTCCAGCCGGACCGCGACCGGGTAGGCCCAGCCCTCGGCGGGCCGGATGCCGATCCGCTCGGCCAGGCCCTCGGGCTCGGGGGTCGGCAGTTCCAGCTCCGCCCGGACCCCGAACAGCTGGGCCGCGAGGTACAGGCTGCGCAGGTTGTGACCGATTTCGAGGTCCACCAGCGGGCCGCGCAGCAGCGCGTACTGCGGTGGCAGGTCGGTGTGCCGCCCGGCCAGCACCACGGTGGTGCCGTGCTCGCCGTCGGCGGCGGGGGCGCCCTCGACGTCCAGGAGCGCGTGGCGCTGGACGTCCAGGTAGCGGGTGGCGCCGTCCTGCAGCAGGTAGGGGCGGACCGGGAACTTGCTGCGGACCGACGGCACGACGCGGTGGTCGTTGAAGGAGTTCGACGGCTCCCGGCGCTGCAGGCCGAACGCGGTGACCAGCAGGTGGTCCAGGGTCTGCGCACCGGCTGCCGGCCCGTCCGCCGGCCCGAGGCCGGTGGGGAAGGGGGTGCGGCGCAGCAGCCGGGACGTTCCGAGGGCGAGCGGGCGGCCGGCGTCGGGGCGGACCGCTGCGGGGAGCTGCCCGCTGGTGGTGCCGATCGAGGGGTCGATCTGCGGGCCCGGGGCGACGAAGGCCTTGCCGGCGCCCTGTTCGAAGGCGAAGCGGCGCAGTTCCCGCAGCTCGTCGACGGTGCCGTGCGGGGCCTCGGGACGCCGCGCCTCGGCGGTGCCGTGCGGGGCCTCGGTGCCGTGCGGGGCTGTGGTGCGGCGCGCTTCGGCGGTGCCGGGCAGAGCGCCGCGTTCGAGTGTCAGGCTCATCGGTCCTCCTCTCACGGGAACGGGTGGGGGTCGAGCGGAAGGTCGTCGTCGGTGACCGGGCGGCCGTCGACCAGGAGGCCGTCGGTCAGCCTGGTGAGGCCGAGCAACCGCTGGTTGGCGTGGCCGAAGGTCATCGGCAGCGTGCCGGGGACGATCACCTTGGCGGCGGCCAGTCCCAGGTCGCGGTGGTCCCGGGTGGACTGGTCGACGACGATCGCGGTGTCCATTCCGGCATCGGCGTACAGGCCGAGCACGGTCTCCAGCGAGGCCCGTACGTCGGGCCGCGCGCCGGCCGCCGGACGCAGGGCGTCGGGCCAGCCGGGGAAGGCCTCGTCCAGCCGGACGACCGGCCCGCCCAGCACCTCGGTGACGCGGGGCAGCAGCTCGGGCCGCTTGTAGAGCTGGTAGTGGTCGTCGAGCACGCGCACCTCGAACGGGTCGGCGATCATCCGCTCCACCGCCGCCGGGTCGAACGGCACCCGCTCGTGGACCAGTTGCGCCAGTTCCCACAGGCCGGCCTCGACCGCGGCCTCCGGGTCCGGGTGGGTGCCGGCCGCGGAGTAGCTGGCGGGGAACAGCCCGTCCCGGTGGACGGCCAGCACCCACACCGAGGGCAGCGGGACGTCCTGGCTCGCCGCCAGCAGGTGCACGTCGTAGCCGCGTGAGCGGATCAGGCCGATCAGCTCCCGGCTGCGCTCCCGGCGCACCGACGCGGGGTCGATGGCCGGCAGCGGGCGCCGCCGGTGCCAGGCGAGCAGGAACGCGTCGCGCTCGGTGACCTCGAAGAGGGCGTGCAGCGCCGCCTCCTCCAGGCTCGCGCCGAGCGCGCAGCCGCTGGAGGACTCCAGGAAGTGGATCTTCCGGTCGCCCTCCCGCTGCAGCTTGTACTGGTAGAAGCCGACCTCGGCCGGGACCAGCACCGGCTCGCCGGTGGGGATGCGGTGGCCCCAGACCCAGTCGGTCGGGTTCTCCGGCGCGTACGGCAGCACCCGGCAGTAGGGGTGGGCGAGCTGTCGGGCGGTGTGCCCACCCAGCGCGGCCGGGTCCAGCGCGGGCAGGTCGATGCCCTGGTAGGCCAGGTCCCTGACGACCCGTCCCGTGCCGTACGGGAAGCCGCCGATCCGCTCGTACATCTCCAGGATGGCGACGGGATCGCTCTCCCGGTAGGTGGCGCCGCGGCCGTGGCCCGCGCCGACCGGTCCGCCCGGCATCACGGCGTTGCTCATCGCGAACGGGGCCTGGGTCTCCCGCTGCACCCCGATGAAGGGGCCGAAGCGGGCGTCGACGGTCCGCCGGTGCAGCTCGTCGGCGGGCATCGGCAGGCCGGGGCGCTCGCGCAGCGGCAGTTGCTGCGGCGACGGGCGGTCGGCGAGAACCAGGGGTTCCGGCGTCCGGACGGGCGGCGCGGCGGTGCGGTCGTGCGGCATGCCCGCATCCCCGCAAACCGGGCAGGCGTGGTACCGGGCGATCGGGTGCCGGCGCAGTCCGCCCGGACGGACGGACAGCAACTCACCCGGGGCCAGGGGCGTTCCGGCGGCCAGTGCGGCCCGGGCCAGCAGCGGGAGCAGCGGCGACGCGCCGGTGCCGGAGCGCCGGGCACCCCACTCGCGGACGATCGGGTGGCCGTGGGCGATCGGTGCGGCGAGCCGCTCCCGCGCCTCGGCGCAGCCCGCGCAGGAGGGCGCGGGCGCGGCCGGGTCCCACAGCGGGCCGATCTGCACCTCGTCCGGGAGGACCCGGACGGAGAGCAGCGGCACCCCGGCCTCGCGGGCCGCCGTCCAGGCGGCGCGCTCAGCCTCGGTGTCCCAGCCCTCGTTCAGACTGAGGCGGGCACCGTGCAGCTCGGCGAACTCCGCCCAGGGAGTGGATGGTTCGGCGGTCGTCAGGACAGCCATACCGGCCCCCAGCACAGCTTCTGCTCCCCGGCCAGCGGGTCGGCGACGACGCGGACCCCGAGCGGACGCACCCCGTGCGCGTGGCAGTAGGCCTCGATGTCCCCGGCCAGCGCGTTCAGCGCCGGCTCGGTGATCAGGTCGATCAGTTCGGTTCCGGGCGCCGGGTCGACGGTGCCGGGGTGACCGGCCTGTCCGGCCCGGCGGGCGCCGTGGGCCGCGGCCAGCGCCAGGCCGGCGGCCCGGTCGGTGCTGTCGCCCCAGGCGGAGCCCAGCACCGCGCCGGTACGGGCGTCGGCCACGGTGACGGTGCACCAGGGGCCGGCGAGTCCGGCCGGGCGGCCGAGCGTGAGCACGACCGGCTGGTCCTCGTACTCCTCCAGGGTGCGCCAGAACCGCAGGGTGTCGTGGTCGGTGATGTCGTCCCAGCCCAGGACGGTGGCCGGAGCCGCGGCCGAGCGGGCCAGGATCCGCAGGACACCGTCCAGCAGCCAGCGCGCCTCGGTGGTTCCGGCGGCCGACACCGAGCGCTCCAGGAGACGGATCCCGGGCGGGTACGGCACGGCGGCCAGGACGCGCAGCCCGGCGAGGATCGCCTGGACCGCGGCGGAGCCGTGGTCGATGCCGCGGCGGACGAGGGGCGCGCCGAAGTCGGGGGTGAGGCCTTCGAGGACGGCCAGGGCGGACGGGAGCTGCGGCAGGTCGTCGGGGGCGATCCACCGGAACGGGCCGGTCCAGGGTGCGAACAGCGGCAGCGAGTCGGTGAGCACCTCCTCGGTCACGACCGGCGCGAGCCCCGACGGGTCGGCGTCACCGAGGCTGCGGATGCCGCTCCACTCGGCCTGGCCCGTCCCGGCCAGCACGGCCTCGTCGGTCTCCAGTGCGGGGCCGTGCACCACCGAGACGGAGCTCTCCGGCGTGCCGAGGCCGATGTGCTGGAAGGCCCGGTGGGCGGCGAGCGCACCGGCCATGATGGCGCCGGTGGACGACGGTACGGTCCGCGCCTGGTCGCCCTGCCGGATCACCGCGCGCTCGACCAGCCTGCCGTGCAGACCGGGCGCCTCGCCCGCCGTCCGCAGCGGGCCGACGACCTGGGGACCACCGGCCCGCGACGCGTCCGCGGTGGTCACCGGGACGATCGCGGCACCGGGCGCGAGTTCGGCGGTCGCGTCGGCCGACGGCGCGGCGTCCACGACCACCGCCACGCAGGCGCCGGACAGCAGTCCGGCGGCCTCGGCGGCGGAGGCGGGCAGCACGACGCGGTCGAGCTCCGGGTCGAGCAGCAGCAGCTCGGACGGGTCCGGGGCGCTCCCGTCCGTACCGGCCAGGACGACGCTGCCGAAGCCGGCCGCGGACAGGCCGCGGGCCGCCGACTCGGCGGCGGGTCCCCGGCCGAGGACGACCGCCCGGCCCTCGCGCACCCGTCGGAAGGCGGTGTACGGGTCGTCGCTGCGGGTCTCCAGGTAGGCGAGCGAGTCGCCGTAGGCGGCGCGCTCGTCCGGCCCGGGCTCCGGGGTGTCCAGCCGGTCGAGGTCGAACAGCAGCTCGCGCAGGAGGAGCTGGCCGGCCACCCAGCGCACGACACCGCGGGTCTTCTCGGCGCCGGCCGCCGCGACCAGTTCGTCCTCGGTGGCCCCGCGGTCCAGCAGCGGGGTCAGCCGGTCGACCAGCTGGAACAGGCTCGCCGGGCCGGCCAGCAGGAACGCCCCCTTGGCGGCGGAGACGTACACGCCCTTGCTGACCGGTGCGTAGTGCACGCCGGGGCGGGATCGCACGCCGCGGAGCGGCAGCGGAGAAGGTGCGGCAGACATGGGTCCTCGATCGCGGGTCGGATCAGGCGGATCAGGCCGGGTCAGGTCGGGTCAGGTCGGGTGGGGCGCGGCCGGGCCGGGCTCCGGCGGGGCTCCGCGGTCACTCCCAGCGGAGGTCGCCGCTGCCGCCGTCCTTGCCCGGCTTGTGGGCGACCGGCTTCGGGACGAGGTGCAGCGGGTCGGCGTCCGGCCCGGCCGCCCGCACGGTGATGGTGGCGGCAGCGGCGGCGGTGGCCGTGGCGGTGGCGGCGGACGCCGGGCCGGCCATGACGGCGGTGGCGAGAGCGGTCAGAACGAAGCAGGAAGCAAGGCGCTTGCCCATGGTGTTTTCCCCCGTTGTGTCGATGCCGGATCACGGCGTCGTACGTTCTCTCGGGCCCCTCCGCCGTTTCCGGCCGGGAGCCGCACCTGCTTTCCGGTGCAGCTCCACATTGGCCCGCCGATCGGGGGGATCTCCACCTGGCGCCCCTGTCATAAAGTTGCAGCGCAGTGAAATCACTATGATCAAACGGGGGCAATCATGGTCTTTCCGGACATCCTTCCATCACTTTCAGGCCGTCTCGACGAGACCGCGGCGAGGGTGTTCACCTGGGCCGTCAGGCACGGCCGGCTGGACGAACGGGCGGCCGACGAGCTCGGCCTGACCCCCGACCAGCTGGAACGGGCGACCGACGACCTCTCCGCGCTCCACCTTCTGCGACCCGCCCCCGACGGCTCCTCGGCGCTGATCGCCACCAACCCCGAGCTCGCCGCCGCGGAACTGATCGGCCCCATCAACGCCGCCCTGCAGGCACGCCAGCAGCAGGCCGCCCAGGTGCGGACCGAACTGCTCGGGCTGGTGCCCTTCTATTACGAGATGCGGCGCGAGCGCAGCAGCGCCGAGGCGATCGACGTGATGGAGAACCCCGACGACGTCCGCGCCATGTTCCAGGAGCTGGCCGCGAACTGCCGTACGGAGGTGTTCAGCGCCCACCCGGGCATCGGCTCCACCGAGGGCATGACGGACGCGCTCGCCCGCAACCTCGAACTGCTCGAACGCGGCGTGCGGATGCGGGCGCTGTACCAGCACACCGTCCGCGTCAACCCGGCCATGCAGAGCTACGCCAGTCAACTCACCGCCTCTGGCTGCGAGTTGCGCACCGACAACGAGATCGTCGACCGGGTCGTCATCGTGGACCGCGAGGTGGCGTTCATCCCCCGGACGGGGATCGGCGCGCCCGCCGGCGCCGTCATGGTGCGCGAGCCCGCCCTCGTCGACTACATCTACCGTTCGCTGGAACAGTGCTGGGGCCGGGCCATGCCGTTCGACCAGGAGGAGACCCGCAGCGTGGTCGCGGGCTACGGCGAGGCCGGCGCGGCGATCAAGCGCTCCATCGCCCGGATGCTGGCCGAGGGCAGCACCGACGAGCAGGCCGCCCGGCGCCTGGGCATGTCCGTCCGCACCTGCCGCCGGCACATCGCCGAGCTCATGGACAGCCTGGGCGCGGACAGCCGCTTCCAGGCCGGCGTCCTCGCCGAACGGGCGGGCGTCGTCACCGCGTCGGCCGCCTGAGCGGATCGCCGTCGCCGCCAGGGGCCGCCGCACCGGCCCCCGGCCCGCCCCGGACCGGACCGCCGCACCGGTCCGGCACGTGCGGCCGGCCGGCCCGGACCGCAGGCCGGGGCTCCCGGCGTGACCAGGGCCACGGCCCCCGTCACAGCAGCGCGTAGAGGGCCGAGGCGTCGTCGTGCGCCTTGCCGCGCGGCCAGCGCTCGCAGGCGGTGTCCGTCCGCTCGACCGCCCGCACCTGGGCGATCAGCTCGCCCGGGCCCGACTCGGCGAGCAGCCGCAGCGCGTCGGCCCAGCTGCCCAGGCCGAAGCGCTCGGTGTAGCGCGAGGCGCCGTCGGTCAGCGCGGCCACCGCGTGCAGCCGCTCCGCGTCGACGAAGCCGGTCTCGGCGTACCGGGCCGCCTTCGGGCTGGCCGCCGCGATCCACGGGCCGTTGCCGGTGTTCCGGGCGGCGCGGACGGCCAGCGCGTACTCCAGGTGCAGCGCGGCGCGCTCGGCCGAGCCGGGCACCGTCGACCAGACCTGCCGGCGCAGCTCCTCGCCGCCGGGGAAGCGCTGGTTGTCGCCGATGACCTTCGGCGGTCCGTCCTTGAACTGGAGGACCAGCAGCGAGTCCCCGAGCACCAGGTACTCCAGCGCGGCGCCGTGCCGGCGGGCCGCCACCACCATGGCGGCCGGCGTGTTGGGGTGCCCCAGGTCGCAGCGGCCGCCGTGCAGCGCGGCGGTCTCCGCGATGGCGTCGGCCAGGCACTCCCCGATCGACCGGTCCGCGCGGTCGGTGAGTCTGGCCAGCAGGTGCACCCCCAACCGCCGGACGTACCAGGGGGTGCCGTGGCGGCACCCGGACTCCAGGCCGGTCGGCGAGCTCGAACCGTCGAGCAGTACGAGCGCCTCCGGCGAGGCCGCCGCGAAGTCCTCGCTCTCGCGGTCCGGCCGCCGTGCTTCCCCTGCGAGCTGTACCTGCATCCCGACAGTGTGGGGCCGGGCGGGGCGCAGGCCCAGACCCGTGCACGCGGCACGCGGGTCCGTCCCGGTGGCAGTGGGGGTAATTCGGCCATACCGTCGGATACCGAGTGGACAATTCGGCCAATCAGGGCCTGCCGGGTTTGGGACCTCCTTCGAGGGGCCGGGCCCTCCGGGGCTGACGGGCCGCCCCGGACCGTCGAGGAGCGAGAAATGGTCTGGCAGTTCTTCGTCCTACTGGCCGCCTCGATCGGCTTCCCGATCGCCGCACTGCTCTACCTGATCGGCGGACCGCGCTTCCCCGACGAGGAGCCCGACGGTCGCTGAGCCCGGCCCCGGCCGGCCCCGGCCCGTCGCCGGACTCCCGCCCCCGGGGGTCCGGCGACTCCCCTACCGGACGGGCGGGGCCCAGCCGGGGTCGCGGCCGAGGAGCGCCAGCACGCGGTCGAACGGCCCCGCCCCGTGGGGCCGCTGACGGGGCTCCCGGAAGGCGGCCCCCGGCGCCCGGTCCTCGGGCGCGGCCGGCACCAGCACGGCCACCGAGAGCAGGGCGGACGCGAGCCACTCGTCGGCGTCCACCGCCTCGGCGACCTCCTTCGGCGTGCCCAGGGCGGCCGCGACGTCCCAGGCGTGCACCAGGGTGTCCAGCAGGTGGAAGCCGACGGCCTGGCGCAGCGGGAAGGCGGCGCCGTCGCGGATCTCCGGCAGCCAGAGTCCGCGCCCGGCCCGCGGCGCGGCGTGCGCCTCGGCGAAGGCCGCCGTCAGCTCCCCGGCCGAGAGGCGGAACGCGCCCGCCGGATCGCCGTCGACCGGGACGTCCCGCCAGAGCGCCGGGTCGGGCCCGGCGCCCCGGGCGGCCGCGGCGAAGCCCCGGTGCTGGCCGACCACGTGCTCCAGCAGCCGGCGGAGCGTCCAGCCGGCGCAGGGCGTCGCCAGCACCAGCTGCTCGGGCTGGACGGTGGCCACCACCTTGCCGGCCAACTCCAGTGACCTGGTGTGCAGTTCGAGCAGGATCATGCCGCGCCGACCTCCCGTCCGGCCGCCTGCGCGGTCTTCCCGCCGGCGGGGGAACCGGCCGCCAGGAAGCCGATGGCGTTGTCCAGGACGGTGGGCTCGGTGAGGATCCGGCGGTGGCCGAGGCCCCGGGTGACGATCAGGTCGAGCCGGTCCCCGTACGCGGCCTTGAGCCGGTGGGCGTGGCCGAGGGGGACCACGTCGTCGTCCTCGTCATGCGCGACGAGGATCGGCAGGCCGAGCTCCTCGGGTCTGCGGGCGGCGTCGAAGTACGCGCCGACGTCGGCGACGCCGGGGAACATCTCGTGGTTCATCAGCCACCGCAGCCGCCGCTCGACCACGGTGTTCAGCCCGGCCCGCGCGCAGAAGGCGGCCGGCATGAAGGAGACCTCGGCGGCCCCGGCGACGGCGACCAGCCGCCCGGCCCGCAGGCCGCCGCGCAGGGCGAGGAAGGCGGCGTTGACGCCGAGCGAGTGCGCGACCAGCGCCTCGAAGTCGCCGTGGCGCTCCTGGAGCCGGACGGCGATGTCACGGTGGTCGAGCACGGTGGAGGTGCGGCCGCCGGAGTCCCCGTGGCCGGGGGCGTCGTAGGCGACCGGGCTCAGTCCGAGCGCCCGGAGCCGGGGGACGAAGTCCGCGAACCGCGAGGCGCGGGACTGCCACCCGTGCATCAGCAGGACGGGCCGGGTGCCGTCGCCCCAGCGGTAGACCACCACGCGCTCGCCGTGGTGGGACAGCTCCTCGGTGACGGCGCTGCGGTGGACCTCGCGCTCGTGGGTGCGCACCCGGCCGCGCCGGACGGGGTGGCGGAACAGCCGGAACGCGGCCCGGCCGGCCAGGCCGGGGGCGATCAGCGAGGTGGCGTTGAGAGTGGTGCGGATCAGTGTGACGGCCGGGTCCATCGGGTCTCCCTGTCGGTGCTGACGGGTCTGCCTGGGTGCGGGGGCCGAACTCGGGGAGATATTAGCACGACCGTTCGTGCAGTTTTATGGACGCGAACCTGCGCCTCCTCCGCCCGGCGCAGCGGGCGTCAGGCCAGCTCGGGGGCCCCCGGGTCGGTCGCCTCGGCCCGCAGCAGGCGCACCACCGCGCGCCCGGCCCGGTCGTACGGGGTCTCCTCGTCGAACAGCAGCGCCTGCGAGTTGGCCGTCTCCATCACCGCGACCAGCGCGAAGACGAGGTCCTCCAGGTCGGCGTCGGCCCGCAGCCCGCCCGTCGCCCTGGCCTGCGCCAGCGTGTCGAGCAGCAGCCCGTGCCACTCCCGGGCACAGCCGGCCAGCGCGTCGCGCAGCGGGCCGGGGCGGGCGTCGAACTCGGCGGTCACCTCGAAGAAGAAGCAGCCGCCCTCGAAGACCCGGACCCGCGAGTACGCGAGCCAGCTCTCGCAGAGCGCCCGGACCCGGCCGAGGCCCGGGGCCACGCCCTGCACGGGGGCGACCACCGCGTCCGAGAAGATCCGCCGGGCGGCCCGGACGGTCGCCAGCTGGAGCTCCTCCTTGGAGCCGAAGCCGGCGAACACCCCGCTCTTGCTCAGCCCGAGGTCGGTGGCCAGCCGGCCGATCGACAGCGCGTCCAGGCCTTCGACGGAGGCGATCTCGACGGCCCGCGACAGCACCGCCCGGCGGGTCTCCTCGCCGCGCACGACCCGCCCGTCGGCACGTCCGTCGGCACGGACGGCCGTGCGTCCCTCGGTGCGTCCGTCCTTGACCGAACCGCTCACGGTCCACCTCAGCTGTCCGTCGTGGCGGGAGCGCCGCCGGGCGGCCCACAGTCGTGGGCCGCCCGGTGCGCCTGCGTCCAGCCAGGGTATAGCGGTCGCCGCTCCCACCCGCCCGGCGTCACCCGGCCGGGACGGCGAGGGCGGGTGCCCGCAGAGCCTGCCTCGCCGGCAGGGTGGTGGCGGCCAGGGCCAGCACCGCGGCCAGCGCGAGCACCCCGGCGTATCCGGTCCAGCCCCAGGCCACCCCGGCCGCGCCCGTCATGCCGAGGCTGAAGGCGGTGAGCACCGCGAAGGCGATCGCCGAGCCGACGGTGACACCCGTGACCACCACCGCGGCCGACTCCAACCGCAGCATTCCGAGGACCTGGCGGCGGGTGGTGCCGGTCAGCCGGAGCAGGGCGAACTCCCGGCGGCGGTCGGCGGTGGCCATGGCCAGGGTGTTCACGACCGAGATCGCGGTGAAGCCGAGCACCAGGGCCATCCCGAGGTAGTTGGCCTCGGCGCCGTTCTGCCGGGCCTCGGCCGTGATCTCCCCGGCCTGCGCCCGGTCGAGCACCCGCACCCCGGGGAAGCCGGCCACCGCAGCGGTCAGCCGCTCCCGGGTGACCCGGCCGTCACCGGCCACCAGGACGGCCGACGCGAGCGGGTTGTCGACGTGCCGGGCCAGCAGCGCGTGCGAGAGCGTGAGGTCGCCGAAGCCGAGGCCGCGGGCGTAGACGGCCCGGACGGTCAGGGTGGCGGGGGTGCCGTCGCCGAGGACCAGCCGGACGGTGGAGCCGGGGCGGACCCCGAGGGCGCCGGCCGCCGTCGCGCTGACCGCGAGGTCGCCGTCGCCGAAGCCCGCCAGCGTGCCCGCCGTGACGTCCGGGTCCCAGCCCGCCGCCAGTCCCCCGGTGGTCACGCCCTGCACGGTGTACTTCTCCAGGTCGATCCGGGCCGAGCTGCGGAGCACCTCGGTCGCCGCGGTGACGCCGGGCAGCTCCCGGACGGCCTGCGCCGCCCGGCCGGGCACCCCCGGCGCGCTCGCGGCCAGCGTCCACGGGGCCCGGACGCCGTCCTCGGCCTGCCGGGCGGCCGCGCCCCCGAGGGTGGACTCGGTGAACAGCACCGTGCAGACCATCGCGGTCAGCAGGGCCAGCGGCGCGGCGGCGGCGCCGAGCCGGCGGGACTCGGCCCGCAGGTTGGCGGCGGCCAGGTGGCCGCTCACCGGGAAGATCCGCAGCGCCCCGCCGAGGACGGCGGACGCGCCCCGGGCCAGCACCGGGCCGAGCAGCGAGACCGCGACGGCCAGCACCACCACGGCGGCGAAGGTCACCGGGGTGGCCGCCTTCTCGGTGTCCAGCGCGGCGAGGACGGCGACCAGGACGATGCCGCCGGCCAGCACCACCACGCCCGCCACCGCCCGCGCCCACCCGGCGCCCGGCACCTCGACCGCGGCCTCGGACAGCGCCTGGCCGGGGCGGATCCGGGACGTCCGGCGGGCCGAGATCCGGGCGGCGGCCCAGCCGGCCAGCACGGTCGCGGGCACCGCGGCGAACAGCGGGAAGACGCTGAGCGTGTGGTGCAGCGTCTCCGGCACCGCGCCGAGGCCGACGAAGCCGTCGTACAGCCACCCGCCGGCCGGCAGCCCGGCCAGCGAGCCGAGCAGGCCGGCGGCCAGACCCAGCAGCAGCGCCTCGCCGCCGATCATCTTCCGCACCTGCCCGGGCGTCGCCGCCACCGCACGGAGCAACGCGATCTCCCGGCCCCGCTGCTGGATCATCAGGGCGAAGGTCCCGCTGACCACGAGGACGGCCACCAGCAGCGCGGTGCCGCCGATCGCGGCGCCCATGCTGACCAGCTTCACCCGGGCACCGGCGGCGTCCGGGAACTCCGCCTGCCCGCGGTCGGCGCCGCGGTGGACGACGGCGTTGCCGCCGGCCAGCGCCGGGGCGAGGTCGCGGGCGAGCTTCGCCGGGTCGGTGCCGGGCGTCGGCAGGACGGCGATCGCGGCCACCTGGCCGGGCCGGTCGGCCAGCCTCCCGGCCTCGGCCGGGCTGAAGAACAACGCGCTCTGCGCGGTCAGTTCGACTCCCCGGGCGGCGGCGACGCCGGAGATCCGGTAGGCGGCCGGAGTCTGCGTGGAGCGGACGGTCAGCCGGTCGCCGACGTGCAGTCCGGCCCGTGCGGCGAGGCCCGCGTCGACCACCAGCTCGTCGTCGGCGCCCGGCGCCCGGCCCTCGGTGAGGGTGAACGGGGTCAGCTCGGCGGAGGCCCAGGAGTGCCCGTACCCGGGGAGCCGGTCGGCGGCCACCGGCTGGGCGGGGAAGGTGAGTTCGGGGACGACCGCGCGAACGCCCGGCACGGCGGCGATCCGGTCGGCCAGCGCGGCGGGCAGCCAGGCCCGCTCGGCGAGCGGCTTGGCCTTCTCCTTGGTCTTGGTCTTCCCGTTGCCCTTGTCCTTGACGACGGTCTGGTGCACCTGCTGGTCGCCGGCCACCACGAGGGGGGCGCCCGCGTACCGCTCGGTGCGGATCTCGCCGCGCAGGCCGGTCTCCAGCAGGGTGCCGCAGGCGGTGACGGTCAGGGCCGCGAAGAACAACGCGCAGAAGGCGCCGACGAAGCTCGACCGGCGGGCGTTCAGGCTCTGGAGTGCGTAGGAGAGCAGCATCAGGCCCGCACCCCCGGGCGCATCGGGGCGCGGCCCGCCCGGCGGGAACGGCACTGCGGACTGGGGTGACGGGGCGGCTTCGGCATGGCCCCACCCTCCCGCGCGGCAGGGCGCGGACGCAGTGCGGCGGTCCGGCGGATCCGGGCGGGGGTTAACCCCCTACTCGCCCCGGCGGTGCGCCCCCAACTCCGCTTCCAGCAGAGCCGACTGCGCCAGCAGCCGCTCGTCGGCGCCGGCCGGGGCGACCACCTGGAGGCCCAGCGGCAGGCCGTCCGCCGCCGGTCCGGCCGGCAGGGTGAGCGCCGGCAGCCCGGCGAAGCTCCACGGCAGCGACATCGCCGCGTCACCGGTGGTCCCCAGCCCGGCCGGGGCCGGCCCGGTCGCCGCGGGCGTCAGGACGAGGTCCGCCCCCGAGGCCGCCCAGGCCTCGGCGAGCAGGCCGCACAGGTGCTCACGGGCGTGCAGCGCCGCCTCGTAGTCCTCCGGCGGGACGGCCTGGCCGTGCCGGATCCCGGCCGCCGTCTCCGCCCGGTAGAGGCCGCCGAAGCGGACGAACCAGTCGGCGTGGGTACGGGCCAGCTCGAAGCGGTTGATCGTCCGCAGCAGGCCCAACAGCTCCGCGAGGTCGGCCGGCAGCTCGATCCGACGGACCCTCAGCCCAGCTGCGGCCAGGTGCTCCAGCTGCTCCTCGAAGGCCTTCCGCGCCTGCGGACCGGCCTGCTCCAGAAAGGGGCCGGCCGGCACGCCGAGAACGGGTGGCGCGGCGGCCCCGGCCGCCCGCGCCTCCTCGGCGCGCCAGTCGTCGCAGAGCAGCGGCACCGCCAGCGCGGCGCCCGCGAGGTCCGCGGTGAACAGGCCCGGGGTGTCGAAGGTCGGCGAGTGCGGGATCACCCCGTCCATCGGGATCCGCCCGTGCGTCGGACGGAAGCCCACCACCCCGCAGTAGGCGGCGGGCCGGATCACCGAGCCGCCGGTCTGGGTGCCGATCGCCAGCGGCACCAGCCCCGCCGCGACCGCCGCCGCCGACCCGCTGCTGGAACCGCCCGGGGTGTGTCCGGGGTGGTGCGGGTTACGGGTCGGGCCGGGGGCGGTGCCCGCGAACTCGGCGGTCACCGTCTTGCCCGCGACCAGCGCGCCCGCCGCCCGCAGCCGGTCCACCACGGCGGCCTGCGGCCCGGCCAGCACACCGGGCGGCAGGGCGGAGCCGGCGTGCGTCGGCAGGCCGTCCACGTGCACGATGTCCTTGATCCCGACCGCCACCCCGTACAGCGGCGGCGCGGTGGCCGGGTCGGGGTGGCGCGCGGCCAGCGCGCGCGCCTCGGCGTGCAGCCGCCCGGGCCGTCCGGGCTCGGGCACGAACGCGTGGAGCAGCGGGTCCACCTGCTCGATCCGGGTGCAGAGCCGGTCGACGTGGACGGCCAGCCCGGGATCGCCGGCCCGCAGACCGGTGGCCTCGCGGACCAACGACCGCGGCCGGACCAGGGATTCATCCATGCCGACCACAGTAGACCCGCCCGCGGGTACCGGCGCCGACCGTCGCACGCCTACGGGTTCCCCTGGTGCTCGCTCCCCAGGTAGGGCGTTTCGCGCAGGTAGTACGCCCCGCAGGTGTGGCAGCAGAGTTCGGGCGTCTTGCCCCAGTCCACCGGCTCCCGCATCGGCGCACCCTCATCGAGGTCCCGGCCGCACATGGCGACGGCGTCGGAGCCGCGGACCATGTGCCAGAGCCTCACCCCGGCGGCCGGGCCGCCGTCGCCGTACTCGGCGCGCATCTGGTGCATCATCTCCCCATCGTCCGGCGGCCGTCCGGCACCGGCAACCGGGGAGGGCGCCAGGACCGCGGCCGGACGGCGGCGGCGGGCTCAGACCAGGCTGCCGTGCAGCCGCAGCCGGGCGATGCCGCCGTCCGGGAAGACGTCGAGCCGGACGTGGGTGGCCGGCCGCGGGGCGTCCAGCACCAGGCGGTGGACGGCGTCGGGCTGGAGCCTGGTGCGCGGAACCAGCTCGAACCACTCCTGCGGGTCCGCCGCCTGCTCGTCACGTCCGTGGAGCGCGGCCCAGCCGGCCGCGTTGCCCACGTAGTAGCCGGTGTCGATCTCCACGGCGCGGATCGCACCCCGCCCGGCCAGCCGGAGCCGGACCCAGTCGTGGCCGTCGTCGCGGCGCCGGCGGTTCTCCCAACCATCGCCCATGGCGCGGGACTTGCCGGGCAGGGCCAGGTTGGAGGGGGGTGAGAAGAAGCGGTCCGAGGCGTCCTCGACGGCGCCGCCGTGCTCGATCGCCGCCAGGTCGAAGGTGCCGAGCGCGGCCAGCCAGGCGGTGTCCGGCCGGGCCTCGCCGTGCACCCGCAGCCGGGCGATGCCACCGTCGGGGTACTGGCTGAGCCGCAGGTGCGTGAAGCGGCGGCCGCCCTCGACGGTGAAGCCGTTGGCCGCGTGGCCGCGCACCGGCGAGCGGGGTACCAGCGGGTGCCAGACGACGGAGTCGGCGAGCAGTTCCTCCGGGCCCGGGGTGCCCGGGAGTTCGGTGCCTTCGAGGCCGATCTGCTGCGGGTGGTTGCCGCGGAAGTGCGCGGTGTCCACGATCACGCCCCGGACGACTCCCGGCACGCCCAGGCGGATCAGCGCCCAGTCGTGGTCGTCGGCGGTCGGGTGCGGGCGGTCGGTGCCGGCGCCGCGGCGGCGGCGGGTCTCCCAACCGTCCATGATCTGGCCCTTGTTGCCGAAGGTGTGCGGGCGGAACTCGGCGGGCTCGGGCAGCAGCAGGTTCTCCCGCTCGGCGAACAGCTCGTCGTTGGCGGCGATCACGGCGCCGCCGAGCCGGCGGTCGGCCAGGTCGGTCAGCACGGTGAAGGCGAAGTCGCCGGAGCGGTAGTCGGCGTACGGGTTGCCACCCCCGTAGGGCAGGGCGTCGGCGTCGGGAAGGGTCCTGGGAGCGTTGTCGGTGGCCATGCGTCCACCATGAACCCGGGGCACTGATCAGGTCCATCACAAAGAACTGAGCAAACCGTTCACTCCGACTGAACGGTCTGCACGGTCCCCGCCACCTCGGCCAACGCCGCCAGCACCCGGCGCAGCGGCGGCGTCCCCTCCGTCCCGGCCCGCACCGCCGCGACCACCCGGCGGGTCGGCAGGTCGGCCGGCAGCGCCCGGACCACCGCGCCGCCGCCGCGGCCCGCCGAGGCCAGCCGGGGCACCAGCGCCACCCCGAGGCCCGCCGCGACCATCGCCAGGATCGCCGTCCAGTCCGCCGCGGTGTGCGCCCGCTCCGGCACGAACCCGGCGTCCGCGCAGGCCGCCAGCGTGATCTCCCGCCAGGGCCCGGCGGCGCCGTAGATCCACGGCTCGTCGGCGAGGTCCGCCAGCCGCAGCCCCGGCACGCCGGCCAGCGGGTGGCCAGGCGGCAGCGCCACGTCCAGCGGGTCGCTGAGCAGCACCGACTCCACGAACCGCGGGTCGCCGCCGGCCGGCTGCACCGCGAGCGACAACGCCAGGTCGACGTCGCCCGCCGCCAGCAGCCCGTACGCCCCGGCTGCCTCCGCCTCCACCACCCGCACCGCCAGCCGCGGCGCGGCTTCGCGCAGCCGGGCGATCGCCGGCACGAGCAGCCCGCCGATCGCGGTGGCGAACGCGCCCACCCGGACCTCGCCCGCCTCGCCGTGCAGGTACCCGGCCAGCTCCGCCTCGGCCCGCTCCAGCTGCCCGAAGACCAGCTCCGCGTGGCGAAGCACCAGCCGGGCCGCGCTGGTCAGCCGCACCCGCCGCCCGTACGGCTCCAGCATCGGCGCGCCCAGCTGCTTCGCCAGCGCCGACACCTGCTGCGAGACCGCCGACGGCGAGAGGCAGAGCCGCTCGGCCGCCGCCGTCACCGTCCCGCACTCACCGACCGCCCGCAGCACCCGCAGCCGCCGCAGATCCCATTCGCCCACCGCACCCATCGCGCCAGCGTAGGTCCGCTCCGGTCACCCCGGCCGGGAGCCGGTCGGCACCTCCTCGATAGGGTGCCGCTCCTGCGCACTTGGCGGTGATCACAATTAGGCGCCAAGTCGCGCAGACAGAGACAGAATTCACCTTATTGGGGGCAAAGACCGTGCGCTCTTCCCGCCTACTGGCCGCGTCCACGCTGCTCGCGCTCTCGCTCGGCGCGACGGTCGGCACGGCCACCGCCGGCGCCGTCGCCGTCTCGCCGAGCCCGACCGCCACCAGCTCGGCCACGCCCACCCCGACCGGGACCCAGACCCCGACGGGCACGAAGTCGGCCACTCCCACGGCGACCGGCTCTCCGAGCGCCTCCCCGACGGGCACCCCGTCGGCCACCGCCACGGCGAAGCCCACCGCCCGGCCGACCGTTCCGGTCCCGACGCCCACCCCGTCCGGCGCCGGCTGCCGCGGCTACCGCACCCTCGAACTGAAGACCACGGGCAGCGGCCTGGCCAACACCACCCTGGTCAAGGGCGGTGCGGCCGGGGAACTGTCGGTGACCTTCGAGAACACCGCCTCGGTCGACCTGCAGAAGGTGAACACCTACTTCTTCCTCACCGATGTCGTCGAGGCGCCGGTCGGAAACCCCGTCACCTGGGGCGCGGACGCCTTCACCATCCAGGTGAAGCTGCCCGGTGGCGACTGGAAGACCCCGGAGGCGGGCACGGTGAATGCCGGCGGCCCCTACCTGATGGTCGACCTCGGCGTTCACAAGCTCGCCAAGGGCGCCAAACTGGCCTTCCAGGTGCGCGTCACGCCCACGGACAAGGCACTCACCGGCGATTACTACGCCCAGCTCGACGCCGACTCCGAGACCTTCCAGCCCAAGGACGTCCCGGGCGCCCCCGCCACCGACAGCTGCATCGACTTCAACGGCAGCTTCCGGGTGGACGGCCTGTTCAAGGTGGCCGACAAGAACGCCGCCACCACCACCGCGGGCGCCCCGGCGTCGCCGTCGGGCTCGTCCTCTGCGAAGGCCGGCCCGCAGCTGGCCCAGACCGGCTCCAGCTCCAACACCCTCCCGATCGCCCTCGGCGGCGCAGCCGTGCTCGCCGCGGGCGTCGGCACCCTGCTCGTCCTGCGCCGCCGCAAGGCCGGCTCGCACAGCTGACCCCGGTCGGCAGCGGAAGAAGGGGTACGGGCGCGCTGCCCGTACCCCTTCGGCGTTCCCGCGTTCAGCAGGCCCTCAGGAGGGCGTCGTCCTGCCACTTGAGGATCTTTTGGTCCCCGCAAGCCCGTGACCTGCGGGTTCGATCAGAAAAGTGCTGCTGACCAGGCGAAACTACCTTCAGTAGTTCGCACTGGTCAGCGGCACTTTGGGCCCCCATGTGCCCCAGATGTGCCCCCGCGATGGCCGGGGAGACCAGCCGGTTCAGTAGGGACAGCGATGATCAATCGGATCCCGGGGTGTTGGTAGCACCGCCGGTGTCGCCTATTTTCGGTTGGACCACGAGACGTACCACGTCACCCCCCACGCCAAGGTCCTTTTGCCGCAGCGGTCTTGATCACATCAAGGACTGTCGTTTCTTGGCGGAGCCGTGTGCGGTGGCCGTCGCGGGTTGCGCGCGAATGTCGGGTGGCCGAGCCGACCCGGCCACCTTTGCGGTCAGCGGGCGGCGAGGAGTTCCCCTCGCTCGACGGCGTCGCGCAGGACGGCCGCGAAGTCCTGGGGCAGGAGGTTGAGCGCATCGAGGGCGTCGGCAGCCAGGGGGATCTCTTCGAGGATGTACTCGCCCCGGCCTTCCTGGCTGAACTCGGGTCCGGTGCGGTCCTCGAAGCTCCACTTCCCGATGGTGGCGAGGTAGAAGTCCTGGCGCTCGTCGTCCGTCTCGATGGTGTGGAGGAGGCTGACAATCTCGGCCTCACCCGCGATCTCCTCGCGGACCTCGCGCAGCAGGGCCTCTTCAGGGCTGACGTCGGTCGGTTCGATCTTGCCGCCGACGATCACCCAGTACGGGTCGATGCCGGGGCGGATGCGCTTGATCAGCAGCATGGTGTTGTTCGGGGTGAGGAGGACGGCGCGGACGCGGTGCTGCATGGTGTTCTCTTCCTTGTCTGTGGTCTCGGCGTGTGGGGCAGGTCAGTGGAGGAGCTGGCCGCCGTCGACGTGCAACGACCGGCCGGTGATGAAGGACGCGCTGGGGCCCGCGAGGAAGGCGACCGCGGCGGCGACGTCCTCGGGGCGGCCCCGGCGCTGGACGCACTGGCGGCGGATCTGGTCCTCGGGTCGGGCACGGTGGTGGGCGGGTAGGTCGTTCTCCGCCTCGACCTGAATCGCCCCGGGCAGGACAGTGTTCACACAGATCCCGGCCGGTCCAAGTTCCCTGGCCAGCGACCTGGTGAGGCCGAGAAGTCCAGCTTTGGCGGTGCTGTAGGCCAAGCCCGCAGCAGCGCTACGAGGCCGCCCTCAGGAGGGCGTCGTCCTGCCACTTGAGGATCTTGTCGAAGCTGACGATCGCGCCGCGGAGCGGGTGGTTGCGGAGCTGGACGTGGTCGGTGAGGGCGTGGATCAGGAAGAGGCCGCGGCCCGACTCGGCGGTGAGCTCGGGGAGGGTGTCGAGGTCCACCGGGCGCAGGGTGGGGGCCGGTGGGCGGGGCGGGAGGACATGGGTGTCGTAGGGGCGGCCCTCC